>PHEF01000020.1 GCA_002842875.1 Alphaproteobacteria bacterium HGW-Alphaproteobacteria-3 | reverse complement strand
GTGCTTGTCGGCACGATCTTCCTGATCGTCTGCCTGCTGCGCGCGATCAAGGGCGACTTCACGCCGAAGCAGCATTTCGGCTTCGAGGCGGCGGCCTGGTACTGGCACTTCGTCGACGTGGTCTGGCTGTTCCTGTTCTTTGCGATCTACATCTGGGGCGGCCACGGCGGAGCGATCCACGGCGCCTGAGCTTTCGCGGAAACGGTTCGGTGAGAGAATCGGGGGGCGGGTCTGCGGCAGCGGCTCGCCCCTTGTCATTTGGAAAGACGGGGAGACGCATCATGACGGATAAGCAGGAGACGATGCCCTCGTCTATCGAAGTCGGCCTCAAGGGCTGCTGCCCGCGCTGCGGCAAGGGCAAGCTCTACAAGGGCTTTCTGGACCTCGCACCGAAATGCGACGTCTGCGGGCTCGACTATTCCTTTGCCGATGCGGGCGACGGACCGGCCGTCTTCATCATGATGATCGCGGGCTTCATCGTCGTCGGGCTCGTGCTCTGGGTGGAGGTCACCTGGTCGCCGCCTTACTGGGTTCACGCGATGCTCTGGATTCCGCTGACGCTGGCGCTCACCATCGGCCTCATTCGCCCGTTGAAGGGATGGCTGGTGGCGCAGCAATATCGCCACCGGGCCGAGGAAGGCCGCCTGGAGAAATGAGTTTGCGCGACAATTACTTCTCCCGGCGCTTCTTCCGGCCGCTGCTCTGGCCGACGCTCATGACGCTCGCGGCGCTGCCGGTGCTGATCGGGCTCGGGCTCTGGCAGGTCGAGCGGCTTGCCTGGAAGGAAGCGTTGCTGGCGCGGATCGAGACGCGGCTCCATGAAGCGCCCGTGGCGCTGCCGCGGCCCGACGCATGGGAGACGTTCGATGCGGAAGCGGAGAAATTTCGCCGCGTGACGCTGACGGGGCGCTTCCTCGACGCGGAGTTTCATCACTTCACGCAAGATGCGGGCGGCGCGGCGGGCTACGGCGTGCTGAGCCCCCTCAAGGTGGCGCCGGATGCCGTGGTGTTTGTCGATCGCGGCTTCGTGCCTTTGCCGCTGAAGGATGCGCATGGGGCCGCGCCCGACGGCGAGGTGACGTTCACCGGCGTCATGCGCGAGCCGCAGGCACGCAGTTCGTTCGACGGACAGGACGACCCGGCCAAAAATATCTGGATGGTGCGCGATCCCGCCACGATGGGCGCAGCGCTCGAAGGGGTGACAATCGCGCCCTTCATCGTCGAGGCGGAGAAGGGGAGCTTCGCCGGGGAATGGCCGCAGCCGAAGGGCGCGCGCATCGACATCCCGAACAATCATCTCGACTATGCGCTGACCTGGTTCGGCCTCGCGGCCGTACTTGGCGGCATCTACATTGCCTATCACAAGGCGAATGGACGGATCGGGCGAAAGCGGAAAATGCCATGAGCGAGCGCAATTCGACGGCGGCCTACGCGGCATTGAAGGATCGCTTCGAGCGGCTCTCCGCGCTGTCGGGTGCGCAGGCGGTGCTGCATTGGGACCGCGCGACCATGATGCCGGAAGGCGGCGCGGGCGCGCGCGCCGACCAGCAGGCGATCCTCTCGCTCATCGCGCATGAAACGCTGACGGCCCCCGAAGTCGCGGACCTGATCGGCGCGGCGCGCGAGGCGGATGGGCTCGATCCGTGGGACCGGGCGAACCTGCAGGAGATGGCGCGCCTCCATGCCCATGCGACGGCGACGCCGGCCTCGCTTGTCACGCGGCTGTCGCGGCAGAAGTCGGCGGCCGAAATGGTCTGGCGGAAAGCGCGGGCGGCGAACGATTATGCGAGCCTCGCCCCCGAACTCGACAAGCTGATTGCGCTGGTGCGCGAACAGGCGGCCGCGAAGGCGGAGGCGCTGGGGCTCGATCCCTACGACGCGCTGCTCGACGGCTACGATCCGGGCCGCCGCTCGGCCGATATCGACGTGCTGTTCGCCGAGCTCGAAAGCTTCCTGCCGGGGCTTTTGCGGGAGGTGATGGAGCATCAGGCGCGCGGCCCCGCCGCACTTCCCATCGAGGGCCCTTTCCCCGTCGCCTTGCAGGAAAAGATCGGCCGCGAGGTGATGGACCTGATCGGCTTCGACTTCGCGCATGGCAGGCTCGATGTGAGCCACCATCCCTTCACCGGCGGCGTGCCCGACGACAGCCGCATCACCACGCGCTACGACGAGGCGGACTTCACCGAAAGCCTGATGGCGGTGATCCACGAGACGGGGCATTCGCTTTATGAACGCGGATTGCCGCCCGAATGGCGCAGCCAGCCGGCCGGGCGCGCGCGTGGCATGACCATCCATGAGAGCCAGTCGCTGCTCTTCGAGATGCAGGCGGCGCGGACGGAGAGCTTCATCCGCTTTCTCGCGCCGCGCCTCAAAGCGGGTTTCGGCGGCGAGGGGCCGGCCTGGGAACCTGAAAACGTCCTTCGCCACTATCGCCGCGTCGCGCCGGGCTTCATCCGCGTGCAGGCCGACGAGGTGAGCTATCCGCTGCATGTGATGCTGCGCTATGGGCTGGAACGCGCGATGATCGCGGGCGAACTGAAGGCGAAGGATCTGCCCGCCGCCTGGAACGAAGGCATGGAGCGGATGCTCGGCATCGTGCCGCCGGACGATGCGACGGGCTGCATGCAGGACATCCACTGGCCGTCCGGCTCCTTCGGCTACTTTCCGACCTACACGCTGGGCGCGCTGGCGGCGGCGCAACTCTTCGCGGCGGCAAAGCGGCGGCATGACGGGATCGAGGCGGCGCTGGGGCAGGGCGATTTCGCGCCGCTTCTCGGCTTCGTGCGGACCCATGTGCATGGCAAGGGAGCCAGCCGGACGCCCGACGAGATCGTCTCCGAGGCAACGGGCGAGCCGCTCGGGACGGCGGCCTTCAAGGCGCATATCGAGGCGCGTTACCTCGGTAAGTAATTGAAATAAAAGATATTTGAGGTTCGGCTATCCTGGAGATTATGGTGAAATACGTCAGCACGCGGGGCCGCGCCCCGGAGCTTGAATTCGAGGACGCTTTGCTCACGGGCCTGGCGCGCGACGGCGGCTTGTACGTTCCCGCCGTCTGGCCGCACTGGGGCAAGGACGAGATCGCGGGCCTCGCCGGTCTTTCTTATGAGGAGACGGCCTTCCGCGTCATGCGGCCTTATGTGGGCGCGTCGATCACGGATGCGGATCTCCGCGCGATGATCGAGGGCGCCTATGCGGGTTTCCGCCACGAAGCGGTTGTGCCGCTGCGGCAAATGGCGGCGAATGACTGGCTGCTCGAACTCTTTCACGGGCCGACGCTCGCCTTCAAGGACGTGGCGATGCAGATTCTCGCGCGCCTCTTCGATCATGTGCTGGCGGCAAAGGGACGGCGCATCACGGTGGTGGGCGCAACCTCGGGCGACACGGGCTCGGCCGCGATCGAGGCCTTTCGCGGCCGCGACACGACGGATATTTTCATCCTGCACCCGAAGGGCCGCGTCTCCGAGGTGCAGCGCCGCCAGATGACGACGGTGCTGGACGCCAACGTCCACAACATTGCCGTCGAAGGTTCCTTCGACGATTGCCAGGCGCTGGTGAAGGCGATGTTCAACGACCACGCCTTCCGCGACGAGGTGAGCCTTGCGGGCGTGAACTCGATCAACTGGGGCCGCGTGATGGCCCAGATCGTCTATTTCTTCACCAGTGCGGTGGCGCTGGGCGCCCCGCACCGGCCGGTCTCCTTCTCGGTGCCGACGGGTAATTTCGGCGATATTTTCGCAGGCTACGCCGCCGCGAAGATGGGGCTTCCGGTGGACAGGCTCATCATCGCGACCAATGTGAACGACATCCTGGCGCGCACGCTGGAGACGGGACGCTACGAGGTCGGCAAGGTCGTGCCGACGATCAGCCCGAGCATGGACATCCAGGTCTCGTCCAACTTCGAGCGGCTGCTTTTCGACGCCTACGGGAATGACGGCGAGGCGGTGACGCGGGCGATGCAGAGCCTCAGCCAGTCCGGTGCCTTCGAGGTGGAGAAGGCCGCGATGGCGGCGATCCGCGAGCGCTTCGGCGCCGTGCGTGTCGACGAGACCGAAACGGCCGAGAGGATCCGGCGGACGCTGGCGGAAACGGAAGAGCTCGTCGATCCGCATTCGGCGGTCGGTCTTGCCGCCGCGGCAAGGTTGCGGGGTAATGCCGCCGTGCCAATGGTGACGCTGGCGACGGCGCATCCGGCGAAGTTCCCCGACGCGGTGAAAAAGGCGACGGGCATCCATCCCGGCTTGCCGCCCGCCATGACGGACCTGTTCGAACGGGAAGAGCGGCTCGCCGCGCTGCCGAACGATCTGGGCAGCGTCGAAGCCTTTATCCGCGAGCGCGCCCGTTCCATTGCCGCCTGACCTGTCCGCCGTCCGAGTAATGCGTTGAAGAAGGAGTGTGTTCCATGTCCGTTGAAGTGACCCGCCTTGAGAACGGCCTCACCGTCGTGACCGACAGCATGCCCCATCTCCAGACGACCTCGGTGGGCATGTGGGTGAACACCGGCGCGCGCCACGAATCCGCGCGCGAGCATGGCGTGTCGCACATGCTGGAGCACATGGCCTTCAAGGGCACGGAGCGCCGCTCGGCACTCGCCATCGCCGAGGAGATCGAGACGGTGGGCGGACACCTGAACGCCCACACGACGCATGAATCCACGGCCTATTATGCGCGGGTGTTGCGCGAGGACCTGCCGCTTGCCGTCGATATTCTCGCCGACATCCTGCAGAACTCGGTCTTCGACCCGCAAGAGGTCGAGCGCGAGCGCGGCGTCATCATTTCCGAAATCGGCCAGGCGCACGACACGCCGGACGATGTGGTCTTCGACGATCTGCTGGAGGCGGCCTTTCCCGGCCAGCCGCTCGGCCGCTCGATCCTCGGCACGGTGGACACGGTGTCGGGCTTCGGCCGCGACGATCTGCATGGCTATATGAACGAGCGTTATCTCGCGCCCGGCATGGTGCTCGCGGCGGCCGGCGGGGTCGACCACGAGACGCTGGTGCGCCTCGCGAGCGAGCGCTTCACCACGCTGCGGCAGCACAAGAGCAATGGCGCGGCGAAAGCGGCCTTCGAGGGCGGCGAAATCCGCAAGGAGCGCGATCTCGAACAGACGCATCTGGCGCTGGCCTTCGAGGGGCCAACCTACTCCGATCCGGATTATTATACCGCACAGGTCTTTTCCGGCGTGCTTGGCGGGGGCATGTCGTCGCGCCTGTTCCAGGAAGTGCGCGAGAAGCGCGGTCTCTGCTACTCGGTCTTCGCCTTTTCGTGGTCCTTCGCGGATACAGGCGTTTTCGGTGTCTATGCGGGCACCGCGCCGGAGCATGTGGCGGAGCTGATGCCCGTGCTTTCGGGCGAGCTTGGCCGCATCGGCGTGGATGTGAACGAGGCGGAAGTGGCCCGCGCCCGCGCGCAGATCAAGGCGGGGCTGATGATGGGCCTTGAGAGCTCGTCGTCGCGCGCCGAACAGATCGCCCGGCAATACATGATCCATGGCCGGGTGCTGCCGATCGCGGAACTGATCGAAAAGGTCGATGCGGTCGATGCCGCGGCGGTCGGCCGCTTCGCCGGCCGGCTCCTCGGCGGCAAGCGTTTCGCGCTTTCCGCCATCGGCCCGCTCAAGGGCGCGGGCGGAGGACTTGAATCCTACGACCGTCTCGCGGCAAGATTCGCCAACTAGGGCCGTTTCGCTTCGGCTTCGGGAGGGAGGGGGGCGCCTCGGGAGGCTGCCCGTCGCAGACGAGGGCTTGTCGCCGATGGCATTTCTCCGCTCGATATCGAGACCAGACGTGGCGCCGGCCGTTCTCGGCAACGGCGTCTACCTGCGGAACCCGCAGCTCGCCGACCACGAGGCCTGGGCGGAGCTGCGGGACAAGAGCCGCGCCTTCCTGACGCCCTGGGAACCGATATGGCCGGCCGACGATCTGACGCGGGCGGCCTTCCGCCGCCGCCTCCGCCGCTACCAGCGGGAAATCCGCGAGGATCATGCCTATCCCTTCTTCATCTTTCGTGAGGAAGATCATGTTTTGCTCGGTGGCTGCACGATTTCCGGTGTGCAGCGGGGCGTGCAGCAAAGTTGTACGCTCGGCTACTGGGCGGGCGAACGCCGAAGTTGCACAGGTTGCAGGCCGCCTGCCTGCCGGAGAACGAGCGCTCGCGCGCGGTGCTCCGCAAATGCGGCTTCACCGAGGAAGGCATCGCGAGGGGCTATCTCCGGATCAATGGCGCCTGGCGGGATCATGTTGTTTTCGCCATTCTGCGCGACGACCTGCGCAAGTAAAAGTTCAAGAGGAGCTATCCAGGGATGCGGCGAGGGGGCCAGATGACGGCGCGCATGAGGCGCGCGCCCGCCGCGCTTGCGCTGGCGTTCGGACTGGCCTTGATGCCAGCGGCCGCGAAGGCGCTCGACGCGGTCGCGATGGACGACGTGCATCCCGTTGTCGATCTCACACCTTTCGTTCACGACTACCCGGCCTCCGGCACGAAGCTCACCATCGAACCGCCTGCAAATGGCGGCGGCGAGGTCGCGGTCGAACCGCTGCAGGGAGATGAGGCGGCGCCCGAAGACATGGGCGAGAGCGAACTCGACGACGGCTCGGTCGTGCTCTGGAGCGGCGAGGGAGACGAAACCGGTACCTGGCGCGTTTTCGCGCTCCGGAACCGCGGCGAGGAACAGGTGACGCGGCTCGTCGTCGCCGACCGGCGGGGCGAGGGACCTGGCGCTTTCTTCTGGCCGAGGCCTCATGTCGAGTTCGGCCGCGGCGTGACGGCGGGCGGCGAGGACCCGTCGCTCTCCACGCTCAACGCCTGGCCGGGCTTTGCCGTCTATGCGCTTGGCGCCGATCCGCAGACGAGCATCGCCGTGGCGCTTCACGCAGACAGCGATACGCAATCCGGCATCTATCTCTGGCATGAAGAAGCCTGGGCGCGCTTCACGCAGCGCCTCGCGCTTGTCGAGGGCGGCATGCTCGCCGTCATCGCGGCTTTCGCCGTCTACATGACCGCGCTCGGTATCCTGACCCGCGTGGCGGCCGCGCGAGCGACGGCGGCCCTGCTCGGCGCGGGCTTCCTCGTGCTTCTCGGCGAGTTCGGTTATCTCGCCTCGATTTTCTCGCTCGGGCCCTGGTGGGATCTCGTTGCGCGGACCATCGCGCTGACGCTCTTTGCCTCCGCCGTTTTCATGCTGGAGCGGTTCTTTCTCGACAGCGAACGCCATTCCGCTTCGCTTGCGCGCGCGACGCGATTGCTCGGCTATGTCGTGCTGGCGTGTATCCCGCTCGCCTTCATCGGCGTTTCGATGGCCGCGCTCTTCGTGCGCATCTTCCTTGCCGTCGCGCTTCTCGGCGGTGCGCCGCTTGTCGTCATGGCGGCGTTGCGCGGCGTGCGCCCGGCGCAGCTTCTGATCCCCGGCGCCGTGCTATTCGGCCTTGCGGGGCTGCTCGGCGCCCTTCACGCCATGGGCTGGGCGGGAAGCACCTTTGCGGGGACAACCGTCGCCGGCGGCGTCTTCACCACGGCACTCACGCTTTTCGCCTTCGCCGCCGCCTATCATGCACAGGGCGGCCGCCGCCGCGCCGACATCGGCACGCTGAGGAGCGAACAGCGTCATGCTTTCGCGCTCACCGGTGCGCGCATGGGCGTATGGGACTGGGATATCGCGAATGACCGGCTCTATGTATCGCCCTCCGTCGAGGCGATGCTCGGTCTCGACGCCGGAGCGCTCGACGGCAACGAGCTTGCGTGGCGCGAGCACATGCATCCCGCCGACCGCGAAACCTATCGCACCGCGCTCAATGCCTATATCGGGCGCGGCAATGTTTCCTTTTCGCTCGAATTTCGCATGCGGCATTCGGACGGCGTTTTCCGCTGGGTCGCGCTTTCGGCGAGCTGCATCGCGGGGCCGGAGAATTTCGCCACGCGCTGCATCGGTACGGTGCGGGACGTCTCGGCGCAGAAACTTTCCGAGGAAAGGCTGATGCATGACAGCGTGCATGACAGCCTGACGGGCCTGCCGAACCGCGCCCTCTTCATGGACCGCATGTCGCGCGCGATCCGCCGACGTGGCTTGCTCGAACGCCCGCGCGCCGCACTTTTGATGATCGACCTCGACCGCTTCAAGATCGTGAACGACAGCATCGGCCATTCCGGCGGCGATGCGCTGCTGATTGCGATTGCGCGGCGCCTTGAATCGCTCATCACCCAGGACGATACCGTGGCGCGGATCGGCGGCGACGCCTTCGCCGTGCTGCTGACGGCGCGGACGGCGCGCGACGATGCGGTCGCCTTCGCGGAACAGGCGAGCGAGTTCCTGCGCCAGCCGATCGAAGTCGCCGGGCACGAAATCTATCCGACCTGTTCGGTCGGGGTGGCGATCTGCGAGGACACACACGAGCATCCCGAGGAACTGCTGACCGAAGCCGAAATCGCGATGTATCACGCCAAGCGCACCGGCAAGGCGCGCATCGAACTTTTCGAACCGGGCATGCGGGTGGAGGCGGATGACAGCCTGACGCTGGAAACCGATCTCCGCCATGCGATCGAGCGCAAGGAACTCGAAGTCTATTACCAGCCGATCATGTCGCTCACCGACGGCTCGGTGCGCGGCTTCGAGGCGCTGATCCGCTGGAACCATCCGAAGGACGGCTTGCTGACGCCCGACAATTTCGTGCCGCTGGCCGAGGAACTCGGCGTCATCACCGAGATCGGCCGTTTTGCGTTGCGCGCGGCAAGCGAGGAACTTGCGACCTGGCAGAAACTGTTCCCGATGGAACGGCCTCTCACGGTGAGCGTCAATGTGTCGAGCCGCCAGCTTCTCCGTCACGACCTCATCGACGATGTGAAGCGCGTGCTGAACCGCATCGACATCGAGCGCGGAACGCTGAAACTCGAAGTGACGGAATCGCTCGTCATGGAGAATCCGGAATTCGCGGCCAACATGCTCGGCCGTCTGAAGGCGCTTGGCGCCGGTCTCTCGCTCGACGATTTCGGCACCGGCTATTCGAGCCTGAGTTACCTGCAACGCTTTCCCTTCGACACGCTGAAGGTCGACCGCTCATTCGTCGCCGGCATGTCGGCGGACCGCGAAACCCCGCTCATCATCCGTTCCATGGTGTCGCTTGCGCACGACCTCGGCATGGAGGTTGTGGCGGAAGGAACGGAGAGCGAAACGCAGGCGGCCGACCTTGCGGCGATGGGCTGCGATTACGGCCAGGGCTATTATTTCGGCCAGCCGATGCGGGCGGCAGAAGCGCTCGATTTCATCGCGCACTACTGGAATAGATAGGGACGTCACTTCCGGAAAAACATGTCGCCCCGGACAATGTTCGAGTCAGGCGTGGCCCGCCTCGCCCGAGAGCAGCGAGAGGTCGATGCCGAGCTTGGCGAGTGCCGAGTGATATTTCGCATCGAGATCGAGTCCGAACAGAAGTTCGGGATCGGGGTCGCAATGGAGCCAGCCATTTGCCTGTATCTCGGCGTCGAGCTGGCCGGGCGCCCAGCCCGCATAACCGAGCGCGAGCAATGCGCGGCTCGGCCCGCAGCCCGTCGCCATGGCGCGCAGGATATCGACGCTCGCGGTCAGCCCGACATTCTCGTCGACAGGCAGTGTCGACTCATCCGAGAAGTAGTCCTGCGTGTGGAGCACGAAGCCGCGGCCCATCTCGACCGGGCCTCCCGCGAGCACCGGGCAGCAAATCTCTTTCGGCAGACGCGTACCGGGAACGCGGATCGACAGCCGGTCGAGCAGGTCCGGGAAGGTGATGTTGTCGGCCGGCTTGTTCACGACAATGCCCATGGCGCCATCGGGATTGTGGACGCACATATAGATGACCGTGCGGTCGAACCGGTCGTCGCCGATCGACGGCATCGCGATCAGCATCTTGCCCTCGAGAAAGCCGTCATCCTCGGGGCGATAGCTCAAATCCGCCGACATAGGGCTCATGACAGAACTGCCTCCACGCCGATAGGGCGCACATGGGGGTGCGCGACTTTCCGAAATCCTGCACTCTTGCGCGGCGCTTGTCACGCCTCGTCGAGGGGGCTTTCCGTCACAGCTATTTGTGCAGCGCGTGAGCGCCGCGCAATGCTAGTTTCGCGGCAGGACGGCATTACGGCGCAAGGGCGCCGGACATTACGGGATGAAAATCGATGAGAGCGGCGCGCCGCTTCGGCTTTTTGCTTGTGACGGCGCTTGCGTGGCTTGCCGCCGTGCCGCTGGCTGCCGCGCCCGGCATGGGCGTGCGCGGGCTCGACCTCCTGACCGCGCAACGCGCGCATGACGGCGCCCCCTTCCTGGCGGGCATCGACCTGCGCCTTGCGGAGGGCTGGAAGACCTACTGGAAGAGGCCGGGCGATTCGGGCATTCCCCCCGTTTTCGACTGGTCGGCCTCCGAGAATGTCGCAAGCGTGGATCTGAGCTGGCCCGTGCCGGAGCGCTTCGACGCGCCGGGCGACATCACCTATGGCTATGAGGGGGAGGTCGTCTGGCCGCTGCGTGTCGTGCCGGAGGATGCATCGCGCCCCGTGACGTTGCGTCTTTCGATGTTTTACGGCATCTGCTCCGACATCTGCGTGCCGCGCGAGGCAAATCTCGAACTGACCGTGCCGTCCGGTGCTGAGACCGATGACGGGCAGGGGGCATCGCGCCTTCGCGCCGCGCTTGCCCGCGTGCCCGTGCCGCCGGCCGATGCCGATATGCTCGATATCCGCTGGCGCGAGGCTTCGGCGCCGGCGCTCGAAGTGAGCCTTGCGGGCTGCGGAAAGGGCTGCACGCCGCCCATGCTCATCGTGGATGGGCCGAAGAACATCTGGTTCGGTACGCCGCGCGTGAAACGGGAAGGCGATGTCGTGCGTTATGTCGTTGAGGTGGAGGTGTTGTCGCCCGCCATGCTGGAAGGCGTGGAACTGGGTTTCATCCTGTCGGGCCCCGATACCGCCTATGTGATCCGCAAGACAATGTGACCCGCGCCGGACTGGCAAGGGAAGGCGTTTGAGGCTTTAATGCCGCCAACATCGCGCGCCGCGGCGGCGCGCCGCAGATCAGGAGGAGGCTCATATGGCCATCAACGTGGGTGACAGGATTCCCGAAGCGACCCTTATGAAGATGACGGACAAGGGCCCCGCGCCGGTGAAGACCGGCGAGCTCTTCAAGGGCCGCAAGGTGGTGGTGTTCGCGCTGCCGGGCGCCTTCACGCCGACCTGCTCGAACCAGCACCTGCCGGGCTTCATCAAGTCCTCGGGCGACATCAAGGGCAAGGGCGTGGACGAAATCGTCTGCCTGTCGGTGAACGATGCCTTCGTCATGGACGCCTGGGGCAAGCAGCAGGGCGCGGGCGCCGACGTGACCATGCTCGGCGACGGCAATGGCGACTTCACGAAGGCGCTCGGCCTCGACTTCGACGGTTCGGGCTTCGGCATGGGCACGCGGTCGCTGCGCTATTCGATGCTTGTCGACGACGGCGTGGTGAAGAGCCTCAACAAGGAGCCGAACCCCGGCGAGGCGAAGGTCTCCGGCGCCGAGACGATGCTGCAGCAGTTGAGCTGAGCGGCGGCGCATGAATGCAGAAAGGCCCCGCTCCGGCGGGGCCTTTTCATTTCAGCTTCGAGAGATAGGGCGCCATGCCCTGACGCGCGAGGGCGTCGGCGCGGTCGTTTTCCGGATGATCGGAATGGCCCTTCACCCAGTGCCACGACACATCATGACGCTCGATCGCGGTTTCGAGGCGCTGCCAGAGTTCGGCATTCTTGACCGGCTTCTTCTGGGCGTTCTTCCAGCCATTTTTTTTCCAGCCGTGAATCCACTTGGTGATGCCGTCCTTCACATAGGTGGAATCGGTGTGGACGCGCACCCTCACGCCGCGATTCAGAGATTCAAGGCCCTGGATCGCGGCCATGAGTTCCATGCGGTTGTTGGTGGTCGCGGGCTCGCCGCCGCAGAGTTCCTTCTCATTGCCCTTGTAGAGCATGAGCGCGCCCCAGCCGCCCGGCCCCGGATTGCCGGAGCAGGCGCCGTCCGTATAGAGATCGACGGCATCGCTCATGTGTCGAGCCCGTAGCCGGCAGGCGAGGTGACGCTGCGGTGAAAGCGCAGCCTGGTGAGGTATTCCTTCGGGTTCTTGGGCTGCACGAAGGCTCCCGGCGGGTGATTGATCCAGTCATAGAGCCTGGTCAGCAGGAAGCGCATGGCCGAGCCCCGCGCGAGCAGGGGCAGCGCGGCGATTTCTTCCGGGTTCATCGGTCTCACCTGCGTATAGGCTTGCAGCAGACCCCGCGCCTTGGTGATGTTGAACGAGCCGTCGATCTCGAAGCACCAGGCGTTGAGGCAAATCGCAAGGTCGTAGGCGAAGGCGTCGTTGCAGGCGAAATAGAAATCGATCAGGCCCGATAGCCGGTCGCCGATGAAGAAGACATTGTCGGGAAAGAGATCCGCATGGATGACGCCGGATGGCAGATCGCGCGGCCAGTCGCGCAGAAGGGCAGCAAGCTCCCGGTCGAGTTCCTGCGCGAGCCCCGGCATGTAGCCGTCGATGCCCGGCCGGCATGAATCGAACAGCGGCCCCCAACCGTCGACGTTGAGCGCGTTCGGGCGCGTGAGCCCGAAATCCGCACCCGCGAGATGCATCTGCGCGAGCGCGCGTCCGACCTCGACGCAATGGCGCGGCTGCGGCCGGCGCACATGCACGCCTTCGAGAAACCCGATGATGGCGGCGGGCCGCCCCGCCAGCTCTCCCAGCATCTCGCCCTTCAGGTTGCGGATCGGCGTCGGGCAATTGATGCCGTTCCCGGCGAGATGGTTCATCAGCCCCAGAAAGAAGGGGAGGTCGTTTGCCGCCACGCGTTTTTCATAGAGCGTCAGGAAATAGACGCCCTTGCCCGTATGCAGCATGTAGTTGGAGTTCTCGACGCCTTCGGCGATGCCCTTGTAGGAGAGCAGTCCGCCAATATCGTAATTGGCGAGGAAGGCTTCGAGTTCCTCGTCCGGCACTTCGGTATAAACGGCCATCTTTCCCCCGTCAGACGGCGAGTGCGCGCGGCAGCTTGAACTGCACGGACTCGCGCCGGACGGACGTCGTTTCGACCGTCACGCTGAAATGTTGCCGGAATGCGTCGATCACTTCTTCCACGAGCACTTCCGGTGCGCTCGCGCCGGCGGTCAGCCCGACAGTTGCGGGCGTGCCGAGAGCCGCCCAGTCGATGTCGCCCGCGCGCTGCACGAGCGCAGCGTAAGGACAACCCGCGCGCTCGGCGACTTCGACAAGGCGCATGGAGTTCGAGGAATTGGGCGCGCCGATGACGAGCATGGCATCGACGTGCGGCGCGATGCTCTTCACCGCTTCCTGCCGGTTTGTCGTCGCGTAACAGATGTCTTCCTTGTGCGGTCCGGCGATGGCGGGGAAGCGGCGGCGGAGAACCGCGACGATCTCCGCCGTGTCGTCGACCGAAAGCGTCGTCTGCGTCACGAAGGCGAGCTTGTCCGGGTCGGCCGCTGCGAAGGCTTCCGCATCGGCAACGGTCTCGATGAGGCTCACGGCGCCGTCCGGCAGTTGCCCCATCGTGCCGATGACTTCCGGGTGCCCCGCATGGCCGATCAGCAGGATTTCGAGACCGCGCTCGTGGAGCCTCTCGGCTTCAACATGAACCTTGGAGACAAGGGGGCAGGTTGCGTCGAGATAGAAGAGTTCGCGGGATTGCGCCTCGGCCGGCACGGATTTCGGCACGCCATGGGCGGAGAAGATAACCCTCGCGCCCGCGGGCACCTCGTCGAGTTCCTCGACGAAGATCGCGCCCTTGCGTTCGAGTTCCTCCACGACATAGCGGTTGTGGACGATCTCGTGCCGGACATAGACGGGCGGGCCGTATTTCCCGATGGCGAGTTCGACGATCTGGATGGCGCGGTCGACGCCTGCGCAGAAGCCGCGCGGACTCGCAAGAAGCAGCGTCAGGGGGGGCTTTGCCGGTGTCTCGTTCATGGTGCCGTTCTCGGGGATTGCGCCTCGTGCCGCCCGCCGGGAGCCGGCTTTGCAGGCCTTGCGGGCGCACTCGTCCGCCTTGTGACTCCGGGACCACTCCGAGGCGGTCCCGAGTCTCGACTAACCTTATGAAATGCAAGGCTTTCGAGACCGTTCATGGCGGTAATAGAGGGGGCCGCCGAAGGAAAGTCAAGAAAGCCCGCCTGACTGCCATCCGGCCGCGCCAACAGATCGCCAACAGATCGAGTGACACACAAGATGCCGTTTTCGCCCGCGCCGAGCCGCCCGACGAATCTCGCTTCCCGCACTGGCCGGGCCGCGCCCCTGTTTGCCGTTATGGCTGCGCTCGCCCTCGGCGGCTGCAGCTGGTTTGGCGGCGGCAGCAAGACGGGCGGCACCGCGCTATATCCTTGCCCCACTGTCGGCGTCCTCAATGAGACGGACCATGTGACCCTGCTTTCGGGTTCCGGCACGGACCTGACCGACGTGGTCGCCAGGGCGGAGATCGGCCAGATCGTGTCGAAATGCGAATACGACACCGACGCGGCGACCATCACCGTCGACCTGGCCTTTAACGGCATCGCCGAAATCGGACCCGCCGCACAGGCCCGCGCGCTGAACCTCAATACCTTCGTCGCGGTGACGCGCCGCTACAGCGCTTTCGACAACAAGCAGGTCTATGAAGTGCCCGTGGTCTTCGAACCGGGTCAGCGGCAGGTGCGATTCGTGAAGACGGTGGAAGGCACGGTGCTGCCCTATGGCGGGCAGGCCGACGGCAGCATTTACCAGATTCTCGTCGGCTTCCAGTTGACCCCTGAGCAGCTCGCCTACAACCGCCGGGTTTCCTACAATCCGATCCGCTGAGGCCCAGAAAATGGCGCTTTCGGGCGCCATCGAAAGCACCGCCCCGCGATGCCATTTGACTCTGGCGGGCCGGTCCATATGATCCGGAAACATACAGACGAACCCTGCGGGAGAGACCGGGACTGCATTACGTGCTGCACCCCGGCGCCGAAGGAGCAACCGCCCGAGCCTTGTTCCGGTTCGGCGCGAAATCTCTCAGGTTCAGCGACAGAGTGGGGCGCCGCAGGCGGAGCAATCCGCCGAGTGGCGGTCCATCTCGATTCGCATTTGTTTCCCCGAGCGGGGAAGAACCTGGAAGCCCAATGTCGGAACCCGCCGCCGGTCCCCTGAAGACGACGCCCCTTCACGCACTCCATGTCGAGCTCGGCGCGAAGATGGTGCCTTTTGCGGGCTATGACATGCCGGTGCAATATCCCGCGGGCGTACTCGCCGAACATCTGCACACGCGCGCGGCCGCCGGTCTCTTCGACGTGTCGCATATGGGGCAGGCCTGGCTCGAAGGGCCGGACCATAATGCCGTTGCCGCCGCACTTGAGGCGCTGGTGCCAGGCGACATCCGCGATCTCGCCCCCGGCGCGATCCGCTACACGCTTCTCCTGAACGGGAAGGGCGGCATCCTCGACGATCTCATGGTCACGCGAACGAAAAAGGACGGCGTTCTGTTTCTCGTCGTGAACGCGGCCTGCAAGGATGCCGACTTCGCCCATATCGAAAAACATCTGCCGGCCGGCATCGCGCTCCGTCGCATCGAGGATCGTGCGCTGATCGCGCTTCAGGGGCCGAAGGCCGTGGATGTCTTCGCGCGTTTTGCGCCGGAAGCCGCCGAACAGGCGTTCATGACCGGCGTGGAAATGAATGTCGCCGGTTTTGCCTGCATCGTCAGCCGCTCCGGCTACACGGGCGAGGACGGCTACGAAGTCTCCGTCGCCGACAAGGATGCGGTGGCGCTCGCAAGGAAGCTCCTCGGCGAAGCGGAGGTGGGACCCATCGGGCTCGGCGCGCGCGATTCGCTCCGCCTCGAAGCCGGGCTCTGCCTCTATGGCCACGACATCGACGAGACGACGACACCGGTCGAAGGTGCGTTGACCTGGACGATCTCGAAACGCCGCCGCGAGGAAGGAAACTTTCCCGGCGCGAAGATCATTCTGGATCAGATTGCCAACGGCGCGCCGCGAAAGCGCGTCGGCCTTTTGCCGGAAGGAAAGGCGCCCGCGCGCGAAGGCACGGAAATCACCGACGCATCGGGAAAGAAGATCGGCATTGTGACGAGCGGCGGCTATGGACCGAGCGTCGGCGGACCGATCGCAATGGGATATGTCGAGGCCGGATTCGCGAAAGTCGATACCGGCGTCGAACTGATGGTGCGGGGGAAGGGACGTCCGGCAAAGGTCGCGGCGATGCCCTTCGTGACGAAGCGTTTTCACAAGCCGGGCAAATGAGGCCTTGCGGCTGCTAACAGGAACCAGGGGATTGGCATGAGCGATATTCGCTACACGGATCAGCATGAGTGGGTGCGCGTCGATGGAGACATCGCGACCATCGGCATCACCGACTACGCGCAGGAACAGCTTGGCGACGTGGTCTTTGTCGAACTGCCGGAAGTCGGCAAGGAATTGGCCGCCGGCGACGAAGCGGCGGTGGTCGAAAGCGTCAAGGCGGCGAGCGAAGTCTATTCGCCCGTGAGCGGCGAAGTCGTCGACGTGAATGGCGACATCGAGACGACGCCCGCCGGCGTCAACGAAGATGCGATGGGTGACGGCTGGTTCGTGAAACTCCGCCTTGCCGATCCCGCCGAGCTCGACAAGCTCATGGACGAAGCCGCCTACAACGAATTTGTGGAAAGCCTGCAGTAAGGCTTCCCGAAGCACATCTGCCGGACGGCGAGAGGCCGTTCTTCGAAAGGAAAGTGCGATCATGCGTTATCTGCCCCTGACCGAAACCGACCGGCGCGAAATGCTGGGCGTCATCGGCGCGAAAGGCATCGACGAGTTGTTCCGCGACGTGCCGGAAAGCGCGCGCCGCGACGGCCTTGTGGACCTTCCGCGCCGGAAGGGCGAGCTTGAGGTCGAGCGCATTTTCGAACGCATGGCGGCGAAGAATGTGGCGGCGGGCAGCGTTCCCTTCTTCGTGGGCGGCGGCGCTTACCGCCACCACGTACCGGCGACGGTGGACCATCTGATCCAGCGTTCGGAGTTCCTCACGTCCTACACGCCCTATCAGCCGGAAATCGCGCAAGGTACGCTGCAATATCTCTTCGAGTTCCAGACCCAGGTGGCGATGATCACCGGCATGGATGTGGCGAACGCCTCCATGTATGACGGCTCGACCGGCTGCGGCGAGGCGGTGCTGATGGCGCATCGCGTGACGAAGCGGCGCAAGGCTGTGCTCTCCGGTACGCTGCATCCCCAATATGCGGCTGTCGTTCGCAACCTGTCGGACTTCGCGGATTACCAGGTCGAGACCATGCCGCCCGCGCTGCCGGGGACGAGCGAGGACATCATCTCGCATATCACGGACGAGACGAGCTGCGTTGTCGTGCAGACGCCTGGCTTCTTCGGTGAACTGCACGATCTCCGGCCGATCGCGGAAGCGGCCCACGCAAAGGGCGCGCTGCTGATCGCCGTGGTCTCCGAAATCGTTTCGCTGGGCGCCGTGACGCCGCCCGGCGAGATGGGCGCCGACATCGTGGTGGGTGAGGGCCAGTCCATCGGCAACGGCCTCAATTTCGGCGGCCCCTATGTCGGCCTCTTCGCGACGCGCGAGAAATATGTCCGACAGATGCCGGGCCGCCTCTGCGGCGAGACGGTGGATGCGGATGGCAAGCGCGGCTATGTGCTGACGCTCTCGACGCGCGAACAGCATATCCGCCGTGAAAAGGCGACGTCGAACATCTGCACCAATTCCGGCCTGTGCTGTCTTGCCTTCACGATTCACATGTCGCTTCTCGGCGAGGACGGCTACGGCCAGCTCGCCCGCATCAACCACGCGGCGGCGGTGAAGCTTGCCGAGCGTCTTGCGGCGGTGCCGGGCGTCGAAATCCTGAACAAGGCTTTCTTCAACGAATTCACGATGCGCCTGTCCAGACCTGCGGCGGAAGTCGTCGACGCGCTGGCGGAAAAGGGCGTGCTGGGCGGCGTGCCGGCCTCGCGGCTGCTGCCGGGCGTCAAGGAGGCCGAAGACCTCCTTATCGTCGCTTCGACGGAAATCAATACGGATGCGGATCGCGCGGCTTATGCGGCGGCGCTGAAGGAGGTGCTCTAGATGTCAGGCATGAACAAGCAGGGCCGTCCGACGTCGATCGGCGGTGCGAGCGCCACCGGCGCGCGCGAGACATTCACGGGTAACAGGGCGCTGGAGCAGGAAGAGCCGCTTCTCTTCGAACTCGACAACCCGGGCGCCTGCGGCGTCGATTTCGATGAGCCGGGCGAGTTCACCTCGCATCTCGGCAATTTCGAACGGCAGGGCCGGATCGGCCTTGCCCGCGTGTCGGAGCCTGAAGTGATGCGTCACTTCGTGCGGCTTTCGGCGAAGAATTATTCGATCGATGCGGGGCTCTACCCGCTCGGCTCCTGCACGATGAAGCACAATCCGCGCCTTAACGAAAAGATGGCGCGTCTCCCGGGCATCTCCGATGTCCATCCGCTGCAGCCGCAACAGACGGTGCAGGGCTCTCTCGAACTGATGAGCGAACTCTCGCACTGGTTGAAGGAACTGACCGGCATGCCCGGCGTCACGCTCTCGCCCAAGGCGGGCGCGCATGGCGAGCTGTGCGGCATGATGGCGATCCGCGCCGCGCTCATCGCGCGCGGCGAAGACGAGACCCGGACGCGCGTGCTCGTGCCGGAATCGGCGCATGGCACCAACCCGGCGACCGCCGCGTTGCTCGGCTACAAGGTGGATGCAATTCCGGCGACGAAGGAAGGCCGCGTCGATCTCGAAGCCTTCAAGTCGAAGCTCGGGCCCGATGTCGCGGCGATCATGCTGACGAACCCGAACACCTGCGGTCTTTTCGAGCGCGACATCGTGAAGATCGCCGATGCCGTGCATGAGGCGGGCGCCTATTTCTATTGCGACGGCGCGAACTTCAACGCCATCGTCGGCCGGGTGCGGCCGGGTGATCTCGGTGTCGATGCCATGCATATCAACCTGCACAAGACCTTCTCGACGCCGCATGGCGGCGGCGGCCCGGGCGCCGGCCCGGTGGTCTTCTCGCAGGCACTCGCGCCTTTCGCCCCGCTGCCCTATGTCGTGAACGGCAAGGACGGTTTCCGCCTCGTCGAGACGGAAGGTGAAGCCGAAGCCGATGGCACGACGCCTTTCGGCCGCATGACGGCCTTCCACGGGCAGATGGGTATGTTCGTGCGCGCACTCTCCTACATGCTGAGCCATGGCTCGGACGGGTTGCGGCAGGTTGCGGAAGACGCGGTGCTGAACGCGAACTACGTTCTCGCCTCGCTGAAGGACGACCTGTCCGCGCCTTTCGAAGGCCCATGCATGCACGAAGCGCTCTTCGACGATCGCTTCCTGAAGGGTACGGGCGTGGAGACGCTCGATTTCGCCAAGGCGATGATCGACGAAGGCTACCATCCGATGACCATGTATTTCCCGCTGGTCGTCCATGGCGCGATGCTGATCGAACCGACGGAGACGGAGTCGAAACAGGCCGTCGATCTATTCATCGCGACGCTGAAGGATCTCGCCCGCGCCGCCAGATCGAACGACAAGGACCGCTTTACCGGCGCGCCCTACATGTCGCCGCGACGCAGGCTCGACGAAACGGGCGCCGCGCGCAGACCCGTGCTTCGCTGGGCGCCGCCTCCCGCACCGGCGCAAGCTGCCGAATAGCATGAACGAGGCGCGGTTCATCGAGCTTGCGCGCGCAAACGAGGTGAACCGTGAAATCCTGACGCGGCTGCCGTCGCTCGGTCTCGCCGATGCATGGCTCGTTTCCGGATCGCTCTTCCAGGCCGTCTGGAACGCGCTGACGGGCCGCGAGCCGGGCTATGGCATCAAGGATTACGACATCTTCTATTTCGATGCCGACACGAGCTGGGAGGCGGAGGACACGGCGATCCGCCGCGGCGCGGAACTTTTCGCCGATCTCGATGTCGAGGTTGAACTGAAGAATCAGGCGCGCGTGCATATCTGGTATGAGCGAAAGTTCGGGATGCCATATCCTTCACTTCGCAATGCCTGCGAAGGGATCGACCGCTTCCTTGCACCTGCCTGCATGGTCGGTATCGCACCCGGCGGAAGCGTCTATGCGCCACGCGGTTTTGCCGACATCGGAAGCATGACCATCCGCCCGAACCGGACGCCAAATTTCAGCGCCGAGCGCTACGCCGAGAAAGCCGCGCGCTGGCAGGAAAAGTGGCCGGAGCTGACGGTCGTCGCACCCTAGGCCACAAGAAGCCGCTCCTGGAAGAAGGAGATCACGCGCTTCGCCGCCTCCCTGGTGGGCTCGCCGTCGCGATCGATGAGGTCCACCGTCAATACGCTGTGCGGGCTCGGTGCGGGAGATGCGGGATTGGCATATTTGTCGTCGATCTCGATCCCCTCGAATGCATCGCCGAGTTCGCGCCTGAGCGTTTCGAACTTCTCCGGCGGCGACATGCGGTCGCCCTTGAAGCGGAGCCCGAGCACCTTGTCGCCCTTCGCGCAACGATCCTTCACACACTGGAATTCCTCCGGTGAGACGTGAAGGGCAGCCCGCCGCTCCGCTCCGAACGGGAAGGGCATGGAGGGTTGCGAGAGAACCGGCGCCATCAGCGCGGGTTCCATCATCATGGACAGAGCGAAATTGCCGGAGAAGCACATGCCGACCGCGCCGACGCCCTTGCCCCCCGCTTCCTCATGCGCGTGGCGGGCCAGCGCCCGGAGCCATGTCGTGACCGGACTCGACCGGTGCGAGGCAAGAATGTGGAATTCGCGGCTGATGCAGAGCTTCGCGATGGAGCGCGCAACATAGCCGATGGTGAGGGGCGGCCCCGCCTTGCCGATCAGCAGCGGCATATAGACCCGGAAACCGGCATCCACTACCCAGTCCGCGAAGCGGACGACCTCCGGCGTGATGCCCGGAATTTCGTGGATCACGATGACGGCAGGCCCGGAGCCCCGCACATAGACGGGCTTCGCGACGCCCTCGTCGGTGAATTGGGTCGCTTCGTATCTCTCGAGCATGGAGGCCTCCCCGGTTTGCGCCCTCATTGAACCGGAGTGGTGTGCGAAAAGGCAAACAAAAACCCCGCCGGGCCGGAGCCGGGCGGGGTTTCCCGAGCGATTTGCAGTCAGTGAAGCTTGGAGGCGAGATCGGCGATCGACTTCTCGATGAGCTTCGCATCCGCGCCCGCATCGACCTTCTGGGCGATGACGCGGCGGGCGGCACCGATGGCGACTTCCGCGGCAACGGAGCGGACATCGTTCACCGCCTGGGTTTCGGCCTGGGCGATCTTGTCTTCGGCGAGCTTCGTGCGGCGCTCGACCTGCATCTCCATGTTCGCGCGGGTTTCCTTCGCGAGATGCTCGGCCTCGGCTTTCGCCTGGGTGATGATGTCTTCGGCTTCCTTCATCGCCTCGCGCTGCTTGCGCTGATAGGAGGCGAGGAGTTGCTGCGCTTCCTCGCGCAGACGCCGGGCCTCGTCGAGCTCGGCGGCAATGTCCGCGGCGCGCTTGTCGAGCGACGCAGTAATGGTGCGGTGAACCTTGAAGTAGCCAAGGATCGCGAAGAACGCGACAAGGCAGGCCAGGATCCAGAATTCGGCTGTTGCGAACATTGGGGCTTGTCCTTCGCGTTACTTGAGTTCGGTATCGACCGCACGCTCGGCTGCGGCACGGTCGGCCTCGCCAAGAAGCTGTGCGACGATGGCGTCCGCCACTTCCACCGCCACGCTACGCACATTGGCGAGCGCTGCTTCCTTGGTGGCCGCGATCTGCTTTTCGGCTTCCGAAATCTTCTCGGCGAGCCTTGCCTCGATGGCCAGACGCTGCCGCTCGGTTTCCTCGTGCAGGCGGTCGCGCGTTTCCTGCGCGATTTCGTGGGCCTTGGCGCGGGCTTCCGCCAGCGCCTTTTCATAGGCCTCGATCGCTTCGTCAGTCTGCCGCTTGAACTGGGCAGCCTGGTCGAGATCGTCCGCGGCCAGGGCTTCGGCGATCATGTAGGTCTCCGGTCAGACGGGTTGGCCTGCCGCCGGCCGCCCCTCGACGAGGCAGCCGGCTGGCCGATCCGCAAAGGGATCAGACGAAGAGCAGGATGAGCGCGACGAGCAGCGAGAAGATGCCCAGCGCTTCCGTCACGGCGAAGCCGAAAATCAGACGGGCGAACTGGCCGTCGGCCGCCGACGGGTTGCGCAGCGCGCCCGCCAGGTAGTTGGCGAAAATCTGGCCCACGCCGATGGCGGCGCCGCCCATGCCGAGGCACGCAATACCGGCGCCGATGAACTTCGCTGCTTCTGCTTCCATAGTTAGATGCTCCTTTTGGGATCGTTTTGGAGAGTGGGAACGGCCACGGAGCCGCAACCATAGCTTTTGGGACCTGACGTCCTCACCCGGATCAATGGCCCGGATGAAGGGCGTCGTGAAGATACATGCAAGTCAGGATAGTGAAGACATATGCCTGCAGCGCGGCGACGAGGAATTCAAGCGCCGTGAGACAGATAATCATGAAGAGCGGCAGGATCATGCCTGCCCAGCCGATCGCGCCCATCGTCATGAAGGTGATGACGAAGCCGGCAAACACTTTCAGCATGATGTGGCCGGCCAGCATGTTGGCGAAAAGACGAACGGAGTGGCTGATGGGACGCGAGAAATACGAAATGATCTCGATCGCGACCACGAGAGGAAGGAGTGCCATGGGCACGCCGCTCGGAACGAAAACCCTCAGAAACTTCGCACCGTGCAGGACAAAGCCCGTCAACGTGACGCCGACGAAGACGGTACCGGCAAGCACGAAGGTGACCACGATGTGGCTCGTCACCGTGAAGGCATAGGGGAACATCCCGATCATGTTCGCGAAGAAGATGAAGGCGAACAGCGAGAAGATGAAGGGGAAGAAGCGCATGGCATCATGGCCGGCATTGTCGCGGACCATGTTGGCGATGAAGGTGTAGAAGCTCTCGACCACCGACTGCATGCGCCCCGGCACCATGGCGCCCGACCGCATGCCGAGCGTCGTGAAGACGGTGATGGCCACAACCGTCACCACCATCCAGAGGCTGGCATTGGTGAAGGAGGCGTCGAGACCGCCGATATTGAGGGGAATGAGGGGCTGCACAACGAACTGGTGCAGGGGATCGACGGGGAAACCGCCTCCGGATTGTTCGGCGCCTGTTGCCACTGGTTTGCCTCAGCCTCAGCTTTTGCCGGATGGAGGTCCGGCCGTTACGTCGCCGGGCGATTGCCCGGATTGATCCTTTTTCGGCTCCGCCGCGGTCGCATTCATTGCCTGCGTCGCGCGAAGCACGTTCTTTACGCCTGCCACCGTTCCCAGCCCGGTGAAAACCACCAGGAAGATCGGCAGCGTGCCGAATAGCCAGTCGAAGAACCAGCCGATGCCGGCCCCCAGAAGAACACCCGCCACGAGCTCCGAGGAGAGCCGCATGGCAACCCCCATATCGGAGGGCTTGCCCGTCGGAGCCGGTCTTGTTCCCTTCACTTCCGCGCCGCGATGAGCGCCGCGCGCGGGAAGCTCCGCCGTCAGAAATACTCTTTCGGAGCCCCGCCCCGGATCGAAGCCGCGCGCACCCTACTGTCAGGGTCATAACCTGTCAAGGACCGCCAGAGAAGGTATAACTCATTGAAACAACAATACTTTTCGTCCCGCTTCGCGCCTGCGGCATTAGGCCTCGCCAGGAGCGCGCAGCGAGTCTCCAGCGGCCACGAAAAAGGCCCCCTCGTGAGGGGGCCATTCCGCTGCGTTATGGCGCTGACCGGCCTCGTCAGGAGGCCTCGCGGAGCGTCTCGGCAACGTCGAGATCGACCGAGACAAGAGTGGACACGCCGCGCTCCTGCATGGTGACGCCGAAGAGGCGATTCATGCGGGCCATCGTGAGTGCGTGGTGGGTGATGATGAGGAAGCGGGTATCCGTGGTCCGCGTCATCTCTTCCATCAGGTCGCAGAAGCGCTCCACATTGGCGTCGTCGAGCGGCGCATCCACCTCGTCCAGCACGCAGATGGGCGAGGGGTTGGTGAGGAACACGGCGAAGATGAGCGACATGGCGGTAAGCGCCTGCTCGCCGCCAGACAGCAGCGACATCACCTGCAGGCGCTTGCCCGGCGGGCGGGCCATGATTTCGAGCCCCGCTTCCAGCGGATCGTCCGATTCGGTGAGTTTCAGATGCGCTTCGCCGCCGCCGAAGAGGTGGGTGAAGAGGCGCGAGAAGTTCGCATTCACCTTCTCGAAGGCTTCGAGCATGCGCTCGCGGCCCTCGCGGTTGAGGCTGCCGATACCCTGGCGAAGCTTCGCGATGGCGCTCACAAGATCCTCGCGCTCGCTCGTCATGGTTTCGAGCTGCTCGGTGAGTTCGCGCGATTCTTCTTCCGCGCGCAGGTTCACGCCGCCAAGGCTCTCGCGTTCGCGCTTCAGCCGTTCGAGTTTCGCGTCGATCTGCTCGACATCGGGAAGTGCGGCGCCTTCTTCGAGATTCGCCTGCTTCAGCGCGGCTTCCGGTTCGCATTCGAGCACTTCGCGGATGCGCTCCTCCGATTCGGCGCGGCGCTCGCGTGCGCCGTCCACGAGACCGTCGATGCGGGCGCGCTCTTCGCGCGTTTCGCCGAGCTGATGCTGGACTTCCTTCGCATGTTTCACGGCTTCGCCGAGTATCTTTTCGGCCTGCGACAATTCGTCGGCGGCCTGCGAACGCGCGGTCTCGGCCTCGGAGATGTAGGTGAGGAGCGCCCGGCGCTTTTCCTCGATGGCCGCGGGCACGCCTTCGAGCGTCTGCAATTCGGCTTCCGCCTCGCCCTTGCGTTCCTCAAGCGTGCCGATCTGCCGTTCGGCATTGGTCGCGCGAAGCTGCCAGGCCTCGCGTTCCTGACCGATGGCGGAGAGGCGGCGGGTACGTTGCTCGGCTTCGCGCCGCAAACCTTCATGCTCGGCGCGGGCCTCGGAGAGGTCCAGACGGAGCGCTGCTACCCGGTCGCGAAGCTCGGCGGCGCGGGCACGAGGTTCCTCGTCGGGTTTCAGATTCTGAAGTGCGACTTCGGCTTCCTCAAGCGCGCGCGTGGCTTCGCTCTTGTCGCCGGAAAGCCGCTCTTCGGCTTCGGCGAGCGCGGCAAGGCGCGAAAGCTGCGCGGAAGCCGCGCGTTCCGCCGTCTGCAGGGCATCGCGGATACGGTTGTGCTCGCCCTGCGCATTGCGAAGCGCGGCGCGGCGCGCCTGTTCTTCCAGCATCGCCTGTTCGGCGGCGACATGCGCCGCATCGAACGTCGCGCGCGCTTCGGCGGCACCGGACCGCGCGACGGCGAGTTCGTTCTCGAGATCGGCAAGGCGATTGCGCTGTTCGAGGCGGCGGGCAGACGCGGTCGGTGCATCCGCCGCCGCCGTGTAGCCGTCCCAGCGCCAGAGGGCGCCCTCTTTGGTGACAAGGCGCTGACCGGGCGCGAGCAGCGCCTGCAGCCGATTGCCTTCCTCGCTTGAGACGACAATGCCGATCTGCGACAGGCGGCGTGAAAGAGATGCAGGCGCCTTCGCGAAATAGGAAAGCGGCGTTGCCCCGTCGGGCAGGGCGGGCGGCGTGTCGAAGGGCGGCAGGGTGCCCCAATGGATCGGCGCCGCCGCATCTTCCGGGACACCGAGATCGTCGCCGAGTGCCGCGCCGAGCGCGGTTTCGTAGCCATGCTCGACGGCAATGGCGTCGATCACCGGCGGCCAGAGATCGCTCTCGCCGACGGACAGGAGATCGGCCAGCGTCTTCGCCTCCGCGGCGAGGTCGCCCGCCGCGCGCTCGGCTGCCTGCATCGGTTCGCGCGCTGTCTTCTCGCGCTCCTGCGCGCCGCGTCTTGATTCTTCCGCATCGAGCGCGGCGCGTTCCGCTTCGCCGACGCGCGAAGCCGCTTCGTCGAGTTCTGCCGACTGAAGCGCGATCTGCGCTTTCTTTTCTTCGGCGTCGGAAAGTGTGTCGCGTTCGCGCGCGATCTCGGCGAGCTGACGCTCCAGCTTTTCGATCCGCTGGCGGCCCGCCTCGATGGTTCGCACAAGGCTCGTGCGTTCCGCGCTGAGCGCTGCGATTTCCTGATTGAGCCGGTCGAGCTCCTGCTCGGCCGAATCGAGCGACGTGCGGGTTTCCTCGACACGCGACTGCGCGCGCGATTGTGCTTCCGCCTGGCCTTCCTCGGCACTCTTGAGTTCTTCGGCTTCCTCATCGAGCCGAGCGATGGCGCCGCGCGTATCCTCGATCAGGTGGCGTTCGCGCCCGAGATCCTGCCCGATCTGAGCGAGCCGCGCTGTAAGACGCGAGGCCTGTTCTCTCGCGCGGGCTTCCTCTGCATCGAGATTTTCGCGCTCGACGGTGAGGCGGTGGAGCCGTGCGGCGGCTTCCGCTTCCTTCTCGCGAAGCGGCGGCAGCCGGTCGGCGGCTTCCGCTTCGAGCGTCGTGGCGGCGGCGGCCTCGCGGGTGAGTTCCGTGACGCGGACATCGGTCGCGGCGAGCCGCTCTTCGGACTGCCTCAGGGACTCGACCGCATGCGTCCAGCGCAGGTGAAGAAGGATCGCTTCCGTCTCGCGGATCTGGCCCGAGAGATTGCGGTAACGCACGGCCTGGCGCGCCTGGCGCTTGAGGCTGGCGAGCTGGGATTCGACCTGTGCCACGACATCGTCGAGACGGGTGAGGTTCGTCTCGGCGGCCTTGAGCCGGAGTTCGGCCTCGTGACGGCGTGTGTAGAGGCCGGTGATGCCAGCCGCCTCTTCGAGAATGCGGCGGCGGTTGATCGGCTTGGAGGAAATGAGCTGCGCAATCTGGCCTTGCCGCACAAGGGCGGGCGAGTGTGCGCCGGTCGATGCGTCCGCGAAGAGAAGCTGCACGTCGCGCGCACGCACTTCGCGGCCGTTGATACGGTAGGTCGAGCCCTGTTCGCGCTCGATCCTGCGCGAGACCTCGATCGTGTCGCATTCATTATAGGCGGCGGGCGCCGAGCGGTCGCCATTGTCGATATAGAGGACGACTTCCGCGTGATTGCGCGCGGGACGGCCGGCGGTGCCCGCGAAGATCACGTCTTCCATGCCCGAGCCGCGCATGTTCTTGAACGAGTTCTCGCCCATCACCCGATGATGAGATCGGTCGGGTCGACGAAGGATTTGAAACCGGAAAGCCGGAGGCGATTGAACTGCACTGTCTGTCTCGATCTCTTGCTGTGACGCTTGGTCTCTTGGTTGAGAGGCTTGCGGTTATTCCTGTTCGGCGGGTGTCGCGTCGCCGGATGCGGCGCCGGGCGCGATCGCCTTGCCTTCGAGGGCCTTCTTAATCAACGGTTCGAACTCCGCCCAGGGCATCGCACCCTCGATCTTCTCGCCATTGATGAAGAAGGTCGGCGTGGAGCGCACCCCGAAGGTTTTCGCGCCGCGCGTCGCTACATCCCTGACATGATTGAAGATGCGCTCGTCCTTCATGCACTGGTCGAAGCGCTCTTCCGAGAAGCCGCCCTGCCGCGCAAGGGCCTTGAGGTCTTCCATCGGCGTCTGCGTGAAGGCCCACTGCGCCTGCTGACGGAAGAGCACATCGATGAAGCCGAAATAACGCTCGGGCCCCGCGCAATGCGACAACATGTAGGCGGCCGTCGCGATCGGGTCGAACGGGAAGTCCCTGAGGATGTAGTAAACCTTGCCCGTCTCTACATATTGTTCCTGGAGCTTCGGCTCGATGTTGATATTGAAATCCGCGCAGTGACTGCAGGTGAGCGACGCATATTCGATGACCGTCACCGGCGCCATCGGATCGCCCTTGGTCATGTCGCCGAGGGGCCCCGGCACGAGGAGCTCCTTCTCGAAGGCTGTGTCGGTCCTGCCCGCGACCTGCTCCACGGCGCCGCCATTGGGCCCCAGGAACAGGTAGCCCAGATAGCCGAGCACGAGGATAACAATGGCGGCCGCAGCTGCGGCGAGAGCTTTATTTTGATTCACGTGAGCACATTCCTACCAGATGTTGGGGTATTATGGCGGCGGGGCCTTGCGCCCTCAACCAAACCTTTCAGTTGCCTTGAACCGAGAATCGGGACTCGCGGCCCTAGCGGCGGCGATCGGCCCCGATGACCCGTTCACCGAGCCTTTCGAGCGCCTCCTTCAGCGCCGGTTCTTCAATCTTTTCAAGACCTTGGACCAGGGCCGCCCTCTCTTCGGGACGCAGCGGCCGGATTCGCCGGAAGCGCGGCCGTGGCTTTTGCGGCAGCGGGCCCTGAATGAGCTTGAGCCGCGCAACCGCGCCATAGCCGTAATAGGAGTTGATGCGCTCGATAATCTGGGGTTCGAGATGCCGGATCTCGACCGCGACGGGCCCATCGACACGGATGGTGAGCGTCGCCCCGCTGCGCCGGCCTTTGCCACCGTCATCCCCGGAACCCCTTGGAAAGACTAGCTTTTCGGGCGCGGAAAACTCGGCGAGACCCTGGCCAACGATCTCCGGCCAGTGCGCGAGCACATGAGCTTCCTGGAAGCCGCGCTTCACGAAGGCCGAACGCGCAACGGCCAGCACCCGCGCGCCGATGGGCGGCAGGCTGAAGCGGCGCGAGGCCACGCGATTACCAGTGATCCCGTTCATGGCGCGCATTCTGACTCGAAATCCGCTCCCATGCGAATTGACGTGAGGCGTGCTTCCGGGCGCCAAAGCGGCCGCCCGCCCGCTGCTCGCCTGGTATGACAGGCATGCCCGCGTGCTGCCCTGGCGCGCGCGGAAGGGCGAGACGGCGGACCCTTATGCGGTCTGGCTTTCCGAGATCATGCTGCAGCAGACGACGGTGGCGACCGTGGGCCCTTATTTCATGCGGTTCTTGGCGCGCTGGCCGACGGTCGAGGCGCTGGCGGCGGCTCCCCAGGACGAGGTGATGAGGGAGTGGGCGGGGCTCGGCTATTACAGCCGGGCGCGCAACCTGCATGCCTGCGCGCGGGCGATTTCGTCCGACCACGGAGGAAAATTTCCCGATACAGTGGAAGGGCTTGGGCGTCTGCCGGGGATAGGTCCTTATACGGCGGCGGCGATCTCCGCGATCGCTTTCGGGCGGTGCGCGACGGTGGTCGACGGCAATGTGGAGCGCGTGGTGGCGCGGCTCTTCGACTTGCGGACGCCCCTTCCCGCCGTGAAGCCCGAAATCCGCGAGAAGGCGGCGACGCTGACGCCCGCGAAGCGCGCAGGCGACTTCGCGCAAGCGATGATGGACCTCGGCGCGACCGTCTGCACGCCGAGAAGTCCTTCCTGTAATCGCTGTCCGATCAATGACTTATGCGATGCGAGGGAAGCGGGCACGCAAAGCCTGCTGCCCGCCCGCGCACCGAAGAAGCCGAGGCCGGTGAGACGCGGCGCCTGCTTCTGGCTGACAAAGGGCGATGAGGTGTGGCTGCGGCGGCGGCCGGAGAAGGGGCTGCTGGGCGGCATGATGGAGGTGCCGGGCACGCCCTGGGACGTGCGGGATTTATCCCCCGCGCCGGGGATAAAGGCGGATGACTGTCATCGAAATGTCATCGAAACGTCACGCAAGGGGAGGGGCGGGGATAAACCGTCTGCGGACGATCCTCTTTCCCACGCGCCACTCGAGACGGAATGGAAACTTGTCCCCGGTCTGGTGGAACACAGCTTCACGCATTTTCATCTGGAACTCGAAGTCTTCACCGCGACGACGCGAAAAAAACTAATCCCCGGGCGCGACGGCATGTGGGTGCCGCTCGATGAAATCGCCGGCGAGGCGCTGCCGACCGTGATGCGCAAGGTGGGGGCACATGCGATGCCGGATGCGGGATTGCTTTTTGTGAAACGGTGAGATGTAATCAGTATAAAGATCAAATGGGCGGCTTCGTCGGGATATCAAAATAGAAGTGTCATCCCGGGATTTATTCCCGGGACCCATTGGTCTTGCGGTTTCGTGGTGAGTTGGATTGGGTCCCGGCAACAAGTGCCGGGATGACAATTTTGTTTGAGTACGGATTAAAGCATCATCGTCATGCGGCAATGACGTCATAAGGGTGAAGCCTGCCCGGCCCTTCGCATGGCTCAGGGCGTTCGAGGCTCGAAAAGGTCCACCGGACCTTTTCGTTCGCTTACGCGAACCGCCTCTCACCCCATCTCCGCTCGCACCTTCTGGCGCAGGATGTCGATGGGTTTGAGTTTGCCGTCGGTCTTGAAGTGCCAGAAGGTCCAGCCGTTGCAGGCATCGAGCCCTTGCACATGCGCACCGATCTTGTGGATCGAGCCCGTCGCGTCGCGGCAGACGATGGAGCCGTCGGCGCGGACGCGCGCGGCGTGGCGGCGCGCGGGATCGGTGAGGACTGCGCCGGGTTCGAGCAACCCGCGCTCCACGATGGTGCCGAAGGGCACGCGCACTTCGGCTTTTTTGGAGGTCGTGACCTTCAGGTCTTCCGCCGCGCCCGCCTTGATCTGGCGGATGCGCTCGCGCGCGACTTTTATGTAGCGCTGCTCGCGCTCGATGCCGATGAACTTGCGGCCGAGCTTCTTGGCAACCGCGCCGGTGGTGCCGGTGCCGAAGAAAGGATCGAGCACGGTGTCGCCCGGATTGGTGGTCGCCAGCAGCACACGGTGGAGAAGCGCTTCGGGCTTCTGCGTCGGATGCGCCTTGCCGCCATCGTCGTCCTTCAGCCGTTCGCCGCCCGTGCAGATCGGCAGCGTCCAGTCGGAGCGCATCTGCAACTCTTCGTTGAGCGCCTTCATGGCGTCGTAGTTGAAGGTGTATTTCTTCTGGTCCGCATCGCGCGTCGCCCAGATGAGCGTCTCATGCGCGTTGGTGAAGCGCGTGCCGCGGAAATTCGGCATCGGGTTCGACTTGCGCCAGACCACGTCGTTCATGATCCAGTAGCCGAGATCCTGCAACGTCGCGCCGACGCGGAAGATGTTGTGATAGGAGCCGATGACCCAGATCGCGCCCGTGTCCTTCAACACGCGCCGCGCGGCTGTCATCCAGTTGCGCGTGAACTCGTCATAGACGGCGAAGCTCGCGAACTTGTCCCAGTCGTCGTTGACGGCATCGACCTTGGACTGGTCGGGCCTTGTCAGGTCGCCGCCAAGCTGGAGGTTGTAGGGAGGGTCCGCAAAGATGAGATCGACCGACTTTTCGGGCAATGCGTTCATCGCCTCGATGCAATCGCCTTGAATGATGATCTCGGCCGGATTCTCTTTTTTCGTGCCCGGCTTTTCGCTGACGCGCCCCACTCGACTTACCCCTCGCTGATGACAAGGCGGGGATCATGAGTCAGCGCGGTTGAGCGGTCAATAATTCTTTTGAATCAAGAGGTTAACGGATTCGTCCGGCACAAGATCGAGTCCCTCCGGGAGGGCCGGACTCAACATCTTGCGTATGGGGGCAAAGCTCCGGCGGTGGATGGGCGTGGGCCCCAGACGCGAAAGCGCATCGAGATGCGCGGGCGTGCCGTAGCCCATGTGGTTTTCAAGGCCGTAGCCGGGATGCGTTTCGGCCAGCGCGGTCATCATCCGGTCGCGCGTGACCTTGGCGGCGATCGAGGCGGCCGCGATCGAAAGCACGAGGCCGTCGCCGCGGACGACCGCGCGCGAGGCGCAGGCGAGACCGCGCGGGCAGCGGTTGCCGTCGATGAGTGCGATGTGCGGCGCGCGGGGAAGGGCGGCGACGGCGCGCGTCATGGCGAGCATGGTCGCCTGGAGGATGTTGATGTCGTCGATCTCCTCGACGCTCGCGATGCCGATGCCGATCTCGGCGCAGGCTTCGAGCTCGGCGAGAAGCGCCTCGCGGCGGAGGGCATCGAGTTTCTTGGAATCGTTGAGACCGTCCGGGCAGGTCGCGATGTCGAGGATGACGGCGGCGGCGACGACCGGCCCCGCCAGCGGCCCGCGCCCCGCCTCGTCGACGCCGCAGACAAGCCGCGAAGGCGCGCCTTCCCCGGTTTCGAAGGCGTAATCCGGCAGCGCGGCAGGCGCTTTTGTCTTGCGGGGCGGCATGGGCGCGAGTGTGCCGCGAGTCCGGAAAGATGGCTAGGTTGATTTGTTGCGAGCGCTCGTTCCGTGAGCACCGCGCCGCCCATGGACCCCGGCTTTCGCCGGGGTGACATTCGTTGTTTTGATTATCCTGGGAAGAACAGAAGCCAGGATACTAGCCAGTAGCTTCTTCTCTCTATGTCTTGTCCGTCCGTACAAAAAAAATCAGGTGTCACCCCGGCGAAAGCCGGGGTCCATGGGACTATCGGTTCAATGTTTCGGCAAGATCATTCCACTCGGGATTGGAACCTTCGATCAGTTCGATCTTCCAGTCGCGCTTCCATTCCTTGATTGCCTTCTCGCGCCGGATCGCCTGTTCGACGTCGTCATGCGTTTCCGCGTAGACGAGGCGATGTACGCCGTATCGTTCGGTGAACCGGGAGCCTATGCCCTCGCGATGCTCCCATGTGCGCCGGGCAATGTCGTTGGTCACACCGACATAGAGGGTACCGTTTCTCTGATTGGTGAGGATGTAGACGAAGTAACTCATGTGTTTGCCGTTCCGCACATGGGCCCCGGCTTTCGCCGGGGTGACACTTTGCTTTTAGTTTTGCTCTCTCACAGCAAATCCAGTTGCTTTCCTCTGCCGGGGACGAGGAATTGGGAGCGGTCGAGGGCGGTGGTGTCGCGCGAGCCGTAGCCGATGCCGAGCTTGCGGCAGGCGATTTCGAAGCGGCGTGCGATTTGCCAGGCGTAAGGGCCGGTGCCGGACTGGCGCTCTGCCCATTTCGCATCGTAGTCCTTGCCGCCGCGCATCTGGCGGATGAGCGACATGACGTGGGTGGCCTTGTCCGGCACGTTTTCATGCAGCCATTCGACGAAGATGTCGCGGATTTCGAGCGGCAGGCGAAGGATGACGAAGTTCGCATCGCGCGCGCCCGCGTAAGAGATGCCGGTGAGAAGCTTCTCGATCTCCATGTCGTTCAGGGCCGGGATGATCGGCGCGATCATCGCGCCGACCGGAATGCCGGCCTCCGACAGGAGCCCGATCGCCTCGATGCGGCGCGTGGGCGTGGAGGCGCGCGGCTCGAGCGCGCGGGCGAGCTTCGCATCGAGCGTCGTGACCGAGAGCGCGACGCGCACGAGATTGCGTTCCGCAAGCGAGGAGAGAATGTCGATGTCGCGCACGATCCGCGCCGACTTGGTGAGGATCGTGACGGGATGATTATAGGCCGAGAGCACTTCGAGGATGCTCCGCGTGATGCGGTAGCGCTGCTCGATCGGCTGATAGGGATCGGTGTTGGTGCCCATGGCGATGGGCGCAACCTCGTAGCCCTCGCGCGAGAGTTCCTTTTCCAGCAACTGCGCGGCATTGGGCTTGGCGAAGAGCTTGCTCTCGAAATCGAGGCCCGGCGAAAGGCCCATATAGGCATGGGCCGGCCGCGCGAAGCAGTAGACGCAGCCATGCTCGCAGCCGCGATAGGCATTGATCGAGCGGTCGAAGGGAATGTCCGGCGAGGCATTGCGCGTGATGATGTGGCGGGCGTTCTCCGCCGTCACCTGCGTCTTCAGGGCAGGCACGTCTTCGAGATTGTTCCAGCCGTCATCGGCGAGTTCGCGGGACTGCGGCTCGTAGCGGCCGCTCCTGTTGGTCAGCGCGCCCCGGCCACGGCGGCCGCTCTCGGGCAGATAAGGCTCGCGGACGCTCGGGGGTACGAGGGCGGCCCCGCGGGGGACGGGGCGGTGGTCCGGGAGCCCGTGGGGCCGCTTGGCCGCGCGGTTGCCAACCGGGGAATTGGCAGGGTGCGCGGGGTGGCCGGGGGGCGCTGTTTCGCGACTCGTCGTCATGGCCATGAGTATAGGAGAACACAAGAACAGAACAAGAACATTATCTCTGCCCTTGAAGAAATTTGGCTAAAACGCGCGGATCGTTATGATGCGCGCCATGCTGAGCGTCATCATTCCGACCCTGAATGCCGAGGAGACCCTGACCCGGACGCTGGCGCCGCTGGTACCCGCCGCCGTGCGCGGGCTCGTGCAGGAAGTGATCGTGGTGGATGGCGGCTCAGGCGACGAGACGCTGGAGATCGTCGAGGCGGCCGGCGCGAAGCTCGTGCGCGCGCCGAAGGGGCGGGGACCGCAACTCGCCGCCGGCGCGAAGGCGGCGAAGGGCAACTGGCTTCTCTTTCTTCACGCCGACACGGTGCTCGAACCCGGCTGGGTTGCCGAGGTCGGGAAATTTTTCGAGCAGATCGAGAGCGGGCGCTTCCGCGACGGCGAGATGGCGGCATCGTTCCGCTTCGCGCTCGACGATTTCTCCGGCTGGGCGAGGCTCATCGAACGCATGGTGGCGCTGCGCTGCGCGCTGATGAAGCTGCCTTATGGCGACCAGGGCCTGCTGATCAACCGGCGGCTCTACGAGAAGCTGGGCGGCTTTCGCGATCTGCCGCTGATGGAGGATGTGGACCTCGTGCGGCGTATTCCGCGCAAGCGGCTCGTGATGTTCCGCACGCCAGCCGTGACGAGCCCGGCGCGTTACCTCAGGGACGGTTTCCTCGCGCGCACTTCCCGCAATCTCTTCTGTCTCGCGCTTTATTATCTGCGCGTGCCGCCGCGACTGATCGCGAAGGTCTATCAGTAAGGCGGTACTTCACATTCTTTTTATTCGTCATGGCCCGGCTTGTCCGGGCCATCCACGTCTTTATGGTGATTGCCGCAAAGAAAGACGTGGATGACCCGCATGAAGCGGGTCATGACGGTTTTTGTGAACAATCGGAATCCATTGAGCGCCCCCAATGTCCCTCGACCCGCAACTCGTGATCATGGCGAAGCAGCCGCTGATCGGCCGTGTGAAGACGCGGCTCGCGCGGGACGTTGGCGGGCCGGAGGCGCTGCGCTTCTTCCGCTCGGCAAGCGAAAGCCTCGTCCGCCGCGTCGGGCAGGATCCGCGCTGGCGGACCGCGATCGCGGTCTCGCCCGACCGCGCGGTGCATGAGCGGGGCATCTGGCCGGGCGGCATCCCCTGCATCCCGCAAGGTGAAGGCGACCTCGGCGCCCGCATGGGGCGGCTTTTCCGCGACCTGCCGCCCGGACCCGTCGTCATTATCGGCGCGGATATTCCCGGCATCGAACGCCACCACATCGCCGCCGCCTTTGCCGCGCTCGGGAACCATGACGCGGTCATCGGCCCGGCCGACGATGGCGGCTACTGGCTCGTGGGACTGCGCCGCCGCCCGCGCGTGCGCGAGATATTCGACGGCGTGCGCTGGTCAAGCGCTGAGACGCTGGACGATACGCTGAAGAATATCCGTGAACGGAACATGAGCGTGGCAATGGTCGCAACGCTCGCCGATATCGACGAGGGCAAGGACCTCGTGAAATGGCGGCGCGGGTAGCGCCCCCGCCTCAGCCCTTCGCCCTGAGCGCGTCGCGGATTTCCTCCAGCAGCACTTCCTGGCGCGGCGGGGCGGCGGGCGGCGCCGCTTCGCCCTTGGCGATGCGCGCCTTCAACCGGTTCATCTGGCGGATGACGAGAAAGAGCGCGAAGGCGACGATGGTGAATTGCAGGATCGCGTTGACGAACTTGCCATAGGCGAGCGCGGGAATGCCGGCCGCCTGCGCCTCGGCAAGCGTCGCCGGGGCAGCGCCCGCGGTGAGCGCGATGAAATAGTCGGTGAAATCGACCCCGCCCAGCATGACGCCGAGAGGCGGCATGATGATGTCGTCGACGAGCGACTTCACGATGGTGGTGAAGGCGGCACCGATGATGATGCCGACAGCCATGTCGAGCACATTGCCCTTGAGGGCGAATTCCCTGAATTCCTTGAACACCGTCCGGCCTCCCGCATCCGTGATTCTCGCTCCGGGCTGAATCGTGCCGCGAGAGGGAGAAACGCACAACGGAAAAGTGCGGTCACTTCCGCAGCTTGTGTTCTTCGAGGCGCGGCATGATCTCGACGAAGTTGCAGGGCCGGTAGCGATAGTCGAGCTGGTGGACGAGGATTTCGTCCCAGCCATCCTTGCAGGCGCCGGGCGAACCCGGCAGCGCGAAGAGATAGGTGCCTTGCGCCACGCCGGCCGTCGCCCGCGACTGGATCGTGGAGGTGCCGATCTTCTCGTAGGAGATGCGGTGGAAGAGCGCCGCGAAGCCTTCGATTTCCTTGTCGTAGACGGACTGGAAGGCTTCCGGCGTGACGTCGCGCCCGGTGAGGCCGGTGCCGCCGGTCGAGATCACGACGTCGATGCGGTGATCGGCGATCCAGGATTTGAGGGCGGCGCGGATGAGACCCTTGTCGTCCTGCACGATGCGCCGCGCGGCGACCGCATGGCCCGCCTTTTCGATCCGCTCGGCGAGGATATCGCCGGACTTGTCGTCCTCATGCGTACGCGTGTCCGACACGGTCAGGACGGCGATATTGAGTGGAATGAAGTCGCGGGTCTCGTCGATGCCGGGCATGGCGGGAACCTTTCAAGCGGGAGGAAAGGTTCATATAACCGAAAAAATCGAAGGAGTCGCGACGTTAGGGGAGAGCGGGTCAGCGCACCGGCTTGTAGACCGGCCAGGCGCCGGAGGCGGACGCGTCGAGCGAGCCGACGGGTTGGCCGAGGCGCTCGCTGTAGATCCAGTAATTGGTGACGACGCGCTCGATATAGCCGCGCGTTTCGGCGGCCGGAATGCTCTCGATGAAGAGGAAGGGGTCGCCCTTGAAGTCCATGCTCGCGAGCCAGCGGTTGAGATTGCCCGGGCCGCCATTATAGGCCGTCGTCAGCATGAAGAGATTGCCGTGAGGTTCGCCCGATCCCATCAGCTCGGTGAGGTAGTCCTGTCCGAGCGTGATGTTGAAGGTCGGATCGAGAAGCTTGTCCTTGTTGTCGCGCGCAAGCGAACGGTCCTGCGCGATGTGGCTCGCGGTGGCCGGCATGATCTGCATGAGGCCGCGCGCGCCGGCCCATGAGGTCGCGTCGGGGCGGAACTTGCTCTCCTGCCGCATGAAGGCAAAGAGGAGCGCCGGGTCGACCTTGTAGCCGGTGCTCGGCTTGTAATCGGGAACGGGAAAGAGCCCGGCATTGAGAACGATGCGGCCGTGCTGCGCGCCCGACGGCGGCACATAGGCGGCATTCGCCACCTGAAGCTCGACGGCGGGAAGATCGTAGAAGGCGGCGAGCGCGATCATCGCCTGATCGAGCGAGGGGTCGATGAGCGCATGGGCGCGGATCAGTTCCTCGCGCGCGAGGTCGCGCTTGCCGATCTGCATGAGCGCGACGGCGCGGGCGACCTGGTCCGTTTCCGTCAGTGCACGGAAGGAGGCTTCGTCGATGCGCGGTTCCACCCAGTCGATATGGAGCGCGCGGCCAAGCTGGCGCGTCGCGAGAATGCCGTAGAAGGTGGCGCCGGTATCGGCGGCGCGTTCGAGGAGCGGCGCAACCTTTTCGGGCCTGCCCGCCGCGAGCCAGGACCGCGCGGCCCAGAAGCCGCCTGCCGCCTTCGTCCATTCGGAGATGCGGGGGCTGCCCGAGAGCCGCTCGAAATGACCGGCCGCGGTCGCATAGTTTTCCATCCGCCACGCGGCGAGCCCGGCATACCAGTTCGCGAGCGGCACGCCGCTGCCATGCGTCTGCAGGATGTCGGAGGCGAGCGCGTAGGCCTTCTCGTTTTCGCCTTCGAGATAATAGGAGGCGACGATGCGCTCGCGCACCTTGTCGAATTCGAGGCTCGTCAGCGCGCCGCGGATGTTGCTGCGGCGAATATAGGCCTGCGCCTTGTCCGCGGTGCCGCTCGACACCATGCGGCGGACCTCGCGGTCGATTTCGCGGAAGCGGGCGGAGGGGTTCTCGATGGCGCCGTCATCGACCGCGTAGGCCGCATGCATCGGCTGGCGCCAGCGGCGCGGCTCGGGCTTCGCCGGATAAGCGGCGGCGCCGCGCTTCCTCAGCGCGAGTTTGTGGATGTCGGCGGCGCCGGGATGGTCGTTGTACCGGGCGAGCCAGTCCTTCAGTTCCCCATAGCGCGTCGTGTAGTGGACGCCCATGTACTTCACATAAAGGACATGGCCCATGAGACGCTTGTCCCTGAGCTTCGCGGCGAGCTTGCCGGCTTCCGTGAAACGTCCGCGCTCCGTCGCCGCGAAGATGTCGCGGTAGAGCTCGCGGTCGGAACCGTTCAGGATTTCCGGGCTCCAGATGCGGGTCGGCATCTGGCCGCTTGCCTCGGCTAGGAGGATGTTGCGGGCAATGGCGGGAGGGGATGCACAAAGGAAAAGCGCGGCGCCGAAGGCTGCCGCACAGATCGCTCGGCCCGCCGCGCGCGCGACGGAAAGATGGTGAGCCCCCCGGAACATGGGGCGTATCTTAACGGCGCAAGCGCCGCTCACAAGCGCGGATCGGCCCGGCTGTCCCGAAAATGGACGAAAGGGTTAATGCGCCCCGGCAGTCCGGTCCGCGGGGGCAAGCCGTGCCTTGAGGGCAAGGAGATCCCGCCAGGCGAGCCGCTTCTGGGCCGGCTGGCGGAGCAGATAGGCCGGATGGAGCGCCGGCAGGGCGGGGATGTCGCGCCCGCCGATCCGAACCGTCGCCCATTTGCCGCGCAGCCGCATGATGCCGGTGTCGGTGTCGAGAAGCTGTTTGGCCGAAACGCCGCCGAGCAGCACCAGCACTTCCGGCGCCACGAGTTCGATATGGCGTTCGACGAAGGGCATGCAGACGGCGTGTTCGGCCGGCGTCGGCGTGCGGTTGCCCGGCGGGCGCCAGGGCAGGGTGTTGACGATATAAACGGAGGTGCGGTCGAGCCCGATCGAGGCGAGCATCTTGTCGAGCAAATGCCCCGCGCGGCCGACAAAGGGCAGGCCCTGCAGATCCTCGTCGCGGCCCGGTGCTTCGCCCACCATCATCACGCGCGCCTTCGGGTTGCCGTCGGCAAAGACGAGGTTCTTGGCCGTGTAGCGGAGCGGACAGCCCTCGAAATTCGCAAGTGCCTCGCGCAACTCTTCCAGCGTCGAACAGCGCGCGGCAAGGATGCGCGCGCTCGCGGCGGCCTGCGCATCCTCGAGCGGAATGGCAGACGGCGCGGCGGTACGCGGCGGCGCGGCCTGCGGTGGCGCGGCTTCCCCGCGCGGGTCGGGGCGGGTGCCGCGCGGCAGCTCGCGGGGTGCGCGCACTTGCGCTGCGGGCTCCGGCGTTGCGGAGTCCTGCAACGCATAGCGGTTCACCGGTTCGTCGCAGAAGAAATCCCCGACGCCCGCCTCGACATGGAAGGCAAGCAGCGCGGCGGCTTCCTGCGGTGTCAGGTTCTGTCCGCCGTTTTCCATCACTCTTTCGCCTGCGACCGGAGGGATTTCAGCGCGGCATCCAGTTCAGGAATATCTTTCTTCAATGTCTTCCAGACGAGATCGATATCGACACTAAAGTAGCCGTGAGTAACACGGTTGCGCATGCCGTAGATCGCCGCCCAAGGGATGTGGCGATGGCGCTCCACAAAATCGGGAGCATGCTTCTCGATGTTGCGGGCGGCCTCTCCGAGTATCTCCAGATTGCGGATCACGGCGTCCTGCACGAGTTCGTCTCTCAGAAAAGCCTGTCTATCCATGCCTTCCACATACCGCGCGATTCTGTCCGTCGCCTGCAGCATGTGGTCAATATAGTCCAGAACCCGAGAGATACCGTCGTTCATACGGGTTTGGCCTCGGAAAGTATCTTGTCGCGCAAGTGCGGGGGGAGAGCGCCTGGCGTTTGCACATCGACCCTCACGCCGGTCAATAGTTCGAGTGCAACCTGCAAGGCGCCGACATTGAGGAGCGTCGCTTCCTGAGACGGATCGACGAGAATGTCGAGATCGCTGTCTTCCCGGTCCAGCCGATGAAGGACCGAGCCGAAGACGCGCGGATTGGTCAGCCGATGGCTCTCCGCCATACGCCTTATTTCTTCACGGTGCCGTTCGAGCGCTGCAGAGGGACGCATCGCCGATCCTTTCCTGCCAATTGACGGTCACACGGGCGAACCTACACTCGTTCTATATCGTGCGGGAATGCGCGTCTTGTTGAGAATAACATGCAACTGGGAACGGGCACCCGCGAGGGGCGGGCATATTGACCCGCAAGGGCATCCGCACCATAACGGAGCCCTGTTTCCGAGCGGCGGTCCGGCGGCACAATCCCAAGGTTTGTGCCGGATAAGGAGAAAAGAATTATGAGCGACGCGGCAGTCGAACGCGAGTACATGGAATATGACGTCGTCATCGTCGGCGGCGGCCCGGCAGGCCTCTCGGCGGCCATCCGGCTGCGCCAGCTCGCGGCGGAAGAGGACTTCGACATTTCGGTCTGCCTGATCGAAAAGGGCTCGGAAGTCGGCGCGCATATTCTTTCGGGCGCCGTGATCGACCCGATCGGCCTCGATGCGCTGATACCTGACTGGCGCGAAAAGGGCGCCCCGATCGACACGGAAGTCACCGCCGATCATTTCATCTATCTGGGGCCGTCCGGCGGCATTCGCGTGCCGAACTTCCTGTTCCCGCCGCTGATGAGCAACCACGGCAACTACATCGTGAGCCTCGCCAATGTCTGCCGCTGGCTCGCCGAGCAGGCCGAGGCGCTGGGCGTCGAAATCTATCCGGGCTTTGCGGGCGCGGAAGTTCTCTACAACGAGGACGGCTCGGTGCGCGGTGTCCTCACCGGCGACATGGGCGTTGCGAAAGATGGCAGCCACAAGGACAGCTACACGCCGGGCATGGAACTGCGCGGCAAGTACACGCTCTTTGCCGAAGGCGTGCGCGGGTCCCTGTCGAAGGAACTGATCCGCAAGTTCAAGCTCGACGAGGACCGCGAGCCGCAGAAGTTCGGCATCGGCCTGAAGGAACTCTGGGAAATCGACCCCGCGAAGCACAAGAAGGGCCTCGTGCAGCACACGATGGGCTGGCCGCTCGACAATTCGACCGGCGGCGGTTCCTTCCTCTATCACTTCGGCGAGAACCTCGTTTCGGTCGGCTTCGTGGTTCACCTGAACTACAAGAACCCCTACCTCTCGCCCTTCGACGAGTTCCAGCGCTTCAAGCACCATCCGTCCGTCGTCGGCACGTTCGAGGGCGGCAAGCGCATCGCCTATGGCGCGCGCGCGATCACCGAGGGCGGCTTCCAGTCCGTACCGAAGCTCACCTTCCCCGGCGGCGCGCTGATCGGCTGCTCGGCCGGCTTCGTCAACGTGCCCCGCATCAAGGGCAGCCACAACGCCATGCTGACCGGCAAGATGGGCGCGGAGGCGGTCTTCGAGGCGGTGAAGGACGGACGCCAGGGCGACGAACTCGTGGCCTATACGGAGACTTACGAGAAGAGCCCGGTCTACAAGGACCTGAAGCGCGTGCGCAACGTGAAGCCGCTGTGGTCGAGGCTTGGCACGTTTTTGGGAATCGGCCTCGGCGCCGTCGATATGTGGATGAACAATCTGGGGTTTGGCCTGCCCTTCACGCTCCGCCACAAGAAGGCGGATTACGAGTCGATCGCGAAGGCGAGCGAATGCAAGCCGATCGATTATCCCAGGCCCGACGGAAAGATCTCCTTCGACAAGCTGTCCTCCGTCTTCATCTCGGCGACGAACCACGAGGAGGACCAGCCGGTCCACCTCAAGCTCAAGGACCCGGCGATCCCGATCGCCTACAACCTGCCGAACTTCGCCGAGCCCGCGCAGCGCTACTGCCCGGCAGGCGTCTACGAGGTCGTGCGCGACGAGGACGGCTCCAACCCGCGCTTCCAGATCAACGCGCAGAATTGCGTCCACTGCAAAACCTGCGACATCAAGGATCCGGCCCAGAACATCAACTGGACGGTGCCCGAAGGCGGCGGCGGCCCGAACTACCCGAATATGTGACCGGGAGGCGCGGCACCGCTGGACGGCGGCGTGATGCTTTATGCGATTGAAAAAATTAATTTTCTTCTTATGTCGTTAAGCATCTGACGAAGGTTCTTTTGGCGTTCTTGACCGGAGAGCCTTTTCTACGTAAAAGTTTACCCAGATTCAGGCACAGCAATTGGAGATTCCTATGCTGAGAGAAGGCGCCCGGGATTAAATCCGTGCAATGTTCTGAAACACCAGCTTTTGAAGCGGCGCAAGCAGTGATTGTTTGCGTCGCTTCTTCTTTTAGTTGGGTTTCACTTCTCACCCCGCTCATAGTTTTGATTTCTATTGGGGTAGCATTTTTTGGAGTTCGATCGGCGAGGGCCAGCGCCCGGCAGCGCGCCACACTCGATATGATAGAGAAAGTAGAATCGGCACCACACTACAGGAGCCTGCATGCGGTGTTCTCGTATCACCGGAGGCAAGATTCATTCTCTAGGCTGCACAATCCGACTGAGGAAAAGGACAAGTCGGAACGGCAAGCCGTTCTTGACTATCTCAACCACTATGAACTCGTTTCAATCGGGATTCGCGAGCAGATACTGGATGCTGAATTTTACCGAAATTGGATGCTTGGCCCCTTTGTGAGGGATTGGAATGCAGCCGCGAACTTCATTCAGCGCGAACGTTGGAAGTGGGACAGCAAGCAGAGCTTGTGGACATATCACGATCCATTGTTCGAAAATTATCAGGTCATGGCAAAAAAGTGGAGCTACGAGGCTGTCGATTTGAGCAGAGATTCGTCAGGTCCTCCGGACGTGCCAAGCGGCCCGGGAGACGAAGCCTTGCCTGACACGGATGGCGAACAGGGCAACTGACGACTGATTGGCGCTCGCGCCTGTATCCCGCTCCCGCTTTTATATAGTGTGGTGACGGTCCGTCCTTTCGGCGGGCCGGTGACCTGATGGCACGGAGGCCTGCTCCCGGATGGAATGTGTCGATACGGCGTTGGCGCGCGGAACGCCGGTCCTGCGTAAAGGACGCGCTGCGCGAGCCGCCGCCATGCTCGCTCTCCTTGCCCCGCTGCTTGGCGGCTGTGCCGGATCGAACGGCATCTTCTCGCGCGGCGAGGCGGATACGCCCTATGGCGCCTATCTGGCCGGCCGCCATGCCGCTTCCGTGAACGACAATCTCAGGGCAAGCGATTTCTACAGCAAGGCGCTGGCGGATGAGCCGAGCGATCCCGTGATCCTCGACCGCGCCTTCATGTCGGCTCTGGTCGGTGGCGACATGGACCGCGCCATTCCGCTGGCGCGGCGGCTGGTGGCGCTGAATTCCGGCGAACGCATGCCGCGGGTCACCCTCGCGCTTGTCGGTGTGAAGAGCGGCGATTATGCGCAGGCGCGCGAGGAAATCGCCGCGGCGGCACCTGGACCCTTCACGGCACTTGTCGGCACGCTGACCGTGGCGTGGGCGGCCGTCGGCGAGGGCGACAGGGAAATGGCGCTCGAACGGATCGGCACATTCGACGGCCGGGCGGCCTTTGCGCTTTTCCGCTCCTTCCACGAGGGCCTGATGCTCGAGGTGCTCGGCGACGAGGCGGGCGCGGGCGAGGCCTATGGCGAGGCGATGGAAACGAGCGGCGGCGGTTCCATCCGCATCGTGGAGGCCTATGCGAGCTACCTGCAGCGGCAGGGACGCGCCGATGAGGCGCGCGCGGTCCTCGAAGGCTTCCTCGAACTCTCGCCCGACCACCCGCTCGCCGCAGACGCGCTGAAGCGGCTCACGGGCGGCGAGGCCTTGCCGCCTCTTGTCAACAATGCGGCGGAGGGGACAGCGGAAGCGCTCTACGGTCTCGGCAGCGCGCTTGCGAGCGATACGTCGAGCAATCTCGCCGAACTCTATCTGCGCCTGGCGCTCTACATGCGCCCCGATTTCGACATCGCGCAGTCGCTGCTCGCCGGCACCTATGAGCAGCAGGAGCGCTGGGCGGACGCCGTCGCGGCCTATGGGAAGGTCGGCGCGGGTTCGCCCCTTGCCATGAATGCGCGCATTCAGACGGCGCTCGCCCTGAACGCAATGGACCGGCGGGCGGAGGCGATCCGCGTTCTCGAAAGCGCGGCGAAGAAAAACCCGCGGGCGGTCGAGCCGGTCGTCGCGATGGGCGATATCTATCGCGCCGCGGAAGAATACGCGGCGGCGGCGGCACAATATGAGCGTGCGATCGCGCTTTCGGGCGAGCCCGATTCTTCCGACTGGACGCTTTATTATGCGCGCGGCATCTCCCTCGAACGCCTCGGGCAATGGGATAAGGCGGAAGCGGACCTCGTGCTGGCGCTCTCCATGTCGAACGAGCATCCGCTGGTGCTGAACTATCTCGGTTATTCCTGGGTGGAGCAGCATCGCAATCTCGACGAGGCGCTCGCCATGATCGAGAAGGCGGTGGAGCGCCGCCCGAATGACGGCTTCATTGTGGACAGCCTCGGCTGGGCACGTTACCGGCTCGGCGAATACGAGCTCGCCGTCAAATATCTCGAACGCGCGGCGGAATTGCAGCCCGGCGATCCGACGATCAACGAACATCTCGGCGATGCGCTCTGGAAGGTCGGGCGCAAGATCGAGGCGCGCTTCCAGTGGAGCCACGCACTTTCCATGGAGCCGGAAGCCAGGCGCGAGGGCATTCTCCGCACGAAGCTCGATCTCGGCCTCGAAGCGGGCGAGCGCGCCGAGACCGACCTCAAGAGCGGCCTGCCGGCAGGCGCGGCTGGATCGTGAACCCATGCCGGGGCCGGTGACGGAAGACGCCTTCGCCAAGGTCAATCTGACGCTTCGCATTCTGGGACGCCGGGCGGACGGCTATCACGAACTGCGCAGTCTCGTCGCCTTCGCGCAGACGGGCGACCGCGTGACGGCGGCTCGGGCCGAGGGGATTTCGCTCGACGTGACGGGGCCATTCGCGCCCGCGCTCGAAGCGGAAGCCGGCAACCTGGTGCTGCGCGCAGGCCGCGCGCTTCGCGAACTTGCCGGCGTAACGGCTGGTGCGCACCTCACGCTTGAGAAGAACCTGCCCGTCGCCTCCGGTATCGGTGGCGGTTCGGCGGATGCGGCTGCGGCGCTGAGGGCGCTGATGCGTCTGTGGAAGATCGAGCCGGACGAGACATCGCTTGCGGCACTTGCCGCCTCGCTCGGCGCCGATGTGCCGGTGTGTCTCGCCTCTTCGTCCGCCTTGATGTGGGGCATCGGGGAACGGATCGGCCGCTTGCCGCTGCCGGCGTTCTGGCTGGTCCTCGCCAATCCGGGCATCGCGCTTTCGACGCCCGCCGTCTTCAGGGAACTGGCGGCGCCGCCGCTCGACGCATTGCCGTCCGATCCGGCGCTGCCCGCCTTTGCGACGCTTGAGCGTCTCGTGCGCTGGGCGGCGGAAGAAGGAAACGATCTCGAAGCCCCCGCCATCGCGCTCGCCCCGATTGTGGGCGAGGTGCGGGACGCCATCGCGGCGACGGCCGATTGCCTGCTTGCGCGCATGTCGGGCTCGGGCGCGACATGCTTCGGCCTCTACCCTTCGGAGGCGGCGGCCGGGGAAGCGGTGTGCGCGCTCGCAGCCGCGCATCCCGGCTGGTGGATCGCGGCCGGCCGGGCGCTCTGAAGGATTGCCGCTCTAGTGATTGCGGTTGATGCAGAACTCGACGAGCAGCGTCAGCGCATCCCGGTACTCGCTCTCGGGGAAGATCGCCAGCGCATCGATGGCGATGGCGCCGTAATGCCGTGCGCGCGAGGTGGTATCCTCGAGCGCCGAATGGCGCTGCATGAACTCGACCGCCTTCTCGAGATCGCCGTCCTGCCGGTTGCCTTCCTGCAGCGTCCGCTGCCAGAAGGCGCGCTCTTCGGCCGTGCCGCGCCGGAAGGCGAGGACGACGGGCAGGGTGATCTTGCCTTCGCGGAAATCGTCGCCGACATTCTTGCCGAGCGAGGCCGCGCGGCCGCCATAGTCGAGAGCATCGTCGACAAGCTGGAAAGCGATGCCGAGATTTCGGCCGTAGGATTCGAGCGCCGCGGCCTCGCTGCCGTTCCGCCCGGAGATGACGGCGCCGATTTCGGTCGCCGCGGCGAAGAGGGCGGCGGTCTTCGCCGAGATGACGCGCAGATAGGCGTCTTCCGTCGTGCCCGTGTCCTTGGCGGCGGCAAGCTGCATCACCTCGCCTTCGGCGATGATGGAGGCGGCATCCGAGATGATTTCGAGCGCACGCAGCGACTTCGTTTCGACCATGAGCTTGAAGGCGCGGCCAAGCAGGAAATCGCCGACGAGAACGCTCGCCTGGTTGCCCCAGATGGTGCGCGCCGTCCGCTTGCCGCGCCGCAGGTCGCTCTCGTCGACCACGTCGTCGTGGAGGAGCGTCGCCGTGTGCAGGAATTCGACGGTGGCGGCGAGCTTGATGTGGTCCTTGCCGGTGTAGCCGCACATCCGCGAAGAGGCGATGGTGAGCATGGGCCGGAGACGCTTGCCGCCGGAATTGATCAGATGGCTCGCGAGCTCGGGCACCATCGGCACCTCGGAAGCCATCCGTTCACGGATGAATTCGTTCACGGCCTCCATTTCGGCCGCCACCAGCGCCTGAAGCTGCGCCACGGCGTTATGGCCGCGACCGCGATCTTCCTCCAGGGGAACAACAACACCCACTCGCCACTCCTGAATTGAAGCCGGTTTTCCGGCTGGAGACCCGATTTTCCATCGACGGCTTGTGTTATCCTGCCGTCACAAGGGAGCATAGGTTGAGGTGCCGGGGGCGGCAAGACCCGGAGAGGCACATGCCATAGTCGTGAACGAGGCGACGGATCGAGGAGCAAGGCACGTGAAAGAGCTGATTCGCACCAACGACACGGTTTTCATCTCCTTCCTCACGCACAGGCTGCGGGAGGAAGGTATCGAGCCCTTCGAAATGGACAGCCATATGAGCCTTGTCGAGGGCTCGCTCGGCATTCTGCCGAAGCGTATCATGGTGACCGACGACGATTATGAGAGCGCACGGAAGATTCTCGACGAGGCCAGAGGGAGCGAGATCCGATGAGCGGCATGGCGGCCCCCGAAGACACCACCGATGACGGCTTTCTGGACGGCAGGCTGAAAATCCTCCAGCCCGCCAAGGGCTATCGCGCGGGGCTCGACGCGGTGCTGCTAGCGGCGGCCGTGCCGGCGCGGGCGGGCGAACGGGTCCTCGAAGCCGGCGCGGGCGTCGGCGTTGCGAGCCTCTGCCTTGCCTCGCGTGTGAGCGGCCTTGAGGTGGCGGGGGTCGAAGTGCAGCCCGGCCTCGCGCGGCTGGCGGGCGAAAACATCACCCGCAATGCGCTTGGCGACCGGGTCTCGATTATCGAGGGCGATATTGGTCAGCCCGTGCGCGACCTCGTGGCGATGGGCTTCGAGCCCAATGCCTGGCACCATGTTTTCGCCAATCCGCCCTTCCACGATCCCGCGTCGAACCCGGCCTCGCCCAATGAAAGCAAGGCGCAGGCGCATCTGACGCTCGGCTCCGATCTCGACGACTGGGTGCGCTTTGCCTGCGTGATGGCGCGTCCGAAGGGCACGGTCACCTTCATTCACCGCGCCGACGCGCTTGCCGGCCTGCTCGGCGCGATGACGGGGCATCTGGGCGGCATCGAGGTCTTTCCGCTCTGGCCCGCCGCCGGCAAGCCGGCCTCGCGCGTCATCCTGCGCGGCCAGCGCGACTCGAAGGCGCCGCTCGTGCTGCGTCCCGGTCTTGTGCTGCATGGCCGCGACGGGCGCTTCACGGAGCGCGCGGAAGCCCTGCTCCGCCGGGGCGAGGCGCTGCTGCTGGACCAGCCGGGCTGACCATACCCGGATGAGGGTTTTTGCGGGTTTGTCTGTTCGCCTCGGCGCGGATAGAAATACCCGGCCTCGCCCACTATATGGATATGAAGTGGCGAGCCCTTGCGTCCCCGTTGAAAGGAAATTCCCGTGCCTCCTTATCGTTCCCGCACCACGACCCACGGCCGCAATATGGCGGGCGCCCGCGGTCTCTGGCGCGCCACAGGCATGAAAGACGGCGATTTCGGCAAGCCGATCATCGCCATTGCCAATTCCTTCACCCAATTCGTGCCCGGCCATGTGCATCTGAAGGATATGGGGCAGCTCGTTGCCCGCGAGATCGAAAAGGCAGGCGGGGTCGCCAAGGAGTTCAACACCATCGCGGTCGATGACGGCATCGCCATGGGCCATGACGGCATGCTCTACAGTCTGCCCTCGCGCGACCTCATCGCGGACAGCGTCGAATACATGGTCAATGCGCATTGCGCCGACGCGCTCGTCTGCATCTCCAATTGCGACAAGATCACGCCCGGCATGCTGATGGCCGCCATGCGCCTCAATATTCCGGTGGTCTTCGTCTCGGGCGGGCCGATGGAAGCGGGCAAGGTGAAATGGGACGACGAGGACCGCGCCATCGACCTCATCGATGCCATGATCGCGGCCGCCGACGATACGGTTTCCGACAACCAGGTCGCCGTCATCGAGCGTTCGGCCTGTCCGACCTGCGGCTCGTGCTCCGGCATGTTCACCGCCAATTCGATGAACTGCCTGACGGAGGCACTCGGCCTGTCCTTGCCGGGCAACGGCTCGACACTGGCCACGCATTCGGACCGCAGGGAACTGTTTCTCGAGGCCGGCCGTCTGATCGTCGAAATCACCCGCCGCCATTACGAGACGGACGATGCCGGCGTTCTGCCGCGCAACATCGCCACGTTCGACGCTTTTGAAAATGCCATGTCGCTCGACATCGCCATGGGCGGTTCGACGAATACGGTTCTGCATCTTCTGGCCGCCGCCTTCGAGGGCGAGGTGCCGTTCACGATGAAGGATATCGACCGCCTGTCGCACCGTGTGCCGAACCTCTCGAAGGTCGCGCCGGCGCGCAACGACGTTCACATGGAAGACGTGCATCGCGCGGGCGGCATCTTCGCCATTCTCGGCGAACTCGACCGTGGCGGTCTCATCCACCGCCATGTCCCGACCGTTCACAGCCCGTCGCTGGGCGAGGCGATCGATCATTGGGACATTCGCAAGTCGAAGAGCAATCATGCGCATGAATTCTTCCGCGCCGCGCCGGGCGGCGTGCGCACCACCGAAGCCTTCTCGCAGTCGCGCCGCTACCCCGACCTCGATCTCGACCGCGCGAACGGCGTCATCCGCGACATCGAACATGCCTATTCGAAGGATGGCGGCCTTGCCGTGCTGTATGGCAATCTGGCGGAGGATGGCTGCATCGTGAAGACGGCCGGCGTCGATCCGTCGAACCTCGTTTTCTCGGGGCCTGCGCGCGTCTACGAAAGTCAGGACACGGCCGTCCTCGGCATTCTGAACAACGAGGTCAAGGCCGGTGAAGTCGTCCTCATCCGCTACGAAGGTCCGCGCGGCGGACCCGGCATGCAGGAAATGCTCTACCCGACGAGCTACATCAAGTCGAAGGGCCTCGGGAAACTCTGCGCATTGGTGACGGACGGGCGTTTTTCCGGCGGTACGTCGGGCCTGTCCATCGGCCATGTCTCGCCCGAAGCGGCGGAAGGCGGCACCATCGGTCTCGTCGAGACGGGCGATCTCATCGAGATCGACATTCCGGCCCGCAAGATTCATCTCGCCGTTGCGGACGATGTTCTGGCCGGACGGCGCGAACAGGCCGAAGAGGACGGCTGGATGCCGAAGGAGGTGCGCAAGCGCCGCGTTTCTCCGGCGCTTCAGGCCTATGCCGCCATGTCCACCAGCGCGGCGCGCGGCGCCGTTCGCGACGTGTCGCAACTGAGCGGGCTGCGCAAACGCGGGAAGTAGGGCCAGCGGAAGCGGCGCGGTGGCGGCGGGATTCGATCCCGCTTGCCGTAACCGCGCCGCATCCCTATTTGTGATCCTATGAAAAATCGCATCGCGCCTTTCCTCCCCCCGATTGTCCGCAAACGCATCGTCCCGGGTTGGGAGCCGAAGCCCGTCGTCGCCGTGGTGCGGCTCGCGGGCGTCATCGGCCCCTCGCAACCTCTGCGCGGCGGGCTGAACCTCGCTTCCGTCGCCGGACCGCTCGAAGCGGCCTTCTCGCTCAGGGGCGCGAAGGCGGTGGCGCTCATCGTCAATTCGCCGGGCGGCTCGCCGGTGCAGTCCTCGCTCATCTACAAGCGCATCCGCTCGCTGGCGGAGGAAAAGGAACTGCCGGTCTACGCCTTCGCCGAAGACGTGGCAGCGTCCGGCGGCTACATGATCGCCTGCGCGGCGGACGAGATCTATGCGGATGAAAGTTCCGTGATCGGCTCCATCGGCGTTGTCTCGGCGGGCTTCGGCTTTACCGGCCTGATCGAGAAGCTCGGCGTCGAGCGCCGCGTCCATACGGCCGGCGAAAGCAAGGCCATGCTCGATCCCTTCCAGCCCGAGAAGGAAGACGACGTGAAGCGCCTTGTGGCGCTCCAGCGGGACGTCCACGAGAACTTCAAGAAGCTCGTGCAGGACGCGCGCGGCGAACGCTTGAAGGCGGACGACCCGGCGATCTTCTCCGGCGAGTTCTGGGCGGGCGAGGGCGCGGTGGCGCGCGGCCTCATCGACGGCATTGCCGATATCCGGGGCAAGATGCGCGATCTCTTCGGCAAGGAAGTGAAGCTGAAGCTCGTGAGCCCGCGAACGCCCTGGTGGCGGCCGGGCGGCGGCGTCGCGTCCAACCGGCTCGGCGGCGCATTTCAGGGGTTTGGGGCTGGATTCGCGGCCGAAATCGGCGATGGACTGATCGCCGCGGCGGAGAGGCGTTCCCTTTGGAGCCGTTTTGGCCTTTAATAGGGACTTCGGGCCGGTGCGCATGGTCCTGGTCCGGCAGTTCGAGAGGGCGATGACATGACGAAGATCGTCTTTGCAGCCGTTTTCATCGCGGTCTGCTATGCGGCGTACAACGCGATCCAGCGCCAGGCGGCGCGCCAGCGCGAGGCCTTTGCCCGCGCGCATAACCGCAGCCGCGTGGAACCGCGCGACCTCGGCACGCTGCGCGATGACGGCGACGGCATCTACGTGCCCGAGCACAGCCGCCGCGACATCTGAACGGCGCCGGACGAACTGCAAATATTCCCGTGTTTCCGGCCGATTGACCGGGTGTCAGATGGCTGTGCGCTTGCTTGACCCTTGGGGGTCCGGCGGCTACCTTGCGCGCGCCTTCAAGCGGCGTTCCGGCCGCCCGGCCTGAGCGCGGGCCTTCGAGAGGCACGACACGCGACAGGCCAACATGACGGCGAAGCCCGACAATTCGTTCCAGTCCCTGATCCTGAAATTGCAGGCTTATTGGGCGCGGCAGGGCTGCGTCATCCTGCAGCCCTATGACATGGCGATGGGGGCGGGCACGTTCCATCCGGCGACGACGCTGCGCGCGCTGGGGCCGAAGCCCTGGAAGGCGGCCTATGTGCAGCCGTCGCGCCGCCCGACCGACGGGCGCTATGGCGAGAACCCGAACCGCTTCCAGCACTATTACCAGTTTCAGGTGATCCTGAAGCCGAACCCGGACAATCTTCAGGAGCTTTATCTCGAAAGCCTGAAGGAACTCGGCATCGACGCCGCCAACCACGACATCCGCTTCGTCGAGGACGACTGGGAGAGCCCGACGCTGGGCGCCTGGGGGCTCGGCTGGGAAGTCTGGTGCGACGGCATGGAAGTCTCGCAGTTCACCTACTTCCAGCAGGTGGGCGGCTTCGACTGCTCGCCCGTTTCCGGCGAACTCACCTACGGGCTTGAGCGCCTGGCCATGTATATCCAGGGCGTCGACAACGGCTACGAACTCGACTTCAACGGGGCCGAGGGCGCCGGCCGCGTGACCTATGGCGACGTCTTCCATCAGGCGGAAGTCGAATATTCCGCGCACAACTTCGAAGCCGCGAACACGGAAATGCTGTTCCGCCATTTCGAGGACGCGGAGAAGGAATGCGCCGCGCTGCTCGACCGAGAGAAGCCGCTGCCGCTGCCCGCCTACGACCAGGTCATCAAGGCGAGCCACAATTTCAATTTGCTCGACGCGCGCGGCGTGATCTCCGTGACCGAGCGGCAGGCCTATATCGGCCGCGTGCGCACGCTGGCGAAACGCTGCGCCGAGGAATGGCTGAAGACGCCGGCGGGGGGTGGAGCGTGAATATGCAGACGATCCTCCGGCGCCAGCCACACCCAATGATGTCATCCCGGGATTTATTCCCGGGACCCATGATGCGACGGCAACAAGTCGAGAGGCCAATGGGTCCCGGCAACAAGTGCCGGGATGACACTTCTATTGGTGGCAGGGGCAACGCCCATGTCTGAACTCCTTCTCGAACTCTTCTCCGAGGAAATCCCGGCGCGGATGCAGAAGCGCGCGGGCGAGGACCTTGTGCGTCTCGTCACCGATGCGCTGAAACAGGCGGGCGTCGAGGGAAAGAACGCGCGCGCCTACACGACGCCGCGGCGTCTCACGCTCGTCATCGACGGGTTGCCGGACAAGACGCCGGATGTGAAGGAGGAGCGCAAGGGCCCGAAAGTCGGCGCGCCGCAACAGGCGATCGACGGCTTTCTCCGCGCGGCGGGGCTTTCGGCCATCGACGAAGCGACAGTGCAGGAAGACAAGAAGGGCGCCTTCTATGTCGCGGTGACGGAGAAGAAGGGCCGCGCGACGGCGGAGCTGATCGCAGAGATCGTGCCCGCCATGGTGCGCGCCTTCCCCTGGCCGAAATCGATGCGTTGGGGCGTTCGACCTGCGGTCCAAACAGATGGTTTTTATCGCGGTGGTAATTTTTCTAACGCCCGATTTGCCGAGGAACCTCTTCGGTGGGTGCGCCCGCTCCATTCGATCCTTTGCATCCTCGGCGGCGAGGTCGTGAATTGCCAGGTTGGTGGCATCAAATCGAGTGACACGACGCGCGGCCATCGCTTCATGAGCGGCGGCGCCTTTGCGGTGAAGGATTTCACCGATTACGACATGAAACTCTTCGAGGCCAGGGTCGTGCTCGATCCGGCGAAGCGCGCGCACTTCATCCATGAAGGCGCGAAGGCGCTGGCATCGGCGGAAGGGCTGACGCTCGTGGAAGACGAGGCGCTGCTGCACGAGGTAGCCGGGCTTGTCGAATGGCCGGTGCCGCTGATCGGCCGCATCGACGACGCATTCATGTCCGTGCCGCAGGAAGTGCTGACCTCGACCATGCGCGCGAACCAGAAATATTTCGCCTGTGTCGACGCGAAGGGCAAGTTGGCGCCGCGCTTCATCGTGGTCGCGAACCTCGAAGCGGCGGATGGCGGCAAGGCCATCGTCAACGGCAACGAGCGCGTGCTCCGCGCCCGCTTCGCCGATGCGCGCTTCCTCTGGGATCAGGACCGGAAGCACACGCTGACGAGCCGGTTGCCGAAACTTGCAGAGGTCGTCTTCCAGGCCGAGCTGGGCACGGTCCACGACAAGGCTATGCGGATCGGCAAGCTCGCCGAACAGCTTGCGCCTTATGTTCATGCCTCCACCCAGAATGTCATTGCCGGGCTTGACCCGGCAATCCAGGGCGGCATGGCAGGGAGCGCGCGGCCCCTGGATGCCCGGGTCAAGCCCGGGCATGACGAGTTGGGAGATGTGGAGAGTTTCGCCGGGAAGGCCCGGATTGCCGGTGAACTTTGCAAGGCGGACCTTACCACAGGCATGGTCGGCGAGTTCCCGGAACTGCAGGGCCTGATGGGCGCCTATTACGCGCGCAACGACGGCCTCGGCGACGACATCGCAGCTGCGATTGCCGAGCACTACTCGCCTGTTGGGCCTACCGACGCTGTGCCCTCTACGCCGCTCGGCAAGGTGGTCGCGCTCGCCGACAAGATCGATACGCTGGCCGGATTCTGGGCGATTGACGAAAAACCTACGGGCTCGAAAGATCCCTATGCGCTCCGGCGTAGCGCGTTGGGTGTTATACGGATTGCTCTAGAAAGCGGTATTCGTATCAACCTTTGGTCCGTGTTTGTTTTGTCAGGCCGACACGTGATGGGACAGCTGCTAGGTAACATGGCAGCCAAAATGAAAGGTAAGTTGACCCCCTTCGAAGCCACTGGCGATATTCAACCAGAAGGTATGCTTTCCCGACTTACAAAGCACTCAGAGACTGCTTCTAAGCTGATGGCAGGCGAAGAGCACTTTTCTGTACCCGTGCAAGATTGGGAAGTGAATCGAGCAGGCGACCTCCTCTCCTTCTTCGCCGACCGCCTGAAAATCTATCTGCGTGACCGTGGTGCGCGGCATGACCTCGTGGATGCGGTGTTTGCGCTGGAAGGTCAGGACGATCTCGTCCTCATCGTGAAGCGTGTCGAGGCGCTCTCCGATTTCCTCGGAACGGAAGACGGCGCGAACCTGCTTGCCGGCTACAAGCGCGCGACGAACATCTTGCGGATCGAGGAGAAGAAGGATGGCGAGGGCGCGTTCAATGCCGCGCCGGACGACAAGCTCTTCACGCAGGACGAAGAAAAGGCGCTCGCCGCCGCCATCGCCACCGCGACGGCCTCCGCGAAAGCCGCCGTCGCAACGGAAGACTTCGCCGCCGCCATGTCGGCGCTCGCATCGCTGCGCGCGCCTGTCGATGCCTTCTTCGACAAGGTGACGGTGAATGCCGACGATGCGGCCACCCGCGCGAACCGCCTGAAGCTGCTCGCGCAGATCCGCGCGGCCTTGCACGAGGTCGCCGATTTTTCGAAGGTCGAGGGGTAGGGGCGGCGCACCTGCTTTCCTGCCTTCAACAATATTGTCATGCCCGGGCTTGACCCGGGCATCCAGGGCGGCAAATGCGGTGCCAAAAAACACTGGATTGCCGGGTCAAGCCCGGCAATGACACAGTTGGGAAGTGTTCCTGCCCAAACCAAAGGCAAGTGCGATGGCTGAAAAGAAGTGGGTCTATTCCTTCGGTGACGGCAAGGCGGAGGGCGCGGCATCGTTGCGCGATCTGCTGGGCGGCAAGGGCGCGAACCTCGCCGAGATGTCGAATATCGGATTGCCCGTGCCGCCCGGCTTCACGGTGACCACCGAAGTCTGCACCGCCTTCTACGCGAACGACCGGCAATATCCCGACGGGCTGAAGGCGCAGGTGGAAGAGGCGCTCGCCCGCATCGGCAAGGCGGTCGGCATGACGTTTGGCGACGCGCAGAACCCGCTTCTCGTTTCCGTGCGCTCGGGCGCGCGCGCCTCCATGCCCGGCATGATGGATACGGTGCTGAACCTCGGTCTGAACGACGAGACGGCGGCAGGGCTCGCGGCCCGCGCGGGCGACGAACGCTTCGCCTATGACAGCTATCGCCGCTTCATCTCGATGTATTCCGATGTGGTGCTCGGCGTCGATCATCACAATTTCGAGGAGCTGCTCGAATATTTCAAGGAAGAGCAGGAATATAGTCTCGACACGGAACTTTCCGCCGCCGACTGGAAGCTGGTCATTGCACGCTACAAGGAGCGCGTGGAGGAAGAACTCGGGCGTCCCTTCCCGCAGGATGTGAACGAGCAGATATGGGGTGCGATCGGCGCCGTCTTCGGCTCCTGGGGAAATCGCCGCGCGGAAACCTATCGCCGGTTGCACAACATTCCCGAAAGCTGGGGCACGGCCGTCAACGTGCAGGCCATGGTCTTCGGCAATATGGGCGAGACGAGTGCGACAGGCGTCGCCTTCACGCGCAATCCCTCGACCGGCGAGAAGGCCTATTACGGCGAGTTCCTGGTGAATGCGCAGGGGGAGGATGTGGTGGCGGGCATCCGCACCCCGCAAAGCCTGACGAAGAAGGCGCGCATCGAAGGCAACGACAAGAAGCCCTCAATGGAAGAGGCGATGCCGGCAGCCTTCGCCGAACTCGCCGCCGTGTTCGAGCGGCTGGAGAAGCACTACACCGACATGCAGGATGTCGAGTTCACCGTGCAGGACGGCAAGCTCTGGATGCTCCAGACGCGCGCCGGCAAGCGCACGGCGAAGGCGGCGCTGAAGATCGCGGTGGAGATGGTGGCCGAAGGCCTCATCTCCGAAGAGACGGCGATTGCCCGCGTCGATCCGGCATCGCTCGACCAGTTGCTGCACCCGACACTCGACCCGGAAGCGCCGCGCGAGGTGATCGCGACGGGCTTGCCCGCGTCGCCGGGCGCGGCGTCGGGCGAAATCGTCTTCAATTCGGACGAGGCCGCCGCCATGCGCCAGGCAGGCAAGGACGTCGTGCTCGTGCGCGTCGAGACGAGCCCCGAAGACATCAACGGCATGCATTCCGCCGTCGCCATCCTGACCACGCGCGGCGGCATGACGAGCCATGCGGCTGTGGTCGCGCGCGGCATGGGCCGGCCTTGCGTCTCCGGCGCGGGCTCGATCCGCATCGACTACAAGGCGGAAACCATGACGGTCGCCGGCGTCTCCCTGAAGAAGGGCGACATCATCACGGTGGACGGCTCCACCGGCCAGGTCATCAGGGGCCGCATTCCGACACTGCAGCCGGAACTGTCGGGCGATTTCGCGGCGCTGATGGTATGGGCAGACAAGCATCGCCGCATGGAAGTGCGCACCAATGCGGAGACGCCGCACGACGCGGAAACCGCGCGCAAGTTCGGCGCGGAGGGCATCGGCCTTTGCCGCACGGAACATATGTTCTTCGAGGAGGATCGCATCGTTGCCGTGCGTCAGATGATCCTCGCCGGCGACGAGAAGGGCCGCCGCGCCGCGCTCGACAAGATTCTGCCGATGCAGCGCGACGACTTCCGCCAGCTCTTCGAGATCATGCACGGGCTTCCTGTCACGATCCGCCTGCTCGATCCGCCGCTGCATGAATTCCTGCCGAAGGGCGAAACCGAGATCGCCGAGTTCGCCGCCGATGCAGGCATGGACGCGGACAAGCTCCGCCGCCGCCTCGCGGAACTGGAAGAGACGAACCCGATGCTCGGCCATCGCGGTTGCCGCCTCGGTATCTCGTATCCCGAGATATACGAGATGCAGGCCCGTGCGATCTTCGAAGGCGCGTTGCTTGCGGAAAAGGCGACCGGCGCCGCCGTCATTCCGGAAATCATGATCCCGCTTGTCGGCATGAAGGCCGAGCTCGACTTCCTGAAGGTGCGTATCGTCGCCGTGGCGGCGGAGATCGAGAAGGAGAAGGGCGAGAAGATCGAATACACCATCGGCACCATGATCGAGCTGCCGCGTGCGGCGCTTCTTGCCCGCGAAATTGCCGAAAGCGCCGAGTTCTTTTCCTTCGGCACCAACGACCTCACCCAGACGACCTATGGCATCAGCCGCGACGACGCCGCCCATTTCATGAACGACTACATGGGCAAGAAAATCCTGACGCAGGACCCCTTCGTTTCGCTCGACACCGAAGGCGTGGGCGAGCTCGTGCGCATCGGCGCGGAGCGCGGAAGGCTCACACGCCCCGGCATCAAGCTCGGCATTTGCGGCGAACATGGTGGCGACCCGGCCTCGATCGCCTTTTGCGAGGAAGTAGGCCTCACCTATGTCTCCTGCTCGCCCTACCGCGTGCCGATCGCTCGTCTTGCAGCCGCACAATCCACGCTCGCGGGTGCGAAAGGTTCCGGAACGGCGTGACCGTTTCGTATCATCGTCCGTAGACAGATTGTCCCGTTTCTGGATTGATATGTGTACGGAAGGTTAACGATTTGGGCAAAATTGAGTCTTTCGCATTAACATCCTGAGTCGATGCGAAATGACGCCGGTGTCGCGTTTCAATACACTCACACAGCGTTAATTCATGCTGCGGTGCGATTTGTCGCACCCGAATAATCGTTGTTTATCAAACAGATAACGCATCCGGTAAACGATACGTCAATTGCCCGGGTGTCGAAGCGGCATCGGGCTCTGGCACGTGCGGTGCTGTAGGACAGTTCACGAAAGGGCCTCAAAAGGGCCGGACAAAAACCCTCGATAGAAGGGAGTGTCCCGGGAACTGCACAACAAAGCAGACGGGTTTAGAGAACGATGCGTAAATTGTTTCAATGGCTCGACCTGGGCCATCTTGCCGCCGGGGCTGCGCAAACCGCAGCCGCACTCCTGTGCCTGGGCGTTGTCTCGGGGACGGTGATCGACGCCATGATGACGCCCGCGCCGGAAGCAGCTCCCGTCCGTCAATATGCAGGCATGACCGGCTTTGCGCCCGCGCATGGCCGCGATCTCGCCGGCGCCTTTGCGGGCGTCAGCCCCGCCATGGAAGCGGCGGTGCAGAACGCGAGCATTCTTCTGCCCGCGCCGGGCGTGCCGATGGATGTCGACACGCCGCTCGTGCGCGTGAAAGCGAGCGTCATGGAAGAGGAGCGCCGCTGCCTTGCCGCCGGCATCTATTTCGAGGCGCGCGGCGAGGCGACCGAAGGCCAGCTTGCTGTCGCCCGCGTCATCCTCAATCGCGTGGGCTCCGAGCATTATCCCGACAGCATCTGCGGCGTCGTCTATCAGGGCGCGAGCCGCCAGTCCGGCTGCCAGTTCTCCTTCACCTGCGACAAGCGCCTGAGCAAGAAGCCGGGCGAACGCCGCGCCTGGGCAAAGGCGCTGCGCACGGCGGAATATGTGACCATGGGACGCCTCGACGATACGACCGTCGCTCCGGCCATGTTCTACCATGCCGACTACGTGCAGCCTTACTGGGCGTCCAGCATGGTGCAGGTGGCCAAGATCGGCCGCCACATCTTCTACAAGCCCGCGCGAAGCGAAGGCCGCTCCTGAGGCAGCCCCCGCTTCCGGCGCCGGCGTGCGGGGGGCTCAAGCCTTCTTCGCCTGTTCTTCCATCATCTTGAGCATCGGCGCGATGGGCCCTGTGGTCGCGATCTGGTCGCGCACCATTTCAGGCGCGTTGCCGGCGGCCTTGTCGAGCTCCACGAGTTCCGGCGGCACATACCAGTGCAGCTTGTCCGAGCCATAGGCTTCCCACACGACCTTCGCGACCTCGACCGGCGGAATAGCGCGGAACATGCCCTCCTTCGGTGCATTCGCGGCGGCGCCTTCCGGCAGGATGGGCGTGTCGATGAGCCCGGGCAGCACGTCAGCCGCGCGCACGCCGATGAGGCGGAACTCGATGGAAAGCGCCTCGGTCAGCCCCTTCACCGCATGTTTCGTCGCCGAATAGACGGCGATGCCCGGCATGCCATAGGTGGCCGACGAGGACGACGTGGTGAAGCAGAGCGAATTCTCCGTCGCCTTCAGCAGCGGCAGCGCGGCGTAAATGCCGTTCAGCACACCGATGAAATTCACATTCACGACGGCCATGATGTCTTCGAACGGCATCTGTTCGAACAGACCGCCCCGGCCGATGCCGGCATTGTTGTAGAGGATGTCGAGCTTGCCGCCCGTCGCCTCGCCGAAGCGCGCGACCGCCGCGTCATAGGCGCCCTTGTCCGTGACGTCGAGCGTCGCGACGATGCAGTTCTCAGGCCCAAGCTCGGTCTCGAGCGCGGCGAGCCCGGCGCCGTTGACGTCGTAGCCGCCGACGAACACCAGCCCTTCGAATGGAAGAGCCGCGCCGTCTCGAGCCCCATGCCCGAGGCCGCGCCCGTGATGAAGATGGATTTCCGCCCGTTTGCCTGTCCCATGGCCGCATCCCTGTGCTTTTGATTTTCTGGACCGTAGTCCAGTTCTCGGGAGGGGGAAAGCGGGAAGGCGTTCAGGACGCCGTCAAACTATCAAAGTCGAGGCCGATGTCGAGGCAGGGCGCGGAATGCGTGATCCAGCCGCAGGAGATGAGGTCGACGCCGCTGGCCGCGATGGCGGGCGCCGTTTCGGCGGTGATGCGGCCGGACGCTTCGGCGATGGCGCGCCCGCCGATCCGGCGCACGGCCTCGGCGAGCATCGCCGGCGTCATGTTGTCGAGCAGCACCGCATCGACACCGGCGGCGAGCGCCTCGTCGAGCTGGTCGAGCGTATCGACCTCCACCTCGATCTTCACCATATGACCGCTCGCGGCTTTCGCGCGCGAAATCGCCGCCGCGATGCCGCCGGAAACGGCGATATGGTTGTCCTTGATGAGAACGGCATCGTCAAGGCCGAAGCGGTGGTTCATGCCGCCGCCCGCGCGCACCGCATACTTCTCGAAAATGCGAAGCCCCGGCGTCGTCTTGCGCGTGCAGCAGACATGCGCCTTTGTGCCTTCGATCGCCCGCGCGATTTCGCGCGTTGCCGTCGCGATGCCGGACATGTGCCCGAGAAAGTTGAGCGCCACGCGCTCGCCGGTAAGGATGCCGCGCGCGGGCCCCTCGATGGCGGCGATGGTGTCGCCGGGCTCCACGTCCGAACCGTCGCCTTTCACCACGGCCACTCTCAGCGACGGATCGACAAGCCGGAAGGCCATGCGCGCGCAATCGAGGCCGGCAACGCGGCCGGACTGGCGCGCATTGAGAAGCACGCGCGCCTTCGCCTCCGCGGGCACCGTCGCCTGCGTGGTGATGTCGCCGGCGCGGCCAAGATCTTCGGCGAGCGCGGCCAGAACCGCGGGCTCGATCATGAGCGAGGGAAGGGGCGTCAGCGTCATGCGCTTACCTGTGCGTCGGCCGCTTGCGAAGCGGGGAGCGTTTCGATGGCGGCATCGGCGATGCGCGTCGCCTCCTTCAGCGTGATGAAGCTGCGGTGCCGCCAGGGCGCGCGTGGCTCGGTGAAGTCGCTGCGGTAGTGCCCGCCGCGGCTTTCCTCGCGCGCATAGGCGGACGCGGCAATGAGCTTTGCCGTCGTCGCGATATTGCCGAAGAGGCTCGCCGCGCCTGCCGCACGTTCGAGGCGTGCGATCTCGGTGAGCGCGAAGGCGAGGCCCGCGCCGTCGCGCTCGACACCGGCATGGGCCGTCATGATCTGCCGGAGCTGGCTCGCAAAAGGCGTGTCGGGCGTGGAGACCGAGCCGATCAGCGGCGGCGCGATGTCGCGTCCGGCGCGCGCGCCAGGCACGGAACCGTCGATATCGGCGGCGATGCGCGCACCATAGACGATGGCTTCGAGGAGCGAGTTGCTGGCGAGCCTGTTCGCGCCATGCATGCCGGTGGAGGCGACCTCGCCGCAGGCCCACAGCCCCTCGACGGTGCTGCGGCCCCGCGCGTCCACATGGATGCCGCCCATGTGGTAATGCGCGGCGGGTGCAACGGGGATCGGCTCTCGCGCCGGGTCGATGCCGAGCGAGCGGCAATTCTCGTAGACGGTGGGGAAGGCGCTGGCGAAACGCTCGCCCAGCGCCGCCCGCGCATCGAGGAAGGCGCCGCGCCCCGCCGCGATCTCGCGGAAGATGGCGCGCGCCACGATGTCGCGCGGCCCGAGTTCGGCATCCTCATGGATCGCGAGCATGAAGCGCTGTCCCGCCTTGTTGACGAGGATCGCGCCTTCGCCGCGCAGCGCTTCGGTGACGAGCGGCGCGGGATCGCGCATCGAGGCAATCGCCGTCGGATGGAACTGCACGAATTCCGGATCGGCGATGATGGCGCCCGCGCGCGCCGCCATGGCAACGCCTTCGCCGCGCGCCTGCAGGGGATTGGTGGTGACGGCAAAAAGCTGGCCGACGCCGCCCGACGCGAGCACGACGGCGCGCGCCTTGATGAGCAGCGGCTGCGGCGCCGTCGCCGCATGGGCGGGCCGCGCGAAGACGCCCGCCGCGCGCCCGTTCTCGATGGCGAGTTCATAGGCCGACAAGCCCTCCATCACGCGGATGGAGGGGCAGGCGCGCACCGCGGCGACGAGCGCCTGCATGATCGCCTTGCCCGCCTGGTCGCCTTTCACATGAACGATGCGCCGGCGGCTGTGCGCGGCCTCGCGGCCGACGGCGAGCTTGCCCTCGATGTCGCGGTCGAAGGGCACGCCGAGCCGGAGAAGGTCCTCGATGCGAACGGCCGCTTCCTGGGCGATGGAAAGCGCGGCTTCCTCGTCGACTGTGCCCGCACCCGCCGCGATCGTATCGGCGGCGTGGGATTGGGGCGTGTCGCCGGGCTCGATGGCTGCCGCGATGCCGCCCTGCGCCCAGGCGCTCGACGCGCCATCGCCGATGGGCGCGCCCGCGAGCACGGTGACGGGGCGGGGCGCGAGCTTCAGCGCCGTGAAAAGACCTGCCAGACCCGCACCGACGATCAGAACGTCGCCGGCATCGACGATGTTGCCCTGTGCCATGACGGCTTCTCCAGATGGAGCCCGAAGCTCAGTTGCCGAGATTGATCATCCGCTCCACGGCGGCGCGCGCACGCACGGCCACCGCCGGATCGACCGTCACTTCCTCGCGCATATAGACGAGGCTCTCGAGAATGTTCTTCAGCGAGATCCGCTTCATATGCGGGCAGAGGTTGCAGGGCCGCACGAATTCGACGTTGGGGTTTTCCACCGCCACATTGTCGCTCATGGAGCATTCCGTCACCATGACGACGCGCTTGGGCTGGTGTTCCTTCACCCAGTTGATCATGCCGGAAGTCGAGCCGGAGAAATCCGCTTCCTCGACGACTTCGGGCGGGCATTCGGGATGCGCGATGATGACGATGTTCGGATCGTCCCGGCGATACTGGCGAAGTTCCTCCGCCGTGAAGCGCTCATGCACTTCGCAATGGCCCTTCCAGGTGAGGATTTTCACGCTTGTCTGCTTCGCGATGTTCTTCGCGAGGAATTCGTCGGGAATGCAAAGCACGCGGTCCGTGCCGAAGCTCTCGACGACCTGCAGCGCATTGGAAGACGTGCAGCAGATATCGCTCTCCGCCTTCACCTCCGCCGACGTGTTCACGTAGGTGACGACCGGCACGCCGGGAAACTTTTTGCGGAGCAGGCGCACATCGGCGCCCGTGATCGAATCGGCAAGCGAGCAGCCCGCCTTCACGTCCGGAATGAGAACGGTCTTTTCCGGGTTCAGCAGCTTCGAGGTCTCGGCCATGAAGTGCACGCCGCACTGGACGATCACATCGGCATCCACCTTCGCCGCTTCCTTTGCGAGCTGCAGGCTGTCGCCCGCGATGTCGCTCACGCAGTGGAAGATTTCCGGCGTCTGGTAGTTATGCGCCAGCACGACCGCGCCGCGCTCCTTTTTCAGCCTGTTGATCGCGTGGATATAGGGCGCGAAGAAGGGCCACTCGATGGAAGGGATGACGTGTTTCACCTTCTCGTAGAGCGGCGCCATTTCCCTGGCGAGCCCGGGCGTATATTCGAGCTCGGGCATCTCCAGCGGCTTGAACGCGCGCGCCGCGGGCTTGGGCGCGCCCGTCTTCTGCTGCATTTCACCTGCGAGGGCCATGGCGGCCTCCCTGAGCTGCGCTCCTATATGCTCAAACTGAGTATAAAAGAGCTATCAAAAACGCCGGCACCCATCTTCATGTCGCCAGAGGACCGGGAAGGGGGCCGGGCTCAACTTCGAGGCTTATGCTACGACTGAGCATTAACCCCGTCAATGCCAATTATAAGGGGGGCGTAACGACGGATTTCAAGAAGCGGGAAGAAAGAGGCTTGGAGTCAAACGCGACTCTGGCGAAACCGGCGGACTTCGCGTTCGATCGCCTCAAAGGGGATACCCGTCACCCCGAACCGTTCATAGATGGAGGTCACAAGCGGAAAAACGAGATGGGCGAGCCGATCCTCGATAGAGGTCGCAGGAGTGATCGTTTCGACGACACATTCGTCGCTTCGCGCCGGTTGCCGATCAATAACCGGATCCCACTGAGGGTTGGCCCAACTTCTCAGAATACGGCCTGTTAAACCTGTATACATCGCGCGCAGCTTGACAGTGATCTCGTCTCCCTCGGACCTGCGCATAAGCAAGGCCATGCGGTTTGCATGCAAAAGCGCCTCGCTCAAGCGCCATATGACGAGCGTCGTATCGAATATCGTGCGCGGTGGAAATGTTTCGACGGAGTCTTCTTGATATCCTCTCATTAGGAACATCCGGCCTTCCGGTGCGGCTCTCCAAAAATCGCAATGAGCTGGATCGTCGAACATTCTTTCTTTGTCGATCTCGTTGGGTGCGTGCCAGCATTCGAGTGTGCCATCGATTTCTCGTGGCGTAATTTCCGGGCGAGTCGGAATCCAGAACATGGCCCATCCGGTGTGTCTCACCTTGGCCTTGGCAAGAAATTCTTCCAATTCGGTAAGGCTGACATCTCTAAGATCGCCCACGAGTTCGTAGTCAATGCGATACCAGCCATCGGCAAACCGGCCCGGAGAATCTTCCGACAGCTTCGCGGTGAGCCTACGCCATCGCGCAAAGGCTTCTTTCACGAAGTTTGCCTGCACGCCGCTCCGATCTGTCTCGCGGACGAGAGCGACCACCCGCAAAATGTCGAAGGCTTTGCCAAGTGTCAGTGTTTCCTCTCCACGCTCAAATGAAATCATGGTTGGAATACTTACCCCGGCGAGCGCCGCGTGTTCTTTCTGCGTCAGCTTTTCGGCTTTGCGCCGGCGTTTTGCCTCATCGACCAGCGCCTGCCAGTCAAGAGGAATTATTCCGCCAGAATTCTCAGGCATGCTCCGCTCACGATCTCGTTGAAACGTGTGACAAATCCATCCGGCGGTTCAGCGGCGGGTGGCTCAATGGTTGAAGTTGCCTTTTTTACCCGCCGCTTCAACTGTTCAAATGTCTGCCCGATGGCCCGGGCAGGTAGGCCTATGTCCCGACCGAACGATTCTAGGAAGGGGCGCGTAACGCTCTCGAACGGAATCGGTCTGCCGCCGATGGGAAGGGCTAGATTTTGATCGTAGCCGTTATAAATGACCGTATTCACAACATCATAGAGTGGTGAAAGTCGCAGCCCCGTGTCCGTCTCCAGCAAGGAGAAGTTTTTCAGGTGACCATCGCAGTTGCCAATGAGCGAAAATACGATCAGCCGACGAAAGAATTTAGCGATGTCGATCTCTGGGCGCGACGAGTGCTCCGAAATAGCATGAGCGACTTCCTCGTAGCTGGATCTGTATTTCCCGCTGTAATCCTGCTCGCGTGGCTTGCAAAGAATTTGCGCGAAGTCCTCCAGCCGCAGTTTTTTACCGCCTTGCGTTCGATCGAACCTCGTAACGACGAGTGCCTGTTCATTTATCCCGGAGACGTGCGCCAGCTTGAACTCGGTGACTTCGCCCTCGCCGAGTACGGCGGCGCACCAGCGAAGGGTGAGGAATTCATTGCGCACGAGAGTGGAGAGATTTTCTGAATTGAATTTGGCTATGTAGGGCGCCGGACCTTCGGAGCCGGCCGGACTAAAACCATTGCCGTCTTTAACGGCCAGACATTTTTTCTGTACGCCAGAGACAGTACGCGCCGGATTTACGCTCTCCTTGTTCACGGGAGCGGACGGTGGATTGCCGCCGTCGTTTATGATGCTGACGGCGCCGATGCAGTCCGCCCCGTATCTCAGTAGCAGTCCGAAATCGTCTTGCTCGCGGATATCTGCTGTCCTGGCCTGTTTTTCACGAAGCCAGCCCTCGGGCGCCAGGTGCTGGAAGAAGGGGTGCAGCCCCTGCGGCCACTCGTGTTCACGCCGCGCGACCGGCAGGCAACAGGCGATAGGTGCGGTGCGGTCTTGCGCATAGACAAAGCGGGATCCGCCACTGACGGTCTCGGTCAATGTGCCGGCAAGGGTGTCTTTGAACAGGATTTTAGCGACACGTACCATGTTATTAATCTATAAATTACTTTTTGTAGGATATCTATTACAAATCACGAATTTAGAAAAAAATATCTTATTACATTTTACGAGTCAAGAAAAAGGAATTTATGTATTATTTTTATCATTTATCGTGATTTTACTAAGTTATGACTTAATAATAATTTGCGAACTTCATGTTGTGTATAAAAAGGAAGTTATGGTTTAACATCAGCTATTCGCGCGGCTGCGCGACGGGGCGAGCTTGAGGCCCGGCGCCGGGCGCTCGTTCAGCACCTCGCGGCGGAAGCGGAACTGCTCGGCGGGCCGCCCGCCGGTGCGCGTCGACATGCGGCCCGTGCGTTCCACGAGGCCTGCATTCTCGACGAGGCGGCGAAAATTCTGCTTGTGCACGTGGAGCCCGAGCAGCGCCTCCACCGTCTTTTGCAATTCGTAGAGCGTGAAGGCCGTCGGCATCAGCTCGAAGGCGACCGGGCGGTATTTGATCTTGGCGCGCAGCCGGCTCATCGCGGTCGCAAGAATGCGGCGATGGTCGAACTGCATCGGCCGGCCGAGCTGCGGCGTCTTGCCCTTGAAGAGATGCTGCGCGTTGGGACGCCCGTCGCGCGCCGCTTCCAGCAGCAGGCCCGCGCTGTAGAGAAGCTCATAGCGCTCCAGCGCTTTCTCGTCGTCCCATTGAACGCCGTCCACGCCGAAGCAGAGCCGCATCCGGTCGCGCCGCTTGCCGCGCGCGAGTTCCTGCGGCGAGGCTTCCGATTGCTTCGCCACCCATTCGCGGAGCAGTGGCACGATCACCTGATCGACGATCGGCGGCTTGCCGTCGCGCCAGTCTTCCCACGGGAAATGCTGGTACCAGTCGCGCCAGGCCGCACCTTTCGTCGCTTCGTCGCGGCTGCGCGTCAGTGCGAGATAGCCGACCGAGACGACATGTTCGCCCGGCGTCTCGATTTCGAGCGCGTGCCGCCCGCGATCGCCGAACGTGTAGAGCTGTTCGACATAGCCGAGTTCGAGTTGCGTCTGTTCCTGCACCCAGGAGCGCAAGCCGATTTCGAGCGTGCGGTGCTCCATCGGATTGAATGGGCCGAAGGGCAGCGCATCCCAGCCGCCCGTGCCGTCCGCTTCGTCATGCGGCACGACGAGGATTTTCGGCTCGTAGTCCAGAACGGTGACGATGGCGGCATTGAGCCCGATGACGACGGCCTTGTCGGCGCGCATCGCCGCTTCGGCGGCGGACTGGACGGAGGGCTTGGACACAACCTCGGCCATCGCGCTTCAACCCCGGCTGGTGCGAAGAGCGGCGGGACGAAGAGGGATGGAGAAGAGTTCGCCTTCCCAGCAGGCGCGCCGACATGCGCCCCTCGCGCTTCAGCAGGCTGTCGGCATGACGCACCATCAGCCGGTTGGGATGTGCATGCGAACCGCAGGCGCGCACGAGACGGGCAAGTTCGTCTTCCGGATGTCCCTCGTTGAGCGCGCAGAGCGCGATGAAGGCGGCCGCCGTCGACCGGCTGATCCCCGCCCAGCAGTGAACGAGCAGCGGGCTCTTCCGGTCCCATGCCTGCACGAAAGCGATGAGTTCGGCCACATGCTCGACGCCGGGCGGCACGAGATCGTCGATTTCCTCGGCAATGTCGTTCACGCCGAGGCGCAGATGCTGCGTGGGCAGGATGCCCTGCGGCGTGTCGATCATCGTGTCGGGATCGAGCAGGCTCACGAGATGCGAGGGCTTCACTTCCCTGATCGCATCCGGAACCGCACTGAGGGGGCTTACATAAATCATCATTCGCTCTGACGGGATCTCGAATCGGACGGCACAAAAAGGACGCGGATATTCGGAATCGACTATACGATTCCAATAACACAGATTTGTGCAAAGTCGGGCGGAAATCCAGAGGAAACCGTCACTTGCCGGCGCCGCGCCCCTCGGTCAGTTCCTCGAAACGCGCCAGAAACCGCGCCTGCGCCTTCTTCATCGGCAGGGGTTCGATGCGGATCGGACGCCCCCTCAAACGCTACTAGCCCGGCCCCAGGCCCGCGACGCACGGGGGAGTCAGGTATCGTGTCCCCGCAATTGGTAACGGAATTGCCTGTAATTGGTGTCGGGCTCGATTCTCCACGGCTCACTTCGGGGTGTGCACAGCGAACCCATTTTGTATGTAGCCGTGCTCGTCACCGCTAAACATTTCGTCGTCGTCCGCCACGGCCATGTCGCCCAGGGTTGGGGAGTGTCCGTCGTAATAAGACCCGACGAAACACTCGCCGCTGCACGCGAATGTTTTCGTTTCGCCCGGCGCTAGCCAAAAATCGAACGCGGATCCCCAATATTCGTCGTCCGACGGACAATTTTCATCGCAAACCAGGATTTGTACGCTGTTGCCGTCCAGATTTGTAAGGGTGACAGCGCCCGCTGCCGGCGCAAACGCGAACATCGCCAATGTTGTAACAACCGGCAGTTTGTGTCGCATGATTGGTTTCTCCCGCAAGAGGCCAGAGAAAAGCTAACAGACTCCGGACCGAAAGGAAACGCGAGCAATCACGGGGCTAATCATGGGGACAGAGTACCTGGTTGCACCCGTCATGCGCCCGCCAGTTCCTCGAAACGCGCCAGAAACCGCGCCTGCGCCTTCTTCGTCGGCAGGGGTTCGATGCGGATCGGGGTGAGCCCCCGCGGCCGACCGAAAAGCCGCGCCGCCTCCTCATCCGAAAATCCGGCGATCTGCGTTGCCTCGAAAAAGGCCGACGCATGGTCCGCCCGCTTGATCAGTTCCTCGACCGATTGCGGCAGTTCCGGCGGAAGCCCGAAGCGCACATGGATCGCCGCTGCCAGCCGGTGTTCGAAGGCCTTGTAGTCGATGCCGAGCGCCGCCTTGAACGGGCTGATCATGTCGCCGATCACATATTCGGGCGCATCGTGCAGCAGCGCCGCAAGCCGCCACTTCGCGGGCCAGCCGGGCCGGAAGCGCGTGCAGATGTCGTCTACCAGCACGCAATGCTCGGCCACCGTGAAGGCATGGTCGCCCTTCGTCTGCCCGTTCCAGCGGGCAACGCGCGCAAGCCCGTGCGCGATATCGTCGATTTCCACATCGAGCGGCGAAGGGTCGAGCAGGTCGAGCCGGCGTCCGCTCAGCATGCGTTGCCAGGCGCGCGGCGGTGCGGCGGCTTTTCGTCCTGTCTGCTTCTGCTTCGGCTGTGTCATGGGAGGCGAAACTTAAGGGCCTTCCGCCTGTCTGTCGATTGCGGCGGAGAAAATGCCTGTGCGGAACTGTCCGATTGCGGTCAAACCCCGGCTTTGTCCATGATCGCGATGAGGTTAAGCTCGCCCTTCGCCCGGTCCGGGCGGGAGATACACGACCAGATAAGGCTGAACAAAAGATATGGCGGTCGAACCGGTCCCCTCCGAACTCCTCTATCGTGCCTGCGATGTGAGCCAGTTCGAATTTGGCACCACGGCGGAACTGGACGACCATACCGGCCTTGTCGGGCAGGAGCGCGTTCTCGACGCGCTGCGCTTCGGCACCGGCATCCGCCGCCAAGGCTACAACATCTTTGTGCTCGGTCCGGACGGCGCGGGCAAGCACGAGGCCGTGCTGCGCTTTCTTGCCAGCGCCGCGATGAAGGAGCGCGCGCCCTCCGACTGGGTCTATGTCAATAATTTCACGACCCCGCACAAGCCCGTGGCGCTTGAGCTCGGCGCTGGCACGGGCCGCCTCCTCAAGGAAGGCATGGACCGTCTCGTCGAAGACCTGAAGGTCACGATCCCGTCGATCCTCGAAAGCGAGGAATACCAGAACCGCCGCCAGTCCATCGACGAAGAATACCAGGAGCGCCAGGAGAAGGCTTTCGAGGAACTGCGGAGCAAGGCCGAAGCGCAGGACATCGCGCTTCTTCGCACGCCCGCCGGCTTCGCGCTCGCGCCCGTGCATGACGGCAACGTCGTGAAGCCCGACGAATTCAACAAGCTCCCCGAGGAGGACCGCAAGCGCATCGAGGCGACGATCCAGTCGTTGCAGAAGGAACTGGCCGAGAACATCGAACGCATCCCGGGCTGGGAGAAGGAGCATTTCCAGCGCGTCCGCGACCTGAACCGCGAAGTGGCCGACCGCGCCGTCGCGCAGTCCATGCGCGAACTGCGTGCGCATTTCGAAGGCGTGGCGGCGGTCGGGAAGTGGTTCGATGGGGTGACGGCGGACCTCATCGCGAATATCGGCATGTTCGCGAGCGGAGGCGGCGAAGGCGAAAACGAACAGCAGCGCGTTCTCTCCGCCATGCAGGCGATGATGCAGGGCCGCGGCGCCGGCGTCGCGCAAAGCGATCCCTTTCGCCGCTACGAGGTGAATGTCGCCGTCGACAACAGCGCCGAGGCGCGCAAGGGTGGCGCCGCCACGTCGCGGGCACAGGATGTTGCCGACGCAGGCGGCTATATCGGCGGCGGCGCCCCGATCCTCTATGAGGATCATCCAACCATGGCGAACCTGCTTGGCCGCGTGGAGCACATGCCGCAGATGGGCGCGCTCGTCACCGATTTCATGCTCATCAAGCCGGGCTCTCTTCACCGCGCGAATGGCGGCTATCTTCTCATCGACGCGCTGAAGCTGCTGCGCGAACCGCTCGCCTGGGACGCGTTGAAGCGCGCCATCCGCCGCCGCAAGCTCGTCATCGAAAGCCCGGGCGAATATCTGAGCCTCGTAAGCACGGTTTCCCTCGAGCCCGATCCCATCCCGCTCAACGTGAAGGTCATCCTGCTCGGCGACCGCTACCTCTATTACATGCTGAGCAATCTCGATCCGGATTTCGGCGAGCTCTTCAAGGTTGCCGCCGACTTCGAGGACGAGATCGACCGCGATACAGAGAACGATCTCTTTTATGCGCGCCTGCTCGCCAGCACCTGCCGCGACGAAGGCCTGCTGCCGCTCGATCGCTCCGGCGTCGGCCGCATCGTCGAGCGCTCTTCGCGTCAGGCGGAGGATGCTGAAAAACTGTCGATGGTCATGCGCCCCATCGTCGATCTCCTGTGCGAGGCCGATCACATCGCGCGCAGCGAGGGCGCGGCGGTCATCGCCGCCGGTCATGTGGACGAGGCCGTCGAGGCGCAGATCGCCCGCGCCGACCGTCTGCGCGAGCGCAGCCTCGAAATGATCACGCGCGACATTGTGATGATCGACACCGAAGGCGAGCGGGTCGGCCAGGTGAACGGTCTCTCGGTGCTTTCGATGGGCAGCATCACCTTCGGCCGCCCGAGCCGCATCACCGCGCGCGTGCGCATGGGGCTGGGCTCGGCCCGCGTCATCGACATCGAGCGCGAGGTGGCGCTGGGCGGGCCGATCCACACCAAGGGCGTCCTCATCCTGTCGGGCTATATTTCCGGTCAGTTCCTGCCGGAGATACCGCTTTCCATGAGCGCGAGCGTCGTTTTCGAACAGTCCTATGGCGGCGTCGATGGCGACAGCGCCTCCTCGGCGGAACTTTACGCGCTGATCTCCGCGCTCGCCGAAGCGCCGATCGCGCAAGGCCTCGCCGTGACGGGCTCCGTCAATCAGATCGGCGAAGTGCAGGCAATCGGCGGCGTCAACGACAAGATCGAGGGCTTTTTCGACATCTGCCTGCGTCGCGGCCTTACAGGCGATCAAGGTGTCCTCATCCCCGCCTCGAATGTGAAGCATCTGATGTTGCGTCAGGACGTCGTCGATGCGGTGGAACGCGGCATGTTCGCGATCTATCCTGTCGAGCATGTGGAAGAGGGCGTCGAGCTACTCATGGGCGCGCCCGCGGGCGTGCGAGGAGCGGACGGCCGCTTCCCGGCGGGCTCGATCTTTGCCCGCACGGAAGAGCGCCTTGCCGCTTTCGCGGACAATCAGCGCCGCTTCGCCCAGCGCTCGGACGACGGCAACAGCGTCAGGAAGGGCAGTTGATGGCAAGCCCCGACAGGAAACCGGAAAGCGGCGCTGCGGAGCAGCCGCGCATCGTGATCGGCCTCGACACGTCTTTCGTCGCGCGCGAGGCACTTGCGCTTGCCGCGCGTCTCGCGGCTTCCGTCGACGCGCGCCTCAAGGGCGTCTTCGTCGAGGACGACAATCTCATTGCGCTGGCGGGCCTTCCCTTCGCGCGCGAGGTGTCTTTTTCGGGCGACGTCCGCGAGCTCGATCCCGAACGCATGCTCCGTGCCATGAAGGCGCAGGCCGAGAGTGCCCGGCGCATGCTCGCCCGCATCGCGGCGGAAGCCCATGTCGACTGGAGCTTCGACGTGCGACGTGGCCGCCCGCTCGCATCCCTTGCCGTATGCGCTTCGCCGGAAGACACGCTTGTCATCCGCTCTCCCGGCGAGACTTCGCGCGAGGTGGGCCGCGCCGTTCGCGCGGCGACGCGGGAAACGCGGGCCGATGTGCTCCTCGTGTCGCGTGGCGCGGGCCTGCGCGCCTCGCTTTCCGCGCGCGCTCCGGCGCCCCGGCGGCCCCCATCCCCGCTTCAGCAGTTCCTGCCGGGGCGTTCCGTCGCCGTGGTGGACGAGGGGTCGAGCGCGGGCGAAACCTGCAGCGCCTTCGCCGAGGCGCTGGCCGGGCGCTTCGGCGTTTCGTTCATGCGTTTGCCGGCGCGGGGCCTCGGTCCGGCCGACATCGCCGCGGCCGCCCGGCAGGCGGGCGTCGGATTGCTTGTAGTCAATGCGAACTGGTTCGGCGACGACGATGATGCGGCGCGCCTGTCCGCTGCCGCGGGCTGCCCCGTTTTGCTGCTTGGCCGCGAGCGCGAGCCGAGGCTCGCGCCGGAAGGATAACGAGTGCGCGAGCCTCGCCTCGCGTCTGAAAAAAACAACCAAGGAGATTGATCATGTCCGTGCGTAAGATTCTCGTACCCCTCGCCGGAAGGACGGAGGATGACGAAGTGCTCGCAACGGCGCTCTCGGTCGCGCGCGGCTTCGGGGCGCAGCTTGTCGGCCTCTTCGCCCGGCCGGACCCCACCGAAGCGCTGCCGTATCTGGGCGATGGCGTGTCGGGCCAGGTGATCGAGGACCTGATGCAGGCAGCGCGCGAAGGTGCCGACCAGGCATCCCGCCGTGTGAAGACGGCGCTCGAAAGGATCGCGACAGAGGCGGGCGTCGCCGTTGCGCAGAAGGGCGGCGAGCCGGTGCTCCCCTCGGTCCGCTTTCTCGACGTCACCGGCCGTCGCGACGATGTCGTCGCCGCGCATAGCCGCCTCTCGGACCTCATCGTCTTCGGCGAAGGCACGACCGGCGTTGCCGGCGGCACGGCGCTTGAGGCAGCCATGATGAGCGCCGGGCGTCCCGTTCTCATCGCGCCGAAAAAGGCGTGGGATCCCGTCGGCGGCTCCGTCTGCATCGGCTGGGACGAGAGCGCGGAAGCGGCCCGTGCCGTCACGGCGGCGATCCCCTTCCTCGAAAAGGCGAAGAAGGTCACGATCCTCTGCATCGGCGGCAAGGAGCTCGATCCCGCTCCCGGCTCGACGCTGGCGGATTATCTCGAACTCCACGGCGTCGTCGCCGACTTGCATCTCGTCGATGCGGCGGGCCGCGCGGCAGGCGAGGTCCTGCTCGAACAGGCCGAAAAGGCGAAGACGGACCTCCTCGTCATGGGCGGCTACAGCCACAGCCGCCTCCTTGAATTCATCATCGGCGGCGCGACGCAGCATGTCCGCTCGCACGCCACGATCCCCGTGCTCATGGCACATTGAAAACCGGCATATTGAAGAAACGGAAGCCCGAATGACCCTCTACCACGTCCACATGACCCTCGCGCGCAACGAGGAACACCCCAATGGCTCGCCCGCTCACGGCTACGATCTCGTGGTCCCGCTCGATGCGGAGATGAAACTCGACCCGCAAGCCTGGAAGGCGCATGCGAAGGAATGCACGGTCCGCCGCTTCTGGGCGGGCGAGGGAGATCAGAAGGGGCTGCTGCGCCACATCGGCCGCGGCTGGTCGATCGACTACGACATGTCGACGCCCGAAGCCGACGAGCCTTTCTTCAAGCTCGACCGGCATGAGTTCAAGGCGGGCGAATATCTTTCGGTGCAGGAACAGGACGGCGAGATGCAGACCTTCCGCATCGTCACCGTCGAGCCGCTGAAAAAATAACGCGAAGGAGAAAGCGCGTCGTCAGGCGCGCTTTCTCAGCAGCACATTGCCGACGGAATAGCCTGCGCCGAAGCTGCAGATGAGCCCGAGATCGCCTTCCTTCATGTCTTCGCTGAACTGGCTGAAGGTGATGATGGAGCCCGCCGAACTCGTGTTTGCATATTCATGCAGGATGTTCGGCTGTTCATGCCGTTCCGGGTCGCGCCCCAGCACCTTGCGGCCGATGAAATCGTTCATGTTCTTGTTGGCCTGGTGCAGCCACATCCGCTTCAGATCCTTCGGGTCGAGCCCTTCTTCCGCCATGTGGTCGAGGATGAGCTGCGAGACCATCGGCACGACTTCCTTGAAGACCTTGCGGCCTTCCTGAACGAAGAGCTTGTCCTTCGCGCCGACGCCTTCGGGCGTCGCGCGGTTAAGGAAGCCGAAATTGTTGCGGATGTTGTTCGAGAATTTCGTCTTCAGCCGTGTGCCGAGAACTTCCCACGCGCCCTTCGCGGTGCAGGTTTCCGCGCGTTCCAGAACGATCGCGGTGCAGACGTCGCCGAAGATGAAATGGCTGTCGCGGTCGCGGAAGTTGAGGTGACCCGAGCAGATTTCCGGATCGACGATCAGCACGCAACGGACCGAGCCAGAGCGCAGCATGTCGTAGGCGGTCTGGATGCCGAAGGTCGCGGACGAGCAGGCGACGTTCATGTCGAAGCCGAAGCCTTCGATGCCCAGCAAGTCCTGCACCTCGACCGCAATGGCGGGGTAGGGCCGTTCGAGGTTCGAACAGGCGACGAGCACGGCGTCGATATCGGCTGCCGTCTTGTTCGCGCGTGCCATCGCCTTCTTCGCCGCGTCCACGGCCATCTCGGCGAGGATCGACGGTTCGTCGTTCGAGCGCTGCCGGAGTCTCGGCGCCATGATGTCGGGATCGACGATCCCCGACTTGTTCATCACGTAGCGGGATTCGATGCCCGACGCCTTGAAGATGAATTCGACGCTCGATTCCGGGAGCGGCTCCATCTCCCCGCGCTCGATCGCGGCGGCGTTCTCCTCATTGTGCTTGCGCACATAGGCGTTGAAGGTATCGACAAGTTCCTCGTTACTGACGGAGTAGGGCGGCGTGAAAACGCCCGTCCCGCTGATGACGACTTTGGTCACTGTTCACCTGACTCTGAATTCTTGATGTCGGCGCGCATTCCGTAACATTGGGCTTGGTTTTGCGGGATGCGCGATGTGGCTCCCCATGGCCACACATCTAAAATAGAACAGGCGTCCCGGCGATGCTACTGCCGAAGGACGAGGGAAGGGGAAGGAGGCCAGATGTCCGATATTCACCTGCCGGAGGTCATTCCGCCGGTGCCGTCCGTGCCGTGCGAGGGGGATGCGCTGCGGGCTTTGACGCTTGGCGACATGGCGGGGCTGGCGCTCGCCTTGCCGAAGGAAGGTGTCGAAAATGCAAGGTCGCCCCTGCGTAAACCGGCCTTCGCGACCCTCACGGAGGAGGGCGGACCGGCGGTTCGAACCGTCTTCCTGCGGGGCATGGATGCCGGCTCCCGCCGCCTCACGGCCTTCACGGATGCCCGCTCGTGCAAGGTGGCCGAGCTTGAGCGCGATCCGCGCGCGGCCCTGCTTTTTTACGATCCCCTGTCCGACATTCAGGTGCGGCTCACCGGCCGGTCCGCGATTCACCGGACAGGCGAACTGGTCGGCAGGGCCTGGGAAAGTGCCGCCCCGTCGAGCCGCCGGGCCTATCTCGTCATGGCGCCGCCCGGGTCGCCCTCGGCGGCCCCCGTGTCGGGCCTGCCCGAAGACGTGGAAGGCATTATCCCGCCGCTCGAAAGGCTGGAAGAAGGGCGCCTGAACTTCGCGCTCCTCGAATTCATTTTCGAGGAAGCGGATGTGGTCGTATTGAGCCGCACAGGCCACCGCCGCGCGCGTATCCGCTTTTCGGCGGACGCGGCGCGCGGGGCGTGGCTCGTGCCTTGAAGCGCTTGAAATCAGATCATCGACGCCGAGCGGCTCGTGCTGTCGCCCGATTTGCTCTCGTCCTTGCCGCCCGATGAGGTAAGGCGCGGCTTCTCCGAAGCGTCGTCGGCGGACTGGGCGCGGATTTCGCCGCTCACCTGGCCGCCTTGTTCGACCTTCAGCTCACCATAATGAACCGTGCCCGTCACGCGCCCCGACGAATTGATTGTCAGGCACTTCTTGACGGTCAGCGTGCCATCGAACTTGCCGTTGATCTCGGCCGCATCGACGGTCGCTTCGCCGCGCACGTCGCCGGTTTCGGAAATCGTCAGCGTGCCGCTTTCGATGGTCGCCTGCACATCGCCTTCGATCACGAGCGAGTCGCACGACTGGATCTTGCCTTCGAGCTTGAGGCCGCGCCCCACATGGAGGTTGGCCGCCGTCGGCGTCGAGGACATGGAGGAACTGGCGGTCGATTGAAGAGTGCGCACGGCGGGCTTCCTTGCTTGGTAGGATGGAGTGACGGAGCGCGTGACGTCGTTGCCTGTGTCGCGCTCTTCCGGGTTCACGTCGGGCGGCGTCTGCCTGGGAGCGATGCTCGCGGATTGCGCACCGGAAGAGCCCGGCGACGGCGATGTGTCGGTATCGGAAACACCCTTGGGGCGCTTGAACATTTTTTGAATCCCCTCCGCTTTCTGGAACGGACGTAACGGTAAAGGCGCAACGTGGCCCGCATGTGCCGACAATGTGGCGGAACATTGATGAGGCGCTTCTAGCTGCGCATAACGCCGCTTAATTATTGGTTTTGATTTCGCGCCAATGCGGAGCAAGTCTTGTGGCGCGGACACGTCACGAGGTGATCGTTGACGATACCGACAGCCTGCGCGAACGCATAGACGATCGTCGGCCCGCAGAATTTGAAGCCGCGCTTCTTCAGCTCCTTCGACATCGAAACGCTCATCGGCGTTTCGGCCGGCACCTGCGCGATGCTCTTCCACTTGTTCCGTTGAGGCACACCGTCGGTGAAGCTCCACAGGAAGTCGGAAAATCCCTCGCCCTTTTCCATCAAGTCGAGCCAGGCGCGTGCATTGCCGATGGTCGCTTCGATCTTGCCGCGATGACGGATGATGCCGGGATTCTTCAGCAGTTTTTCGACCCTGGCGGGCCTGTAGCGCGCGATTGTCTCCGGCTCGAAGCCGTCGAAGGCCTCGCGGAACGTCTCACGCTTTTTCAGGATCGTGATCCAGGAGAGTCCGGCCTGGAATCCGTCGAGGATCAGCTTCTCGAACAGCGCCCGGTCGTCATATTCCGGCACGCCCCATTCCTCGTCGTGATAGGCGACATAAAGCGGGTCCTCGCCCGGCCAGGGGCAGCGCCCCGCCTCGCTCGCCTTGGCGCTCGTCATTGTTCTTCCCCCTCCGCCGCTTCAAGGCGAAGCCAGCCCGGTATTTCCGGCCGGATTTCCGCCGTCCCCGCCTCCAGCACGGAACCGCCAATGAGGTCGAGGCGGATCAGCGCGAGCGCCCGCGACGTTTCCGCATCGCCGGAGAAAATCGTTCCCACCTCGCGCGCGCCGCCCTTGACCGGCGTATCGGGCGGCGGCAGGTCGCCCTCCACATGAACCGGCAGCAGCCGCTTCCGGACGCTGCCGCGCCGCTTCGTCCGCGAGGTCACTTCCTGGCCGACATAGCAGCCCTTGTGGAAGTCGATACCGTTAAGTTCGTCGAAATTGACCTCGAGGGGAAAGGTCCGGTCCGGTTCGAAATCCCTCGCCGCATCGCCCACGCCGAGCCCGATTCTGTGCCGGTGCCATGCCGTTTCGGGGACGGCCCTCGCGCCGGCCGCTTCGGTGGCCGCCTCGATGGCCGCTTTCGGCAGGATCGCGCGCCGCCCCATGGCGGCCAGCCGGGGGTCCGCAAAGCCCGGCCCCTCGGGTGCCGGGGTGCCGTCCTCGCGCCATATCGCGGCAATGCCCAGGCTCTCGCTCACGTCTTCGATCGTTATCTTCGCGCGCAGCTTGTACATGGTGAGCCGTTTCGCGAGTTCGTCCGTCCGCGCTCCGTCGCAGTCGAGGAGCAGCGCGCCTTTGTTCGCCGGGTCTTCTGTAATGAAGAAGTCGAAAAGGAACTTGCCTTGCGGCGTCAGCAAGGCGGAATAAACGGCCCTGTCCGGCCCCGCCTTCTCCACATCGTTGGTGACAAGGTTCTGCAGGAAGCTCCGCGCCTCCTCGCCGCCGATCCGAAGAACCCCGCGCCCGCTCAAGTGGGAAGCCAGCGTCCCAGTCATCGTCGTTTGCCTCGTTTCATTATGGGTTCCAGATTTAGGGCCACGCGCCTCCTTGCGCAAGGCCGCCGCCAAACTTGGCACATGCGGGCGCCTCCTATAAACCGGGTGAGGCCGGGCGCACCGGCGGGCCCGATCTCTCACAAGCCGCTCGCGGATCGTACATGCGAATTCTCTTCATTGCGTCGAACCGGATCGGCGATGCCGTCCTCTCCACGGGCGTGCTCGCAGGCTTGATGGAGCGCTATCCGGAAGCCGAATTCTGGGTCGCCTGCGGGCCTCTCGCCGTTCCCGTCTTCGCTCATGCGCCGCGCGTCACCCGCATCGTCGAGATGCGGAAGGAAAAGCGCATCGGTCACTGGCGCAAGCTCCTGAAGGCGACCATGTTCCGCCGCTTCGACATCGTGGTCGATCTGCGCGGCTCGGCGACGGCCTGGCTGCTCTGGACCTTCGACCGCCGGATTTTGAAGCCCGACCGCACGCTTCACCGCGTCATCCACAATGCGCGCACCGTCGGTCTCGATCCGGCGCCGTCCCCCCGTCTCTGGCCCGGCGAGGAAATGATCGCCCGGGCGAAGAAGACGATCCCCGACGGCATGAGCGTTCTCGCGATGGGCCCCACCGCCGCCTGGCCCGGCAAGATGTGGCCGGTCGAGCGTTTCGCGGAGCTGGCCCGTCGCCTTCTCGCGCCAGGCGGCCCTATGGAAGGCGCGCATCTCCTCGTCACCGGCGGGCCCGGCGAGCAGGAAAAATGCCGTCCCCTCCTTGAGGTCGTGCCGCCCGAACGCCGTATCGATCTCGTCGGCGCCGGTATCGACGAGGTCGGCGCCTGCTTTGCCCGCGTTCGTCTTTATATCGGCAACGATTCCGGCCTCATGCATCTTGCCGCCGCGGCGGGCGCGCCCACTATCGGTCTTTTCGGGCCGACGGCGGACGCCATCTATTCGCCCTGGGGCCCGAAAGCCGTCACGGTCCGCGTGCCTCTCACGCATGAAGAGATCGAGGCGGAGGAGGGCGGCGAGGTCACCTGGCATGTGAGCCGCAATCACATGGAAGACCTCCACGTCGAGACGGTCGAAAAGGCCGCCTTCGCCTTGTTGGCGAAAACCGCCCAAAAAGATCAGAATGCCGCCGTCGCCCCTCAGCCCGAAAAAGGACAAGTCTCGTGAGCATCACCTACGATCTCATCTTCCGCCGCGGCACGATCGTCAATCATGACGGCATCGGCGAGGCCGATATCGCCGTGAAGGATGGGCTCATCGTCGAAATCGGCGATCTCTCCCGCGCCGATGCGGCGGAGATCGTCGATGTGAAGGGGCTCCATGTGCTCCCCGGCGTGGTGGACAGCCAGGTTCATCTGCGCGAGCCCGGCAACGAGCACAAGGAAGACCTGGAATCGGGCGGCCGCGCGGCGGCGCTTGGCGGCGTCACCTCCGTCTTCGAAATGCCGAACACGAAACCGCCCACGACGACGCCCGATGCGCTGGCCGGCAAGGTCGCCCGCGCCCGCCACCGCATGTATTGCGACTTCGCCTTTTACGGTGGCGCGACGACGGAGAATGTCGGCATCCTCGCCGATATCGAGCGCGAGCCCGGCTGCTGCGGCATCAAGGTTTTCATGGGCTCGTCCACCGGCACGCTGCTGGTCGAGAAGGACGAGGATGTGCTGCGCGTGCTGCGCGCGATCCGCCGCCGCGCCGCCTTCCACTCGGAAGACGAATTCCGCCTGCGCGAGCGCCGCGAACTCGCGCTGCTCGGCCATGTCGACACGCATCCCGTCTGGCGCGACGCGGAGGCTGCCGTCCTCTGCACCACGCGCCTTCTGCGTCTTGCGCGCGAGGCCGGCAAGCGCATCCATGTGCTGCATATCTCGACGGCGGACGAAATCCCGCTCCTCGCGCGCCACAAGGATATCGCGACGGTGGAAGTCACCCCGCAGCACCTGACGCTCGCCGCGCCCGAATGCTACGAGGCGCTCGGCACCTACGCGCAGATGAACCCGCCCATTCGCGGCCACGAGCATCGCGCGGGTCTCTGGGAAGGTATCGCCGCCGGCATCGTCGATGTGCTCGGCTCCGATCACGCGCCCCACACCATCGAGGAAAAAGAGCAGACCTATCCGAAGTCGCCCTCGGGCATGCCCGGCGTGCAGACGCTCGTCCCCGTCATGCTCAACCACGTGAACGAAGGCCGCCTCACGCTGCAGCGTTTCGTGGACCTCACTTCGGCGGGCCCGCAGCGCATTTTCGGCATGGCGCGCAAGGGCCGCATCGCGGTCGGCTACGACGCCGATCTCACCATTGTCGACATGTCCGCGAGCCGCACCATCGAAGACAAATGGATCGCCTCGAAATGCGGCTGGACGCCCTATAACGGCATGCAGGTAAAGGGCTGGCCCATCGGCACCGTCGTGCGCGGCCACCGCGCCATGTGGGAAGACGAACTCGACGCGGAAGCCACCGGCGAACCGATCACATTCGTCGAGAACCTGCCGCATCATTGAGGGGCGTTCTAGTGAATCGCCCCCATGAAATCCGCGCGCACGAACTCGCTCGGATGGATCACCCGCCGCGTCCCCACACGCACGGAATAAATCGGCCCGTCGAGTTCCCGTCCCCAGAAGTCGAGGAACTTCGACAGCGCCGGATATTTCGGCTCCATGTCGTAATCCTGCCAGATATAGCTCTGCAGCAGCCTCGGATGATCGGGCATCCGGTAGAGAATTTCGGCCGTCACCAGCCGGTAGCCTTCCAGCAGCTTTTTCAGTTCCGAAACCTGTCTCACGCTCGAACCTCCAGATCGCAAATCCAGACGGCAACGCCGCACATAAAGAGTCTCGCAACGCAGGAATCGTAGTCATGAAATTTTCACGCGTCGAGATTGACAAACTCTTGAGGCATGCGATTCGTTCAACAAATTCAATGAATTAGCACTCACATAGGCGAGCGAGTGCCAGTGTTGCCGCCGCCTGCCGCCCCCTCGCTTGACCGAAACCCGGATTTGGGTTCGTTTGTCGCCAACAGGGCATTCAAAAAAGCCATCAAACAGAAGTCAGGACGGGAAATGACAGGGACGTTCCGCGCCATCCGCGTGTCGAAGGGCGACAAGGCTCCGCAGGTCGAATTCGCGAACCTCACCGAGGCAGACCTCATGGAAGGCGACGTCACCGTCGCCGTCGATTATTCGACCGTGAACTACAAGGACGGTCTCGCGCTCACCGGCGCCGCGCCCATCATCCGCAACTGGCCGCTCATCCCAGGCATCGATTTCTCGGGCAAGGTCGAGAAGTCGGACAATCCGAACTTCAAACCGGGCGAGCGCGTCGTGCTGAATGGCTACGGCGTCGGCGAAGGCCACAATGGCGGTTACGCGCAAAAGGCGCGCGTGAAGGGCGACTGGCTGGTGAAGCTGCCCGATGCGATTTCCAACGAACACGCCATGGCGATCGGCACCGCCGGCTACACCGCGATGCTCTGCATCCTCGCGCTCGAAAAGAACGGCGTCACGCCGGACAAGGGTGACGTCCTCGTCACCGGTGCGGCGGGCGGCGTCGGCTCCGTCGCCATCGCCATTCTCGCGAAGCTCGGCTACCGCGTCATCGCCTCCACGGGCCGTGCCTCGGAAGCGGACTACCTGAAGGGCCTCGGCGCGGCGGAAATCATCGACCGGGGCGAACTCTCCGCGCCGGGCAGGCCGCTCGGCAAGGAGCGCTGGGCGGGTGCCGTCGATTGCGTCGGCAGCCACACGCTCGCCAACGTCCTCTCCATGACGAAATATGGCGGCACGGTCGCGGCCTGCGGTCTCGCGCAAGGTCTGGACCTGCCGGGCTCCGTCGCCCCCTTCATCCTGCGCGGTATCACGCTTGCGGGCATCGACAGCGTCATGGCGCCGATGGCGAAGCGCGTCGAGGCATGGAAGCGCCTTGCGGCCGATCTCGACATGAAGAAACTCGATGCCATGAGCGTTCGCGCGAAGCTCGACGACGTGCCGAGGCTCGGGCAGGAAATTATCGCAGGCCAGGTGCGCGGCCGCGTCATCGTCGATGTGAACGCGTGAAGGGGATGACGGCCTTGGACATGAACACGCCGCCTTATCGCGATCCGGGCTATGTGGAGCGCAAGCTCGAGATCGAACGCCGCGCAGATGGCTCCATCGTATTGCGCAATCCGCATCCGCTTCGCCCCGTGCCCTCGAACCTCATCGAGCCCATCCGCAGATGGGCGGCACAAGCGCCGGATCGCGTCTGGCTCGGCAAGCGCAAACCCGTAAAGCAGGGTCTCGGCGACTGGGATCTCCTGACTTACGCGGACGCGAATGCGAAAGTGAACGCCATCGCGCAGGCGCTGCTCGATCGCGGCCTCGACAGCTCGAAGCCTGTGATGATCCTTTCCGGCAATTCGATCGAACACGCGCTCATGACCTATGGCGCGATCCTCGCCGGCGTGCCCGTTGCGCCCGTCTCGCCGTCCTACAGCACCATGAGCTCGGATTTCGACAAGCTCCGCTATGTCTTCGATCTCGTGGCGCCGAAGCTCGTCTTCATGCAGGAGGGCGCCCCCTTCGAGCGCGGGCTCGCCGCGCTGAACCTGGACGGTGTTGAACTTGTGACCGTCGACGGCTCGCTCGGCACGCCCTTTGCCTCGCTCCTTGAAACGGCGCCGGGCAATGCGGTCGAGGAAAGCTATGCCGGGCTCAACTTCGACATGGTGGCGAAATATCTCTTCACCTCCGGCTCCACCGGCATGCCGAAAGCCGTCATCACCACGCAGCGCATGATGTGCGTGAACTCCGTCATGCCGAAAAGCGTGACGCTCGAAGAAGAGAACGAGGAGCCTTCCGTGCTTCTCAACTGGCTTCCCTGGAACCACTGCTTCGGTGGTAATGCGATCCTGAACAACCTGCTCGTCGGCGGCGGCACGCTCTACATCGACGGTGGCCGCCCTGTGCCGGGCGGTTTTGCCGAAACGGTGGCGAACCTGCGCGAGATCGCGCCCACCGCCTATTCCAACGTGCCGGCCGCCTACACCATGCTGGTGGACGAGCTCGAAGCCGACGAGGCATTGGCGAAGAATTTCTTCTCGCGCCTGCGCACGCTTGCCTATGGCGGTGCCGCCTTGAGCCAGGACCTCTACGACCGCATCCAGAAGGTCGCGATCCGCGCCGTGGGCGAACGCATCGTCTTTTCGTCGGGCTATGGCGCAACGGAGACCGCGCCCACCATCTGCAACGTCCATTGGCCGACCGAGCGGATGGGGCTTCTCGGGCTTCCGCTTCCCGGCATCGACCTGAAGCTCGCTCCCGTCGGTCGGAAGATGGAAGTGCGCGTCCGCGGCGGCTGCATCACCCCCGGCTACTACAAGAACGCCGAAAAGACGGCGGAGGCCTATGACGAGGAAGGTTTCTACCGCCTCGGCGACGGCGCGCGCTTCCTCGATCCCGAACGCCCCGAAGAGGGCCTCGTCTTCGATGGCCGCGTGGCGGAGGACTTCAAGCTTTCCACCGGCACATGGGTGAGCGCGGGCAAGCTCCGCGTCGATATCGTCGCAGGTTCGAACGGCGTGTTGTCGGATGCGCTCGTCGCCGGCCTCGACCGCACCTACATCGGCATTCTCGGTTTCCCGAATATTCCGGCCTGCCGCAACATCGCCGGCGACCCGTCCCTCGCCGTCGAGGATCTGGTCCGTCATCCCGCCGTGCTGGAGCGCCTCGCGGAAGGCATGCGTGTCCACAACAAGGGCAATCCGGGGTCGAGCACGCGCATCGTCCGCGCGCTCCTCATGACGGAGCCGCCGAGCGTCGATGCGGGCGAACTCACCGACAAGGGATACATCAACCAGTCCGTTGCGCTTGGCCGCCGGGCCGCCCTCGTCGAAAAGCTCTACGCGGAACCGCCGGGCAATGATGTCGCGGTTGTCTGACGGGAAGGGCGGCGGCCTCCATGATTGATTTCGGTCTGGTGGCAAATGGCGTTGCGATCGGTCTTGCGGTTGCCGCGCCCATCGGCCCGGTCAATCTCATCGTCATCCGGCGCACGCTCCGCTATGGCCAGTTGAACGGATTTCTGTCGGGCGCGGGCGCAGCCACCGGCGATGCGATTTTCGCCGCCATCGCCGCCTTCGGCCTCACCGCCGCCATCGAGATCGTTGTGCGCTTCGAAACCGCGCTGCAGATCGTCGGCGGCCTTTTCCTGGTTGCGCTCGGCATTCGCACCTGGATAGCGCAGCCTCATTTCGACGAGACGGCGGAGGAAAATCTCTCCGCCGCCATGGCCGCGGTCTTCGCCACCACCTTCGTCCTCACCATCACGAACCCCGCCACCATGCTCGGTTTCCTTGCGATCTTCGGCGGTGTTGCGGGCCTTGCCGATGCGGGCGAGGATTACGAGCACGCGGCAACCGTCGTGCTCGCCGTCCTGTGCGGATCGGCGCTCTGGTGGGCGGGGCTCTCGGGCTTCGTCAGCCTCTTCCGCCAGAAGATGAACGACCGCTTGCTCGCCCTCGTGAACCGCGTCTCCGGTTGCCTGATCGCGATATTCGGGGGGGTCGTTCTTGCGCGTGTGGCGATCTCGTTTTTGCTCTAAGCTCGAAACAGAAAAGAAATTCAGGGAGTCGATCATGAACGGTGCGGAAAGCCTTGTGCGGACGCTGGTAAACGCCGGCGTCGAGGTGTGTTTCTCGAATCCGGGCACCTCCGAAATGCATTTCGTCGCCGCGCTCGACAAGGTGGATGGCATGCGCGCCATTCTGGGGCTCTTCGAGGGCGCCGTCACCGGCATGGCCGATGGCTATGGCCGCATGGCCGAAAAGCCCGCCGCGACGCTCCTCCATCTCGGGCCGGGCCTCGCCAACGGGCTGGCGAACCTCCACAACGCGCGCCGTGCGCAAACGCCGCTGGTCAACATCGTCGGCGATCACGCGACCTACCACGCGCAGTACGACGCGCCGCTTGCCTCCGACATTGCGGGCTTCGCGCGTCCCGTGTCGGGCTGGGTCCATTCCTCCACGAGCCCGAAGACCGTCGCCGCCGATGGCGCCCGTGCCGTTCAGGCCGCGCGCTCCGCGCCGGGTCAGGTTGCAACGCTGATCCTTCCCGCCGACACCGCCTGGCTTGAGGCCGAACACGCCGCCGATGCGCTGCCGGTGCCCGCGCCCGCCGCCGTCTCCACGAACGCGGTGGACCGCGCCGCCAGGGCGCTCGCGAACGGCAAGAAGACGGCGATCCTCGTGCGCGGTGCCGCGCTCAAGGAAAAGGGCCTTGTCGCCGCCGGCCGCATTGCCGCGAAGTCGGGCGCACGCATCATGTGCGACACCTTCGCGCCGCGCCTCCAGCGGGGAGCGGGCCGCGTCGCCATCGAGCGCATTCCCTATTTCGCCGAACAGATCGTCGAAGCGTTGAAAGACGTCGAACAGTTGATCCTTGTCGGCGCGAAGCCGCCCGTCTCCTTCTTCGCCTATCCGGGCAAGCCGAGCTGGTGCACGCCCGACAGCGCCGACATTCTCTACCTTGCTCATCCGCACGAAGACGGCACTGCCGCGCTCGAAGCCGTGGCGGAAGCGATCGGCGCGCCAAAGGAGCCCGCGAATGTCGCGCCCCTGCAGAAGCCCGAACTGCCGAAGGCCGGCGCCTCCTTCGACCAGTTCACCATCGGTCAGATCGTCGCCCGCCTCCTGCCGGAAAACGCGATCGTCTCCGACGAAGCCGCAACCTCCGGCATCGGCTCGATGATCGCGACGGTCAATGCCGCGCCGCACGACCACCTCTCGCTCACTGGCGGTTCCATCGGTCAGGGCCTGCCGCTCGCCACCGGCGCCGCCGTCGCTTGTCCGGATCGCAAGGTCGTCTGCCTTCATGGCGATGGCGGCGCGATGTACACGCTTCAGGCACTCTGGACGCAGGCCCGCGAGAAGCTCGACGTGACGACGGTCATCTTCGCGAACCGCTCCTACGCCATTCTCAATGTCGAGCTGATGCGCGTCGGCGCGGAAAATCCCGGCCCCAAGGCGCTCTCCATGCTCGACCTGCATAACCCCGAACTGAACTGGACGTCGCTCGCGCACGGCATGGGCGTCGAGTCCACGCGCGTCGAGACGGTCGAGGACTTCGCGGACGCCTTCTCCTCCGCCATGAAGCAGAAGGGCCCGCGCCTCATCGAAGTGATGATCTGAGGGTGGTTCGGGAAGCCGTTTTGGAGAAACCATTTTCGGCATGCCGAAAATGGCAAGGGCGACTGCCCGCCGCGCCTTATGGCGCGTAAGCCAAGGGCGCGTATGCGCCTGCCCGGCGTTTGAGGGCAAGATAAACTAGGGCAATTGCTTGAGCGATGGCCCGAACGTTCAGTTCATCACGCGATTGAGCGTGAATTCGCCCTGGCGCACGCGGTCGGCAAGACCGTTCGCCATTTCGGCCACGGCTTCCTCGCCATAGGCTTCCACCATGTCGGAAAGCGCCGCGAAGATCGCGGTCGTCGCGAGGATGTCGGCATCGACGCCTTCGCCCAGCGCCTCGTCCCAAGCGTCGAGAATGTTCTGAAGCGCAACGCGCCGCTGTTCGGTTTCGGTGAGCAGGGAGGCGTCGTGCCCGTCCTCGTCGAGCGGACCGAAACTGGCGTCTCCTGGAAAATCTTCTGCCATGGGTCCTCTCGCAGCATCCGGCACCGGCCGCCTCGGGCCGGGTCGCCCCTTTATTCTTCGTCTTTGTAACACACTGACGCCGAATGTCTCCCGTTTCATGAGAGACAGGTTAACGGCCGTCGCGCGGGGAAGGATCGCGAACCGGAAGAGGGCCGGAAACCATGTTTGCGGTGTGGTCTCTAACGGCCAAGCCCGCTTGCGGCCAGTTCCTCGGCAAGCCGGTGTCCGTTCTGCATCAGCTTGTCGCACTGCGTGGCGGCAGTCGGCGTGCAGTTGGGATAGGCATTGCGGTAGCGGTAATAGGCGTCGTTGAAATGCTTGATGAGCGCCTGGCGTTCCGTCTCGCTCGGGCGCACCGCGCCCATCATTTCGATCATCTTGTTGCGCCAGAGCTGGCCTTCATTGGTGCCGCAAAGCGTTCTGAGATGATGTATCCCGCCAAGCGTTTCCGCGAGCTGCGTAACGCCGGCCGGCATCGCCTCCGCCCGCACGCTGAAGAAGGGAAGGGCGGCAAGCGCAGTCGCGAGCAGGATCGGCACAAGCCTGCGCCGCTTCCTTCTCGCCGTCCCGTTTTTGCACAAATCCTGTGCCATAAAGCCCCGAGGGCCCTCCTGTGGCCGCGGTGATCGCCTTGTCGCGATCGCCGCTGCAGGGTCTTTTCCACGATGTCCTTCGCCGACAGGATGTCGTGGATGCCGCCCGCGCCCTGGCCCATGGCGAAGCAGGAGCGGTCGCGGTCGAGCCCCTCGATCTGGCCGCCGATGCCGCCCATCACATTGTTCTGGTGCGACAGGATCGCCTGCTGCGGGAAGGGCTGGATGTCGGCGGGCCGGCTCTCCCAGTCCTGCACGTAGGGATTGTTGAACACGCGCATCGTCTTGCCGGAATAGCAGCGCGTCACGATCGTGTCCGTGTCCTTCGCGTCCACGATCACCTGGCGGTACATGTCGCCCGCATGGCTTTCCTTCGCCGCGATGAAGCGCGTGCCCATCCACACGCCCTGCGCGCCGAAAGCGAGCGCCGCCGCAAGCCCGCGCCCGTCGACGATCGATCCGGCCGCGATCACGGGGATCGTCTTCACCGCGTCCACGATCTGCGGAATGAGCGCCATGCCGGCCACCTTGCCTGTGTGCCCGCCGCCTTCCGTGCCTTGCGCGATCACGCCGTCGAGCCCCGCCTTCTCGCCCGCCACCGCATGTTTCACGGTGCCGCACACATTCATGACCTTCATGCCCGCCTTGTGCAGCTTGTCGAGAATGTTGTTCGGCACGCCAAGACCGGAAATGAACGCCGCCGCGCCTTCCTCGATCATGATGTCGGCGGTCCTCTCGAGCGATTCCGGAACGGCCGCGAGCAGGTCCACGCCGAACGGCTTGTCGGTCAGGTCCTTCACCTTCTTCATCTGCACACGGATCTCTTCCGGCTGCAGCCCCGCCATGCCCAGCGTGCCGAAGCCGCCGGCATTGGACACGGCGGCGGCGAGTTCCGCGTAGGAAACGCCGCCCATGCCCGCCAGCATGATCGGATATTTGATGCCGAGAAGGTCGCAAAGCGGTGTGTGAATGGCCATTGGAAGTCTCCCTGCGCGGCCGGCGCCTGCCGGTTCCGCTATTTAGTTCGGTTGCCTAACTAAAAGCATCGCCCCTCCATCTGTCAAGCGGCACCTCTCAATTCCCACGCTCTCCTCGGGGAGGATCAAACCGCTGCAAGCGGTTTGGGGCGGGGGGGCCGCCTTCGAACTCATCCTCGCCATATTTTGGTCGTGTCGGCGGGCAAGGTTTTGACTTTCCGGTTCTCGATCAAAGGAAGCCGCATGATCCGCCGTTCCGCTTTCGCCCTCGCCCTCGCTCTTGCCGCCACCCTTGCAGCCCCCGCCTTCGCCCTCGACCGGACCTTCGCCACGGAGAAGGCAAAGATACGGGTCGAGACGGTGGCGCAGGGCCTCGAGCATCCCTGGGGCCTCGCCTTCCTGCCGGACGGAAACTTCCTCGTCACCGAACGGCCGGGCTTCCTGCGCATCGTCACGCCCGAGGGCAAGATCGGGAACGCGATCTATGGCGTGCCGCAGGTCGATGCGCGCGGGCAGGGCGGTCTGCTCGATGTCGCGCTCGACCCGGACTTCGCCGAAAACCGCCTCATCTATCTGAGCTATGCGGAGAAGGGAGAAAATGGGAAAAACGGCACTGCCGTCGCGCGCGGTCGCCTCACCGAGAGCCTGTCGCCGCAACTGCGCAACGTGGAAGTGATCTTCCGCCAGCAGCCGAAACTGCCAAGCACGCTTCACTTCGGCTCCCGCCTCGTCTTCGACCGCGAAGGCCATCTTTTCATCGCGCTGGGCGAACGCTCGAAGTCGGAGTTTCGCGGACAGGCGCAGGACCTCTCATCCCACCTTGGAAAAATCATCCGCATCTGGCCGGACGGAACGGTGCCGGACGACAACCCCTTTGTGAACAGGGACGGCGCGCTGCCCGAAATCTGGTCCTGGGGCCACCGCAACCAGCAAGGCGCGGCGCTCCACCCGGAAACGGGCAAACTCTGGACCAGCGAACACGGACCGCGCGGCGGCGATGAAGTGAACATTCCCGAGCCCGGCAAAAATTACGGCTGGCCCGTCGTCACCTATGGCACGGAATATAGCGGCCTGCCGGTCGGCGAGGGCAAAAGTTCGGCGCCCGGCATGGAACAACCCGTCCACTACTGGGTGCCCTCCATCGGCCCCTCCGGCATGGCGTTCTACACCGGCGATGCCATTCCCGAATGGAAGGGTTCGCTCTTCGTCGGCGGCCTCGCCCGCCTCGGCCTCTACCGCCTCTCGCTCGACGGCGACAAGGTCACGGGCGACGAGCCCATGCTGAAAGACCTCGGCCTGCGCATCCGCGATGTCCGTCAAGGCCCCGACGGCGCCCTCTACCTCCTCACCGACGAAGAAGACGGCCAGCTCCTCCGCATCGTGAAGGCGGAGTAGGACGCTTCTTTCCCTCTCCCCTCCGGGGAGAGGGAGGGAGCATCCGAAGGATGCGGAAGGGTGAGGGGGCGCTTGAGGCACTCAGTCCCCGCAAGCCCCCAAACCGTCATGGCGAGATGAGAACTCCCCCTTCACGCAATCGCGCTTTTGTCGATCTCGCTCACCTTGGTGAAGCCCGTCAGCGCCATGGCGACGTTCATCTCGCCGCGCATCGTGGAGAGCATGGCGGAGACGCCGGCTTCCCCGCGCGCCGCCAGCGCAAAGGCCCAGGCCCGTCCCAGCAGGCACGCATCCGCCCCGAGCGCCACCGCCTTCACGATGTCGAGCCCGCTCCTGATGCCGCCATCGAGAAACACCGTCGTGGCGTCGCCCACTTCCTCGCGGATCGCGGGCAGGGCGTCGATGGTCGCGGGCGTCGAGTCGAGCTGCCGTCCGCCATGGTTCGACACCACGATCCCGTCAGGCGCGAGCGTCTGCATCGCCATGCGTGCATCCTCGGCGTCCATCACCCCCTTGATGATGATCTTGCCCGGCCAGTTCGCGCGCACCCATTCGAGGTCTTTCCACGTCATCGCCGGGTCGAGGTTCTGTGCCACCCAGGCGCCGAACTCGCCGAAGCCCTTCGCATGCGGCACCGCCTCGCGCAGGTTGCCGAAATCGAGCGGCTTGCCGCCGAGCGCGACCTGCCGGAGCCAGTGCAGCCGCCGCGCGTAATCGGCGGCGACGCGAAGCCGCTTGCCGAGCGGCATCGACGCGTTCATGCCGTTCCTGACGTCGCGGTAGCGCGCGCCGAGAACGGCAAGGTCCACCGTGAAGACGAGCGCGGTGCAGCCCGCCTCATGCGCGCGCTTCATCAGCGCCGCCGCATAGCCGCGATCCTTGATCACATAGAGCTGGAACCAGAAGGGTTTCTTTGTCGCGGCCGCCACTTCCTCGATGGAGCAGATGCCGACCGTCGACAGCGTGTAGGGCACGCCGAATTTTTCCGCCGCCCGCGCCGCCTGCACTTCGCCGCGCTGCGCGAACATACCCGCGAAGCCGACCGGCGCGAGCGCCGCCGGGATCGTCCATGTTTCGCCGAAAACCCTGGCCGTTGTATCGACCTTGCCCACATCGCGCAGCACGCGCTGGCGCAGCTTCAACCGCGCGAAAGCTTCAACATTGTCGTGGAGCGTCCGCTCCGCATAGGAGCCGCCGTCCAGATAATCGAATAGCTGCGTCGGCAGCCGCTTCTTCGCCAGCGCGCGATAATCCGACACCGACACCGGATTGAGATCGAGACTCATGATTGCTGCCCTCCCACTTTTTTCCACCCGCCCATTTAACCAATACCGTCATGACCCGCTTTATGCGGGTCATCCACGTCTTGGATACACGCAAGAAGCTTAAAGACGTGGATGGCCCGGACAAGCCGGGCCATGACGAACGATGGAGCGGATTTCCAGCCGCTCACCCCCGGCCCGCATCCTCCACAAGATCGTCCACCGCAACCGGACCGGCATTCTCCCGCCGGCTGTCGATGATATAGGCGAGCTCGGAAAAGGCATCGAGCATCCGCTCAGGATCGCCCTGGTCGAGCAACGAGGGCAGATAGCGCGCCAGCGCCTCCTCGAATTCGCGATGCTTCTTCAGGCCCTTCGGCGTCAGGCTGAGTTTCACGCTCCGCCCGTCATCCTTGTCGGGCTTGCGCGCGATGAGCCCGCGCTTCTCCATGTCGGCAATGAGGCCCGACGCGGTGGGCTTGCGGATCGCCGCTTCCACGGCCAGTTCGCCCGCCCGTTTCGGCCCGCGCTTCAGGAACAGCAGGAAGCGGTATTGCGGGATCGTGATATCGAGTTCGCGCGCAATCTTCTCGAACTCGCGGAACAGCACCACGACCGTGCGCGCCATCAGGATGAGGCGGCGGTCCATATCGGCGGTCTCGCCACCCGTCATGCTGTCCCGCTTGTCCGTCATGTGTCCTCAGAAAATGGCGTAGCCGCCATCGATCACAAAAGTATCGCCCGAATGATAGGTCGAGGCATCCGAGGTGAGATAGACCGCGCTGCGCCTGCGCCGTCATGTCGGTGGCGATCCAGCCCGGCAGGATCGCATTCGCCCGCATGCCGTAGCGCGCATGTTCCACCGCGATGCTCTTGATCATGGAGATCACGCCGCCCTTCGTCGCCGCATAGGCTTCGTTGCGCGCCGCGCCCTCGATGGCGGCAAGGCTCGCGATACCGACAAGCGAGCCGCCCGCATCGCCGCTCTTTGCGCGCTCCACCATGTGCCGCGCGCTTTCGCGCAGCGTGAAGAACACGCCGTCGAGATTGACCGCCAGCGTCTTCTTGTAAACTTCCGTCGACATCTCGATGAACGAAGGCGCGCCGAAGCCGACGCCCGCATTCGCAAACACCGAGTCGATCCGTCCGAGTTCCTTCACGGTCGCGCCGATCCCGTCGATGACCTGGCTTTCGTCCGACACGTCCACCTTGCGCGTATAGACCTTCACGCCATGCGAACGGAGCTGCTCGGCGGCCTTCTTGTTCTTGTCCTCATTGGTGCCCCAGATCGCCACATCGGCGCCCGACTGCGCGATCGCGTCCGCCATGCCGAGGCCGATGCCGCCATTGCCGCCGGTCACAAGGGCCACCTTCCCCGAAAGGTCGAAAGGCTTGTAGCTCATCGTGTCGTCTCCCTGATTCGGTTTTGTTTTCTTGAATGTATTGCGAGGCGCGCAGCATCTGGGCCGCGCCGCGCCCGGTCAATTCCCCGGTCGGGGCTTGTCCGCCGGTTCTTCCGCCTCGCGCGGCTCTTCCCTCAGCTCCGCGCAGACGAAATAGGGCTTGAAGCCGAGCGCCTCGGGGTCGGGCGGAATCTGGCAGGAAAAGACCGACGGCCCCTTCTGCAGGATCAGCGCCGTGCCGAGATTGCCCCTGATGCTGTAGCCGTCGCTCACCAGATCGGTGAGCGACTTGTCCGTCGCAACGAAGGCGCCGGAACGGGTGCCCGTCTGGAACTTTGCGCTTTCCGCCGCGGCGCCCGTCGCGGAAAGGGTCAGGCCCGCGGCCAGGAGGCACGCGAAAAAGGGCAGGGGGCGGGTCATGGTGTCGTCGCTCCGTCGCGAAATGCGCCCGCTTCGCCGCCTGGTCGAGCGCCGTCTCGAGCTTGCCGTCGACGATCTCCTCCGTCGCGCCGCATTGCCGGCAGATCAGGAATTGCCCCGAATGCGGCGCCCCCGCCTCCACGCAGCCGAGATAGGCATTGAGCGATTCGATCTTGTGGATCAGCCCTTCGTTCATCAGGAAGTCGAGCGCGCGATAGACCGTCGGCGGCCGCGCCGCCTTGTGGCTCCGCGCAAGTTCGTCCAGCACGTCATAGGCGCCCACCGGCTTGTGGCTGCGCCAGACGATCTGCAGCACCTTCTCGCGCAGCGGCGTGAGCTGTGCCCCGCGCCCAGCGCAAATCTCGCGCGCCCGCGTCAGCGCATCGTCGATGCACGCGCGGTGATTATGCGTCTGGTGCGCCTGTGCCGTGTTAAGTGCCGCGCCGCGCGCCGCCATGCCGCCTCCTTCGTTTCGGCAATGTTACATCATAACAGCGGGGTTTGTCCTCCCTCCGGCTTGGGCTAGTCTCGTACCCATGTGCGGACGCTTTTCCATCACCACGCCGCCCGAAGCGATGCGGGCGCTTTTCGGCTATCTCGACGAGCCGGATTTTCCGCCGCGCTACAACATCGCGCCCTCGCAGCCCGTGCCCCTCGTCATCCGCGAGCAGGGCAAGCGCCGTTTCCTCCTCGTCCGCTGGGGCCTCGTTCCCTCCTGGGCGAAGGAGATGCCGCAATCCCTCCTCATCAACGCCCGCGCCGAGACGATCGCCGGCAAGCCGTCCTTCCGCGGCGCCTTCCGCCATCACCGCGCCTTGATGCCGGCCGACGGCTTCTATGAGTGGCAGGCTGCGGGGAAGGGTGCCAAACAGCCCTTCTTCATTCGCCGCCGCGACCGCAAGCCCTTCGCCATGGCCGCCGTCTGGGACATATGGATGTCTGCGGGCGGCAGCGAACTCGATAGCTGCGCCATCGTGACGACGGAGGCGAACGAAACGCTGAAGCCCGTCCACCATCGCATGCCGGTCATCCTCGACGAGAAGGACTGGGATCTCTGGCTCGATCCCGCCGCCACGCAAAAGGAGCTTCTGGCCCTTCTCCGCCCCGCGCCGGACGATCTCCTGGAAGCGGTACCCGTCAGCACACGGATCAACAGCGCCGCGAATGACGGCCCCGCTCTTCAGGAGCCTGCCCTCGTGGCAGCGGAACCCGAAAAACCCGCCCGCCCGAAAAAACCCGCCGACACCCGCCAGATGGGCCTGTTCTAAAAGAAAATTTGTCATTGCCGGGCTTGACCCGGCATATGTGGACGGCCCCCTGTTTTGCAAGGACTGGATTTGATCATGCGTCGGATCGCTTGCGGTCATATGTCCGGC
>PHEF01000019.1 GCA_002842875.1 Alphaproteobacteria bacterium HGW-Alphaproteobacteria-3 | reverse complement strand
GTTCCCGATCTTCTCCGACGATATATCCCATGAAAATGGCCACCCCGTTCCCGAGGTGGCCATTATATCTGATTTGCCCGGCTTTCCACACAGCCTGGTGTGAGGGCGGGGCTTTCCGAATTCAGCGACCGATGAAATCAACCGACGATTTCTTCGTCCTTGAAGAAGTACTTGATCTCTTCGGCGGCCGTCTCCGGGGCGTCGGAGCCGTGGACTGAGTTCGCCTCGATCGACTCGGCGAAGTCCTTGCGGATCGTGCCGGCGTCGGCATTGGCCGGGTTGGTCGCGCCCATGATCTCGCGGTTCTTCGCGACGGCGTTCTCGCCTTCCAGCACCTGGACAACGACCGGGCCGGAAATCATGAAGGAGACCAGATCGTTGAAGAAGGGGCGTTCCTTGTGGACGGCATAGAAGCCTTCGGCCTGCGCCTTCGTCATGTGGATACGCTTCGAGGCGATGACCCGGAGGCCCGCGCTCTCAAAGCGGTCGATGATCTTGCCGGTGATGTTGCGCCGGGTCGCGTCCGGCTTGATGATCGAGAAGGTCCGTTCGAGGGCCATGCTCAGCTTTCCCAAATTGTGCAGGTGGAAGATTTGGCGCGGTTTATAGCCGGGCCTGATGACGGGGGCAACCGGCGGTGCTAAAAGCCCGCTCATCATGCTGCATATCAACGATCTGACCTTCCGAATGGAGGGGCGCCTGCTCCTCGACCATGTCACCGCCGCCGTGCCCCCCGGGCAACGGACGGGTTTTGTCGGCCGCAACGGTACCGGCAAATCCACCCTGCTGAAGCTCATCACGGGGGAATACGGGCCGGAAAGCGGCAGTATTTCCTATCCGAAGAGCTGGCGGATCGGCATGGTCCGGCAAGAAGTGCTGGCCGGGCCGACCTCGCTGGTGGACACGGTGCTGGCGGCCGACGCGGAACGGGCGGCGCTGATGGAGGAAGCCGAGACGGCGACGGACCCTCACCGGATTGCCGAAATCCATACGCGGCTTGCCGATATGGGCGCCCATTCGGCCCCTGCCCGCGCAGCCACCATTCTTTCCGGCCTCGGTTTCGACGAAGCGGCGCAGGCCCGGCCCTGTGCCGACTTCTCGGGCGGCTGGCGGATGCGCGTCGCGCTTGCGTCCGTTCTCTTCTCCGAGCCCGACCTGCTGCTCCTCGACGAGCCGACCAACTATCTCGACCTCGAAGGCACGATCTGGCTTGAGGACTATCTGAAGAGCTATCCCTACACGGTTCTTATCGTCAGCCATGACAAGGACCTTCTGAACAATGTGGCGCAGAACATCCTGCATCTCGAAAACCAGAAGCTCTCCTTCTACAGCGGCAACTACGACCGCTTCGACCGGACGCGGCGCGAGAAGCTGATGCTTCAACTCTCCATGAAGAAGAAGCAGGACGATGCGCGCCGTCACATGGAAAGCTTCATCGAACGCTTCAAGGCGAAAGCGTCGAAGGCGCGGCAGGCGCAGAGCCGCATGAAGGCGCTGGCGAAGATGGAGCCCATTGCGGATGTGCTGCAGGAGCGCGTGCTGCCTTTCCACTTCCCCGTGCCAGAGAAGCCGCTCGCCTCGCCTATCATCCGGCTCGAGCATGCAAGCGTCGGCTACGAACCCGAAAAGCTGGTGCTGAGCCATCTCGATCTGCGCATCGACCAGGACGACCGCATTGCGTTGCTCGGCGCAAACGGCAATGGCAAGTCGACCTTCGCCAAGCTGCTCTGCGACAGGCTGCACGTCACGGCCGGCCACAAATATGCGTCGAAAAAACTTCGCATCGCCTATTTCGCGCAACACCAGCTCGACGAGCTCAATATGGGCGATACGCCCTATGAGCATTTCCGTGAGTTGATGCCGGACGCGACAATCGCGCAGGTGCGTGCCCGTGCCGGTTCCTACGGCTTCGGCGCGGACAAGGCGGATACGAGGGTCGAGAAACTTTCGGGCGGCGAGAAGGCGCGCCTCCTCTTCGCCATCGCGACCTTCCACAAGCCGCACATGATCATTCTCGACGAGCCGACGAACCATCTGGACGTCGACAGCCGCGAAGCGCTGGTCATGGCGATCAACGAGTATGACGGCGCCTTCATCCTGATTTCGCACGACCGGCATCTGGTCGAAACCTGCGCCGACCGCCTCTGGCTGGTGGCGGACGGTTCCGTCGCGCCCTATGACGGCGATCTCAACGACTACCGCAAGTGGCTTCTCGATCCCGCGCGCCGCATCAAGCCGCTGGTCGCCGAAGACGACGCCGAAGCGGACGCGCCGCCTCCGCCTCCCCGTCCGTCGAACGACAAGAAGGAAGCCCGCCGCCTCGCAGCCCAGAAGCGCGAGCAGATGGCGCCGCTCAAGAAGAAAGCCCAGGCCGCCGAGCAGGAGGTTTCTCGCATCCAGAAGCTCGTCGAGGCGCTGACGGCGAAGCTGGGCGATCCAAAAGTTGCGGGCGATCCCGCGGCCTCTGCCGCGACGGCGAAGGAGCGTGCCGACGCCCTCAAGGCGCTGGCGCGGGCCGAGGATATCTGGCTGGAGGCGAGTTCGAGCTACGAGGAAGCGGTGGCGGCAGACTGATCCGTCAACGGATAATCTGCTGCCGCCCCCGTTTTCGCCGAAAACCGGGGATTACTTTTTCGCCGCCTCTTTTCGCGGGTTGTTCCGTATCGGCTGGCGACCGGGTTATACCCGCCCTCCGTCACGCCGGAGCGTTTTGTGACAGTTTCATGACATTCGTGTGACAGTCGGCCTATTCCGGGCTGCCAAACCCCTCTACCAGCAAGCCGGCTTCGACGAAATTACCGACCATCTCGCCGTCATGGCCGGGCACGATCGCGATCTCGGGTTCGGCTTCGGTGAGGGCGCTCAAAGCCTTGAGCTGACCGAAGACGGCCATGCGGTCTTCCCGCAGGAAGAACTGCGTCACCAGGCGGGCGCGCTCGCGCAGAACCTCGATGTTGCGATACTTCCAGGCGACATCGCCGATGAAGAGGACTTCCTTTCCGTCCGCCATCTGAACATAAATCATCTGGCTGCCCGGTGAGTGACCCGGTGCCTTGATGAGGACGATGCCTGGCGCCGCGACCTCGTAATGATCGTAGGAAAGCGCCCGATACCCGTCCAGCGCGCCTTCGGGAAACTTTGCCGGCACGCTTCGCTCCGGATGATCGACCTGCTCCTGCGTCAACCGCGTTGCAGGCAAGACGGCAGACAGATCGGGATGACCGGTAAGGCCGCCGATGTGATCCATGTGCTCGTGCGTGATGAGGATGAGCGATGCGCCCTCCATCGCCTTCGACATGCGCGCGTATGCTTCGCGATCGAAGGAGGCGACATTTTCGCCACCGATCTCTTCGGTGAGCGCGGTGTCGACGATGATGCTGCTCTCGGGATAAACGAGCCGGTACGAGAAGACGGGCATGTCGCGCTGCGCCCAGCCATCGCCCGCCACGATAGCCGTTGCGGGGAACGCAAACGAGGCGACCTTCTCGAATTCGATCTTCTCGGGCTTGTCGCCGGGAACGGCGGCAACCATGCGGCGTATCTTGCCGATGTCGAATTCGTATTCGGCATTGGCGGGCACTGTGCTTTCGACGACGAACCAGTAATAGCCCGCCCCTCCCGTCACCAGCAGAACCGCAAAAACGCCCAGCACGATACGAAGCCATTTCGGCATGATGCCCCTCCCTCGAACCCACATCCCCGTCCAGGCCGGCATGATGGGTCCGGCAGAGGAACAAATCAATCGTTCAAGGATGCATGGCAGTTCGCCGGTTTTCGAAGAGCCCGTTTATCGAGGGAGGTCAGGCCTTCTTTTCCCAGCGGCCCTCGGCACTTTGCTGCCAATAGGTTGCATCGTGGCCTTCGGCCTTGATCGTCTTCCAGTGTTCGCGCGCGGCGGCGACCGCAGCCTCATCCCTGCCGTCGAACATGAGCACGCAACGCTCGTAATCGCCGAGCGCGACCGGCGCGGCTCCGTCGACAAGAAACAGGACGTTGGCACCGTTCGGACAATCGTCCTCAACCGTCAGATAGACGGGCATGAGCGCCGGAGGCCCGTCCTCGCGCGTTCCATGCGGCAGGAAGCTGTCGTCGCTGTATGTCCACAGGACGTTGTTCAGGGCCTCAAGCCGCTCCGGACCGCCCGCCTTCACGACGGCTTTCCAGCCGCGCTCCAGCGAGCGTTCCAGGAGTTGCGGCAGCACGTGTTCCAGGGGGGCGTTCTGCAGATGGTAGAACAAAACCTCCGTCACGGGCGCTCCTTCAGCGTTCGTAGTGGTCCGCCACGAGACGGTTCAGAATCCGCACACCCCAGCCCGATCCCCAACTCTGGTTCGTCGCCGTCTGCGGCGAGGCCATGGCGGTGCCCGCGATGTCGAGATGGGCCCAGGGAACCTTGTTCACGAAGCGCTGCAGGAACTGCGCGGCGGTAATCGAACCGCCGTCCCTGCCGCCCACATTCTTCATGTCGGCGAAGCGCGATTCGATCATCTTGTCGTAGGCTTCGCCCATCGGCATGCGCCAGACCTTCTCACCCTCGGCCTCACCCGCTTCGGAGAGTTGCTTCGAGAGTTTGTCGTCATTTGAGAAGAGGCCCGCATATTCCTTGCCGAGCGCAATCATGATTGCACCGGTCAGCGTTGCGAGATCGATCATGAATTTCGGCTTGAACCGATTCTGGGTGTACCAGAGCGCGTCGGCCAGAACGAGGCGGCCTTCCGCGTCCGTGTTGATGACCTCGATCGTCTGGCCCGACATGGAGGTGACGATATCGCCCGGCCTTTGCGCCTTGCCATCCGGCATGTTTTCGACCACGCCGATGACGCCAACGACATTCGCCTTTGCCTTGCGCGCGGCAAGCGCGTGCATGAGGCCGGTGACGCAGGCGGCGCCGCCCATGTCTCCCTTCATGTCTTCCATGCTGGCCGCAGGCTTCAGCGAAATGCCGCCCGTGTCGAAGCAGACGCCCTTGCCAACGAAAGCCACCGGCTTTTCACCGGGCTTGCCACCCGACCAGCGCATGACGATCAGCTTGCTCTCATGCTCGGAACCGTGGCCGACACCGAGCAGCGAGCCCATGCCGAGCTTCTTCATCTGAGCTTCGCCGAGCACCTCGACCTTGACGCCGAGCTTCGAGAGAGCCTTTGCGCGCTTGGTGAATTCACCGGGATGAAGAATATTTGCAGGCTCGTTCACGAGATCGCGGGTGAGGAACATGCCCTCCGCGACCTTCGCAAGCGGCGCGAATTGCTTTCGCGCCTCCGCGGGCGCGCGCGTGAGGACGGCGAGCGACTTGATCTCGCCCTTCTTGTCGTCATCCTTCTTCTTCGTCTTGTACTTGTCGAATCGGTAGGAGCGCAGTTTCGCTCCGAGAGCGACATGGGCCGCGGCATCGGCGGCAGGCATTTTAGGCGCCGAAATGCCATCGAGTACGATCGAGAGCGAGGTTTCCTTCGCCTTCGCGACGCGGCCGGCAAGCTCGCCGCCGGCCTTTTCAAGCCCGGCGGCCGAGAGATCGCCAGATTTTCCCAATCCCGCCAGCAGCACCCGGCTGGCGCTCACGCCCTGCGGGCCCACAAGCTCGAGGACCGTCCCGGATTTGCCGCTGAAGTTCGCCGCCCGCATCGCCCGCTTCAACGCGCCTCCGAGCTTCGCGTCGAGGTCGGAGGCGACGCCACGCAGCGCCGCGCCTTCGGTAACAAGGACCGCAAGGGTTCCCTGCCTGGTGAGCGAAATATCGGCGAAAGTTACATTCATTTCAGGCCTCATCTGATCTGCCGCACGGTGGGCACCGCCGCCGCGCACTTTTACCGGGAGGGGAAATAGGATAACCATGGTTCCGATGCCGCCCGGCAATACGGCGCGTATCCTAACTCAATCGGTGCCAAGGGGAAGCCGTGCCACGCGTTTCCGCCGCAGGACACCCCGACGCACAGAGAGGAAGCCGTACCCCTGTGCACCGCCGGGTGGAAAATCCGGATAACCGGTGGGGAGCCGGGGTTCGATGCTGACAAGCCTGTCTCGATACATATTTCTGCAGGCGCTCGGCCCCTTCATCGTCGCGAGCATCGTTCTGACCGGTATCATCTGGCTGACGCAGGCCCTGCGGATGCTTGACGTGCTCATCACACAAGGCCAGACGCTTCTGACCTTCTTCGAGCTGACCTCCCTTGCACTTCCAAGCACGCTCGTGATCGTTCTGCCCATCTCCATTTTTTGCGCCATGCTCTACACGCTGCACAAGCTGATCGGCGACAGCGAGATCGTGGTGATGTTTTCTGCCGGCGTAAGCCGCTCGACCATCGCCACGCCGCTCCTCGCGATCGCCCTCGTCACGTCGGTGCTGATCCTGCTGTTCAGCATCTATTTGGCGCCGGCAGGCCTCCGGCAACTCAAGAGCCGCCTCTACGAGATTCGCTCGGACGTCGCGACGGCCATGATCCGCGAGGGTTCATTCATCAACCCCGCCCAGGGCCTCACCGTTTATGTGCGGGAACGGACGCCGGACGGCACGACTTACGGCATACTCGTTCACGACAGCCGCAATCCCGAGGAGCCGATCACCTATATGGCCGAAACGGGGAGCCTCGTCGAAGGGCCTCAGGGGCCGCTCCTCGTCATGTTCAATGGGAACATTCAACGGGTCTCACGCAAGGGAAACCGGAATGTGGGCGCGGCCACGCTGCTCTATTTCGACAAGTATACCTACGATCTCTCCCAGTATATGGATGGAACGCCCAACTATGCTTATGAAGGGCGCGAACGCTATTTCGGCGAACTGATCGACCCCGCGTCAGACGACACCTACGCACTGGCCCACGTCCCCAAACTGCGGGCCGAAGCCCACGAACGCCTCGTCGAAGGGATTTATCCGACACTGTTGACGCTCATCGCGCTCGCAGCCCTGTTGCCCGCCCCCTTCAACCGGAGAGGCTATGCGTCGCGCCTGACGCTTGCAGCGGTTATTGCGCTCGCCGTTCGTTTGCTGGGATTCGTCCTTTCAAATGGATCCGCGACCGAAAACCACCTGATACCTCTGATGTATCTTTTCCCGCTCTCGGTTTGCGGTATTTGCGTTGCGATCATCGCCGGCGTCCGCTTCGATCTCATGCTGCAACGGCTTATGGCGGCCGTGCCGGGAGCGAGGCAATGAATCTCTCCTGGACGCTTTCCCGCTATCTCGGACGCCAGTTCCTTGGCGTTGCGATGATCACCTTCTCGATCTTTCTCTCGCTTATTTTCATGGTTGAGCTCGTGGAGATGCTGCGCAGAGGCGCGGACAAGCCAGGCGTCACCTTCGGGTTGCTGTTCTCCATGGCGTTGCTTGAGGTTCCTCGCCTGGGAAGCAGGACGCTGCCGTTCGCCATTCTGTTTGGCGGCATGGCGGCATTTTTACGCCTCAGCCGGAACAACGAACTCGTCATTGCTCGTGCCGCCGGTGTCTCCGTCTGGCAGTTCATCGCGCCCGCGCTCGCCGTCGCTGCCTTGATCGGCACGTTTGTCGTCACGATCTTCAATCCGGTCGCGGCGACCATGACGACACGGTTTGGCCAACTTGAATCGAAGTACCTTGAGCAAAGAACCAGCTTCATCGCCGTTTCGGCGAACGGGCTGTGGCTCAGGCAGGCAGACTCCACCGGACAATCGGTTGTCCATGCCGGACATATGGACGGACGAGGGCTGAAGCTCGATGAAGTCACCATCTTCCTCTACGGGCGGAGCGGCGCTTTCCTGGGCCGCATCGATGCGGCGACGGCCTCGCTGAAGCCTGGCTACTGGCAGCTTGAGGATGTCTGGGTGCTGATGGTCGAGGATCAGCCGCGGCATTTCGGCACCTACCACCAGGAAACCTCGCTCACGATGGACCAGATCGAGGAAAGCTTCGCCCGCGAGGAAAGCATCTCGTTCTGGGAACTGCCCCACTTCATCAACACCGCCGAGGCGGCCGGATTCTCCGCCCGGCGATACCAGATTTATTTTCATCAACTCCTGGCGCTGCCTGCGCTGCTCTGCACCATGGTCCTGGTGGCGGCCGTCTTTTCCATGCGGATCACCCGGATGGGGGGGCTTCTGAAGATGGTCCTCGGTGGAATTTTGTCAGGATTTCTGGTCTATTTTCTCGGTAATCTCTCGCTGGCGCTCGGACTTTCGGGCATCCTTCCCACGACACTCGCCGCCTGGGCCCCTTCCATCGTCGTCATGCTTTTGGGACTTGCGGTTCTCTTTCACCTCGAAGACGGTTAGAAATCATGAATTGCCCGGCGACCGGGCGATTCTGGACGACCGGGGGCATACGTACACGTGACCGAGGGGCAGCGGATGAGTGTGGGCGGCAGGCGCGGCCTCTTTTTGCTGGTGGCTTTGCTGATGCTGCCATTTGCGACACCGGCCAGTGCCCAGAGCGCCGGCCCGGACGGCGCGTCGCCGGAGGCGAGTTTCCCTCAATCCGGCGAAGTGTTGATGCAAGCCGACGAGCTCGCCTACGACCGGGAGGCGCGGATCGTAACTGCGTCCGGCAACGTGGAGCTTGCCTATGGCGAGCGCGTGCTGCTCGCGGATCGCGTCACCTACGACGAAACCACCGGGGTGGTGACGGCCGACGGCAATATTGCACTGCTCGATCCGCAAGGCGATGTTGCCTTTGCCGATCACCTCGTCCTGCGCAACGAGATGCGGGACGGCGTCATCGACACGCTCAAGGTTCTTCTCAGCGACAACTCCCGCCTTGCCGGACATAGCGTCGTGCGGAGCGGCGGCAACATCACAACGCTGCATCGTGGCGTATACAGCCCCTGCAACATTTGCGCGGAGAAGGGACAAACGACGCCGATCTGGCAGATCAAGGCCTTCCGCGTCGTCCACAACAAAGAGGAAAAGAGAATTGTCTACGAAGACGCCTTCATGGAGTTCTTCGGCGTTCCCGTCCTTTATGTTCCTTACTTCTCGCACCCCGACCCGACAGTCAAACGCCAGTCGGGGTTCCTGACGCCATCGATCGCCAGTTCGACCGAACTCGGGCAGCAAGTCGAAGTACCCTATTTCTGGGCGATTTCACCCGACAAGGACCTTACCCTCATACCGCGCTTCACCACGAAGGAAGGTCCGGTTTATCAGGGCAAATATCGCCAGAGGTTCGAAAGCGGCAGCTTGACCTCCTTTGCCACCGGAACATGGCCGAGGTCGCAGCAATCGGGCACGCCGGGTGAGAATGATTTTCGCGGGAGCCTCTTTGGAGAGGGCGATTTCAACATCGACGATCAATGGAGCTGGAGTTTCCAGACGGAGCTCACCACTGACGATACCTATCTGCGAAAATACGACCTCTCCGGGAAGACAGACCTCGTGAACAACCTGAACGCGACCTATGTCGATGGCCGCAACAGCTTCACGGCCGATGCCTACTACTTCAGAGGCCTGCTCGCGACAGATAGCGAGTCGACGACGCCATGGGTGGCGCCCACCCTCCAGTATGAGCATGTCTTTCCCGACCAGATACTCGGAGGAAATCTCGGTTTTTCCGCCAACGCCACGATCATCGGGCGCAGCGTCGGACCGCAGTCCCGGCGCGTCTCCGGCACCTTCCGGTGGGACCGTCGCGAGACCACCTCGAACGGCTTCATTCACAGGCTCTTCGGTAGCCTGAGAGGAGACTTCTACTCGGTCGAAGACGTTCCGAACGCGGCTGTGCCCGGCACCGAATTCGAGGCGCAGACGATTACGCGCGCTCTTCCGACTATCGGAACGGAATGGAGTTATCCGCTCGCCCGCTCCGATGGCGGTATGCATCAGGTGATCGAACCCATTGTTCAGCTCATCTATTCGCCGAACGTAGGAAACACCGTCGAGATTCCCGACGAGGACTCTCTCAGCTTCGAGTTCGACGACACCAACCTCTTTTCGGAAGACAGATTTTCCGGATTCGATCGTTGGGAAACCGGCGCGCGCGCCAATGTCGGCGTCCGGTATTCCATCTTTACGCCGAACGGCGGGCAGGCGAACGCAATGTTCGGGCAGAGCTATCGCCTCGAAGACAATACGAGCATTGCCGCGGAGACGGGGCTTCGGGACGAGACCTCGGATTATGTCGGCCGCATCATGCTTTCGCCTTCAAATGACTTCCTTGCCGTGTACCGTTTCCGCCTCGACGACGAAGAGTTCAAAATCAAGCGAAACGAGATAAACCTGCTTGGGCGGCACGGACCCGTCAGTGCCGAAGTTGGATACGGCTACTTCGCCGCCGACCAGTCGGTCACATTCCAGGAGCGCGAGGAAATCTACCTTGGGTCGATCATCAAGCTCGACGAGTACTGGCGCCTGTTTGGTCAGACCCGGCGGGATCTGGCCGATCACAGGACGGTCGCAAACCGCGTCGGCATCGGGTATGAGGACGAATGCCTGGGCGCCTCGCTCACCTTCAAGCAATCCTTCTACAGCGACCGCGACATCGAACCCGACAACTCGCTCGTCTTTCAGATCACCCTCAAAACCCTTGGGACCGACAATGCCCCGGGGACAACAGGGCTCCGGTAGGCCCACCCGCCGCCCAAGCGCCTGAAAAATAGCGTTTTTCCGCGCTTCGGACCGGTTGATCGGGGGCTTGATTCAAGTATTCTGTCGGCCCGGGGACAGGTGAAGATCGGGCGTAGAAGCGCGTCCAGAAGAAAGATGCCATGAAATTTGCGGATGTATTTGCGAGCGGCTCCCAGCGCGCGGGGCGCAAACTGTTTCTGTCTCCGCTAGGGGTGGCCGCTGCTCTCGTCATGGCGCTTGCGACTTTTTCCGCCAGCGCGCAGGACCTGCCAGCGTCCGACTCACAGGCGATTGCGGCCATCGTTAACGATCACGTCATCTCATCCTACGATCTCGATCAGCGTATCAAGCTCGTCATCTTGAGTTCCGGCATTCCAAATACGCCTGACAATATCACCCGTATCCGCGGTCAGGTGCTGCGCTCGCTGGTGGATGAGCATCTGCAGGGGCAGGAAGCGCAGCGGCTCAACATCGAAGTTGCGCAGGATGAAGTCGACAAGGCGTTTGACCGGATCGCGCAGCGCTCAAACATGTCCGTAGATCAAATTTCCAAGGCCCTCGAGGAAGGCGGCGTGACGCGCGCTACCCTCGAAGCGCAGATTCGCAACGACATCGCCTGGAACCGCGTCATTCAGCAGAGTTTCGGCCCTCTCGTTACGGTCGGCGAAGGGGAAATCGAGGAAGTTATGCGGCGCCTCGAGGAAGAGTCGGGCCAGCCGCGATATCTCGTCTCGGAAATTCTCATTACATTCGACAGTCCGGCACACGCTGAGGAAATTGCCGCCGGTACGCAAAGACTCGTGGAGCAAATTCGTCAGGGCGCGCCCTTCGAAGCCGTCGCCCGGCAGTTCAGCCAATCGCCATCTTCCGCCAATGGCGGCGATATCGGGTGGGTCCATTCGAGCCAGTTGCCCGACAAGGTGAGCGAGGTCGTAACCCGGATGCAGCCAGGCATGGTGTCCGATCCGATCCGGACTCTCACCGGCTTCTATATCGTTCAGCTCAAGTCCATGCAGACGAGCACCGGTGGCGACCCGATGATGGACCAGTACTCGCTCATGCGGGTTGTCCTGCCGCTAACACCGGACGCCAATCCGCAAGCGATTGCGCGACGCGCACGCGAGGCAGAAGAATTCCGCGCGCAGGTGTCCTCATGCGAAGAAGCGCCGAAGCTGATCGCCAAATATGTGAGCGGCCAGTCGCTCCCGGCCGAAGCCGTTATTGCCGGCCGGTTGCCTCCTCAGACCCGGCAAGCCATTTCCGGCGTTCCCGTCGGCAAGGCCACCGTCCCTATCCGGTCGGACCAGGGCGTCGAAATGCTGGTGATTTGCGGACACAAGGCGGCTCAAGGCGAGCTACCGACGCGGGAGCAAATCGACAATACGCTTTACGAGCAACAGCTTTCGATGATGGGTCGCCGTCACCTGCGCGATCTGCGACGCGATGCTGTTGTTGTTTATCGCTGATACCGCTCCGACAGCACGGCCCTCAGGGTGCCGCGAATGATGCGTGACAACGACCTTGCACTCGCGCTGACGATGGGCGAACCGTCCGGAATCGGCCCGGAGATCACTCTCAAGGCATGGCTTGGGCGTGACGGCCGTTCGCTTCCGCCCTTCTTCGTTGCGGGAGACCCTTCGCTTTACCGCGAAACGGGCGCGGCGCTCGGTATCGATGTGCCTGTGAGGGAAATCGGAATGCCGGAAGAAGCGGCGCAGGTTTTTGCGACCGCCCTGCCCGTTCTGCCGGTCCCGCTCGCGGAAAAGCCTGTAGCGGGCCTTCTCTCGGCGGCGAACGCAGCGGCGGTGCTTTCCTCGATCGATCTCGCCTGCGATTTGGTCCTTCAGGACAAGGCCGCCGGTATCGTCACCAATCCGATCCACAAGCGGGCGCTCTACGAAGCGGGCCTCACCATGCCCGGCCACACTGAATATCTTGCCGAGAGGTCAGGTGGGGCAACACCCGCGATGATGCTCTCTTGCCCGGGGCTTCGGGTGGTGCCGGTGACGGTCCATCTTTCGCTTCGGGATGCGGTGGCGGCGCTCAGCGTCCGGACGATTGCCGACCGGGGCGTGATCCTGGCACGATCGCTCGCCAGCGATTTCGGAATCGGCTGCCCTCGGATCATGGTGGCGGCACTCAATCCGCATGCCGGCGAAGAAGGCCATCTGGGGCGCGAGGAAATCGAGATCATCCGCCCCGCCATCGAGGCCATGCAGGCACAGGTTCCGGATGCCGAATTTTTCGGGCCGGCTCCGGCGGATACTCTTTTCCATGTGGCTGCGCGGGCGCGTTACGATGCGGTGCTCTGCATGTATCACGACCAGGCCCTGATCCCGCTCAAGACGATCGACTTCGAACATGGCGTCAATACGACGCTCGGCTTGCCGATCGTGCGAACGTCGCCCGACCACGGCACGGCGCTCGACATCGCCGGGCGCGGGCAAGCACATCCGGGGAGCCTTATCGAGGCAATCCACATGGCCGACGAGATCGCACGCTGCCGGGCGAACGCAGCATGACGGCGCCCGCGTTGCCGCCGTTGCGAGAGGTTATTGCGCGACATGGCCTGGCGGCACAGAAATCCCTCGGGCAGAACTTTCTGCTCGACCTCAACCTCACCGGGCGCATCGCCCGGTCCGCAGGTCCGCTTGAGGGCCATGATGTGCTCGAAGTGGGGCCCGGCCCCGGCGGCCTGACGCGGGCCCTGCTTGAGGAAGGCGCGCGCCGCGTCGTCGCGATCGAGCGCGACAGGCGCTGCATTGCCGCTCTGGAGGAAATCGCGGCGGCCTATCCTGGACGCCTCACGATCGTCGAAGGGGATGCGCTCGCGACGGACATGAAGACCCTTGTGAGGGCACCTGCGCGGATCGTCGCGAACCTGCCCTACAACATCGCGACGCCATTGCTGGTCGGATGGCTGCAGACCGAACCCTGGCCGCCCTGGTACGACAGCCTGACACTGATGTTTCAGCGGGAGGTCGCGGAGCGGATCGTGGCGCAGCCGGGTGGCAAGACCTATGGGCGGCTTGCCGTTCTGGCGCAGTGGCGGGCCGAGCCGCGCATCCTTTTCGACATCGACCGCCGCGCCTTCACGCCGCCGCCGGCCGTGACATCGTCTCTCGTCGAGCTCGTGCCTCGCGCCACGCCGCTTGCCGAAGCCGATCCGCGCCTGCTTGAACGCGTTGTCGCCGCTGCCTTCGGGCAGAGGCGAAAAATGTTGCGGGCGAGCCTGAAGTCGCTCGGCGGCGACCCGCTGCCGCTCCTCGACGCTGCCGGGATCGAACCCACGAAGCGGGCGGAAGAACTCAGCGTCGAAGCATTCTGCGCTCTTGCCCGCGCCTTCGCGGCAAGCCGCTGAACGCACTGCCTGCAAGGTTGTGGCCCCGCACGCCGCGTGCCACATTGTCGATCAACGAGCCGCCCAGCGGCCAGAAATGTAGCGTTCAGGAGGCGTTCCCCCATGAAATCCGAAGCCATCGTCGAGTACGGCCAGCCCTTGCAGATCGTCGAGAGCGCGACACCCGAGCCGAAAGGCACCGAGGTGCTGCTCAAGGTGACGCATTGCGGCGTGTGCCATTCGGACGTTCATATCCATGACGGCCATTTCGACATGGGCGGTGGCAATCAGCTCGATGTGCGAGGGGGGCGCCAATTGCCTTTCACGCTCGGCCACGAGATCGAGGGCGAGGTTGTCGCAGCCGGGCCGGACACCGAAGGCGTCGAGATCGGCGCGCACCGCGTCGCCTATCCGTGGATCGGCTGCGGCGAATGTCCGACCTGCAAGCGCGGCGAAGAGCACCTCTGCAACAAGCCGCGCAATCTCGGCATCCAGGTTGCTGGCGGATTTTCCACTCACGTCCTGGTGCCGCATCCGCGCTACTTGCTCGACTACAAGGGCGTCGCCGACGGGCTTGCGGCGACCTATATGTGCTCCGGCCTCACCGCCTACAGCGCCATGAAGAAGCTTGGCGACATCAGCCCGGAAGAGCGCGTGATGGTGGTCGGGCTCGGCGGTGTCGGCATGATGGGTCTGCAATTTGCGAAGGCGCTTTTCCCTGCTGCGCCGCTCGGCGCGGATGTGGACGAGAACAAGCTGCAATCGGCAAAGGGCAGCGGTGCTCACGAGGTCTACAATCCGAAAGACCCGGAAGCGATCAAGAAGGTTCTCGCCGACACGAATGGCGGCGTGCCTGCCGCCGTCGATTTCGTCGGTTCGGAAGCTTCTCTCAAATTCGCGACCAGCGTCGTTCGCAAAGGTGGCCGGGTGGTCGTCGTCGGTCTTTTCGGCGGCGGTTTCGCCATGCCGATCCCGCTCTTCCCCATGCGCGCCCTCACGATCGGCGGCTCCTATGTCGGCTCGCTCGCCGAAACGCATGAGATGATGGAGCTTGTGAAAGCAGGCAAGATCGATCCGATCCCCGTCAGCGAGCGCCCGCTTGGCGAAGGCTCGAAGTCGCTCGACGACCTCCGCAAGGGAACGGTCATGGGACGGGTGGTGCTGAAGCCTTAAAGCGAAAGCTGCGAGGGATCATCAAGCCGGAGAACATCGTGATTCGCGCAACAGAAACTATCCCGGTGGCCGGGCCGTGGGTTACGGAGCGGGAAATCGAGTATGTGGCCGATGCCGCCCGCAATGCCTGGTTCAGCAACCACTACGAATATAATCGCCGGTTCGAGGAGGCTTTCGCTACCTATGTCGGCGTGAAGCATGCCGTCTCGCTCCCCCATTGCACGGCCGCCATTCATCTTTCACTGGCTGCGGCAGGTGTCGGGCCGGGCGACGAGGTCATCGTGCCGGATGTCACCTGGATCGCATCGGTGGCGCCTGTCGTCTATGTCGGTGCGACCCCCGTCTTCGCCGACATACTGAAAGATACCTGGTGCATCGACCCGAGGTCGGTCGAAGCCGCCGTTACGCCGCGAACGAAAGCGATCATCGGCGTCGATCTCTATGGCTCGATGGCCAACTGGTCCGAATTGCGGCGGATTGCGGACAGACACAATCTCCTGCTGATCGAGGATGCGGCGGAAGCGCTCGGATCGGAATATGGCGGACGGAAGGCAGGCGCACTGGGCGATACTGGCGTCTTCTCGTTTCATGGCTCCAAGACGCTGACGACCGGCGAAGGCGGCATGTTCGTCACCAATGACGACTATCTCCACGAACGGGTCATGACACTGCGCGATCACGGGCGCCCGCCGGGAGACAAGCTCTTCCTGAATACGGAAATCGGCTTCAAATACAAGATGAGCGCGCTGCAGGCAGCCTTCGGCCTCGCGCAGATCGAGCGCGTGGAAGAGCTGATCGCGAGGAAACGGCAGATTTTCGACTGGTACAAGACCGAACTAAAAGACGTCGACGGCATTACGCTCAACGCCGAGCCGCAGGGTACAATCAATTCCTACTGGATGGTGACGGTGATAGCGTATCCATCCTACGGGATGGACAAATTTGCGTTGATGGCGGCGTTCCGTGAAAGGAACATCGACACACGACCGTTCTTCTCGCCGCTGTCGAGCCTTCCCGCCTTTGCGGAGAGGCCGGATTCATCGGCACATATGCCCGAATGTCCTGTGGGAGAGACAATCGCGAAGTTCGGCATCAATCTTCCATCGGGATATCACATGACAGAGGAAAAGGTTCAGACAGTTTGCGCCGCAATGCGCGACATACTCTCCAGCACCTCCTGAACTTCCCCAGTTCCATTCCCGACACAACCTAACGCGAAGCACCAGACAAATGGCAGTGGAAGCTCTCCCCAAATTCACGGTCATCATCCCGACCAGAGCGAGGGCCGATGTGCTTCCTGCCGCGTTGCGCACAGTCGTTGCGCAAGATTATGAGAATCTCGAAATTCTCGTCAGCGACAATTTCAGCGAAGACGGGACTGCCGATATCGTTCACGCACTCAACGATCCGCGCATCCGCTACATCAATACCGGGCGCCGGCTCAGCATGTCGCACAACTGGGAGTTTGCCTTGTCGCATGTCGACGGCGGCTGGGTGACATTCCTTGGCGACGACGACGGATTGATGCCGGGCGCGATCGCGAAAGTCGTCGAAATGGCCAGAGACGCCGGTGTGTCAGCCATACGATCGGCAACATGCAAATACCGGTGGCCTGCGGCCGACGGCAAGGGCGGCCGTCTCGCCATTCCCACACGGCGCGGGACCGAATTGCGAAATTCCGATGAATGGCTTCAGCGGGCGATGGCCGGAAACGCCAGCTATATGGACTTGCCGATGCTCTACACCGGCGGGTTCGCAGATATGCGCGTGATGCTGTCAATCAAGGCGAAGATGGGTGTGTTTTTCAGTTCCTGCGTTCCAGATGTTTACTCCGGCATCGCGATCGCAAGCGTCACGGAAAACTATCTCTATTCAAGATATCCGATGGCAATTGCCGGAATCTCCCGGCACAGCACCGGAACGTCGCATTTTTCTCGCCCTGAAAACAAACTGGAAATGAGTCCGGCGCAACGGTTCATCTCGGAAAATAACATTCCCTTTCATCCCGACATACCCGTTTGCCGTGATGGAATCATACCGCGTTCGTCGCAGATTATTTTTTTGGAATCCTATCTCCAATCTCTTCCCTTGAGAGAAGAAGAGCCCATAAGTCTTTACGCAAAGCAACTCGACATAGTGACTGCTGATCGCTCCAAACGAGACAATGATTTGGAAATTTGGTTGCGTGAATTCTCCGCCATGCACGGGCTCGACCTCACGGAATCGCTTAGGCGGGGAAAGCTAAGCCAGTTCGTGGAGACCGTCACCGGATGGCCTTTCCGCACTTGGCGCAGATGGAAGACCACAAAACTCAGGCCCCGTGCGCACGATCTAAGCGACGTTTATATGGCGACAATCGCCGCAGCCGAATATCTGCGGAATAAGAAGTGAGCGCACTGCAAAAACTCGTCAATGCATTGTTGGAGAAAGCGTGGATCACCCCTCACCCAAAGTCATGATTGCCGGAATTGGCGGTGCGTCGCTCGGCACTGAGATCGGGAAATGTCTCGCATTGGCTGGCCGATACGAAGTTTTCGGGTGTGACGTCTCGACGACAGCATACGGGCTCTACGATGGCAACTTCGATGCGACCTATCTAGCAGACCGGGACAATTATGTCGCCAGTGTTATCGACGCCTGCAAGCTCAGCGGAGCCGGGTGGCTGATAGCGGGCGGCGAGCAACCAATGACACTGCTGAGTTCTGCTGCGGATGACCTTGCTGCGAACGGCGTCGAACTGGTCGCAAACGCCCCCCACATCGTGCGGCTCTTTTCTGACAAGGCTGAAACCTTCCAGAAGCTCGGTGACGTCGGAGTGAGAATTCCGAAAACGCGCGCAATCTTTACCGACGCAGACGTTGAATCCGTTGGATTACCCTGCATCGTGAAACCGGCGACTGGGTCCGGCGGAAGTGTTTCTGTTTTTTTTGCCGTGACGGCCGACGAAGCAATTATATATGCAGACTTTATCAGGCGGAGCGGTCACGTGCCCTTGGCACAGGAGTATATCGGCGTCGAGGAAGGTGAGTTCACGATTGGAGTGCTTTCCTTACCTGACGGTGAGATTGCCGGGTCGATTGCAGTCAAGCGAGCACTCGATGCCAAACTATCTGTTGCATATCGCGGACGAGGCGGTGTGATTTCAAGTGGCTATTCTCAGGGTCATATCGACGACTATCCCACGCTGAGAAAGCAGGCCGAACACATTGCTCGCGCTGTCGACAGCCGGGGGCCAATCAATATCCAAGGCCGGGTCAAAGGAGGTGTTCTGATCCCCTTCGAGATCAATCCGCGGTTTTCTGCATCGACCTATCTCCGCGCCCTGGCGGGGTTCAACGAAATCGATATTCTTCTGCGCTTCATGGCTTATGGGGAAAGGCCTCAACCGCCCCGTATTCGAGCCGGGTGGTACCTCCGCAGTCTGACGGAAATCTATGTTTCGGATACGGACGTCAAATAATGGTGCGCTGGATAACACCCCTTTTGGGAACCGCTTCCGCCTCCGCAATCGGCGACGGCGACGGCGACCAGTATTCGATTATCGACGTACGCGAACTGGTGGACAGGGCCGGAAACGACATCCCCACACTCAGGCGCAAGATAAATGACGGAGTGAATGCGCTCCAACGCGGCGAGAGGGTCGTGGTCTGTTGCGACCATGGCATATCCCGCAGCAACTCCATCGCCGCCGGAATACTATCGCAAGCGGAGCACATTCCGTTCGATGAAGCGGTGCAGCAGGTAATGATCGCTACCGGCGAAACGGAAATGAGGCTCGACGTCGTCTCTGCGGTTCGTCGCGCACTTCCCCTTCTGAACACAACTTCGATGATCGCCAAGGAAGAGAACTGGTTGCTCACAGGCGGAAGTGGTTTTCTTGGGAAGATCGTAGCGGCGAGCGCACCCGCCGATATTGAGATACTTCATCCGTCGCGTCAGGAACTCGACCTCTTGAAAGGCGGTGTAACGCTCGATCTTTACACTGAAGCAAACAACGTCAGACGAATTTTGCACTTTGCGAGCCCGCGCGTAGGCAACACCAATGCGGCCATGGGTGAAGCCTTGGTCATGCTCAGAACCGTTCTCGAAGTCGCAGGCAGCCGGTCTATTCCGGTGGTTGTGCCATCGCGATGGGAGGTCTTCGCTGGCTACAAGGGACAGACCATAACCGCGACCGAGAACACCTCTCCCCGTCCCTCGGGGATATTGGGCGATACGAAGTTCTTGCTCGAGAACCTTGCTCTTGCTTGGGCGGAAGAGTCGATGGCCTCGGTAACCATATTCCGGAGCGGACTCGTCTTCGGTCAAGGAGGTGCACCGCATTTCCTCCGTAGCTTCATAGCCCGGGCGCTCACAGGCGCCGCCATCACGACGCATATTTATGAGAACGGCGAGCCTAAACTCGATCTTATGGCGGCCGAAGAGTGGGCGGACGCCCTTTGGAGCCTCCTAAGAAGTGACAAAACCGGCCTCTTTCAGGGCGGTGGAGGTGAGCTTTTCGGTACCCGGCAGATAGCGGAAATGGTCTTACGGTCCAGTGGACAGGAGTGCATTATTGACCAGCTTCCTGTAGAAGGCGGAGTGGCCAATGTGAGGCTGGGGTATGAAAAGCTGGAGTTTGCGACCGGATGGCAACCATCCGACCAAACCTCCCAATTTCTTGCAGACTTCATTGACCATGCATGCACCAATCGAGTTTTCACCTGAACAGGGCCGGAAATGCAAAGCGAAGAGAAAGCACGTCAAGAGACCTATGTCTGGTCACGGACGAAGTTTCACAGCGAGTACAATGCATATCTAGCGCAATTCAAGGTGGAGTCATGCCTTGAAAATATTCGAGGGGACTCACTTCTCGATCTCGCGTGTGGCGATGGCCTAATGACCGAAATGTTTGCTCAGCGTGTGTCGCGCGTAGTTGGCGTCGATGCAAACGGCAAAATTCTTGCTGATGCAAAAAAACGTCTCCCCGATGCCGAGTTTCACGAAAGCCTTGTTGAAGATCTGGATCTGACTGAGAAGTTCGATACGGTCACCATGCTTGATCTCCTCGAACATGTTGTCGATCCGATCGCACTTCTGAAAAAGGCCGCGAGCTTCCTGAAAGATGATGGCGTGCTCATCATTCACGTGCCGAACGCTCAAGCCATCAACCGCCGGCTTGCAGTTCTGATGGGTACACTGGAGAGTTGCGAGGAACTTTCACCTTTCGACATACAGATTGCGGGACACCGACGGTCTTATTCCCTGCCTACGCTGCAGCTGGACATTAAGAAGGCCGGGCTGAAGTGCGAATCCACAGGCGGCATCTTTTACAAGATTCTCTCAACTCCCCAGATGGACTGGTTTCTCAAGAATGGCCCCTGGGAGGAAGGGGGCTTCGGTTGGGGGCGTGTCGGCGCGGAGAAAGCCAAGGACTGGCGGGCCGAATTCTGTCGTGCCTCATACGAGCTTGGCAAACAGCATCCCGAAGATTGCAACATCATCTATGCCTGCGTAACCCGCTAGCCCAAACGTTGAAAACCCTGAACTACTCCAAACCAGAGAAGCAAGTGGACATGGATCCCGTCGAAGCCTTCAAGAAGCAAGTCGATCAGAACATCAACCGCCTTGGCGAAGACAAAGATATTCAGGGACTATCCCGCGTTTGGTCTCGGGAAACCAACAGGAACGGTTACACCTACAATTTCTCATGGCTCGGTCGACCGATCATCCAGTATCCGCAGGATATCGTGGCGATGCAGGAATTGATTTGGGCAACGCAGCCGGACCTCATCATCGAAACCGGTATCGCACATGGCGGCTCGCTGATCCTTTCCTCCTCCATGCTTGAGCTCAATGCTGCCTGCGGTGGCAAGAAGGACGCCCGCGTTCTCGGCATCGATATCGACATTCGCGCGCACAACCGAGCAGCAATTGAAGCCCACCCTCTCTCCCGCCGCATCGATATGATCCAAGGCTCGAGCATTGCTCCCGAGATCGTGGCTCAGGTGAAGGAGGCCGCCAAGGGGCAGGAAAGCGTCTTGGTAATTCTCGACTCAAACCACACGCATGAGCATGTGTTAGCTGAACTCGAAGCGTATGCGCCGCTTGTTACGCGTGGAAGCTACTGCATCGTGTTCGACACTCTGGTTGAGGACATGCCCGCTGAACTCTTCCCCGACCGGCCGTGGGGCCCGGGCGACAATCCAAAGACTGCCGTCTGGGAATATCTCAAGTCGCATCCGGATTTCGAGATAGATCAGAACATCCCGCACAAGCTGTTGATTACCGTCGCACCGGACGGATATCTCAAGCGCGTCAAATAACCCTCAACTCCGGCACGGCCGTCACGAACTTCGCACCCCAGCCCCGCGCATAGTCGAGCTGGCGCATGACTTCCTCGCTTATGTTCCAGGGCAGGATCACGATGATGTCCGGCCGGTCTGCCTCCAGATGCGCCTCGCCGACGATGGGCACGCGGCTGCCGGGCATGTATTTTCCCTGCTTCGCCGCCGCACGGTCCACGACATAGGGGATGAGGTCGGGCCGGATGCCGGCGAAGTTCATCAAAGTGTTCCCTTTCGCGGCCGCGCCATAGGCACCGACCTTGAGACCTCTCCTCTTCGCATCGATGAGAAAGGCGACGAAATCGTCCTTCACCTTTTCCGCCCTTGCCTGAAACCCCTCATAGAAGGCGAGGCTCTCGATACCGGCATCCGCTTCCAGCTTTTCGAGTGCTGAAAGCCGATCCGTGCGCGCATGGACGCCGGTGCCGCTCCGTTGCGCATAGACGCGCAGGCTGCCGCCATGGGTCGGCAATTCCTCCACGTCGAACACGGCAAGGCCGTTAGCGGCGAAGATACGCGCGACGGCGGCGAGCGACAGATAGGAGTAGTGCTCGTGATAGATGGTGTCGAACTGGTTTTGCCGGACGAGATTGAGAAGATGCGGAAACTCGAACGTCGAAACACCTTCGGGCTTCAGCAGACGAGCAAATCCCGAGACGAAATCGTTGATGTCCGGCACATGCGCAAGGACGTTGTTGGCGGCGGTGAGGTCCGCCTGCCGTCCCGACGCCGCGAGCTCCGAGGCAAGCTCAACGCCGAAAAATCGCCCGACGATATCGATGCCCTTCTCGCGCGCGGCGGCAGCCGTGCTCGCCGTCGGCTCGACGCCGTAGCAGGGGATGCCCACCGCCTTCACATATTGGAGAAGATAGCCGTCATTCGCAGCGACCTCGACCACCATGCTGCCGGATCCGAGGCCGAAGCGTTCGGTCATCGCCTCGACATAGGCCTTCGAATGCGCGAGCCACCCGGCCGAGGTCGAACTGAAATAGGCGTAGTCGCTGGCGAACAGCTCCTCGCGGCCCGCGTGGTCCTCGGTCTGGACGAGCCAGCAACCGGTGCAGACGAGAACGCGAAGCGGATACCAGACCTCGGGCCCCCCAAGCGCCTCCTTCGTCAGATAGGCATTGGAGGGCGGTGAGGCGCCAAGATCGACAAAGGTTTTTGTGAGCGGCGCACCGCAATGACGGCATTTCACCTGGTTACCTCATTCTTTCCGGCCGCCGAGGAGGGGATGGCTCCGGTCGCGCTCCGAGCGTTCGCCGATTTCGAGCGGCCAGCCGATGCCGAGTGCCGGGTCGTCCGCCCTTATGCCACCTTCGGCGCCGGGCGCGAAGGGAGCCGAATGGACATAGAACATCTCGACATTGTCGGTCAGGGTCTGAAATCCGTGAGCAAACCCCGGCGGAATGAGGAGGCTCGTCGCATTTTCGTTCGTAAGCCGTTCGCCATGCCAACGCAGATAGGTTGCAGAATCCGGGCGCATGTCGACGGCAACGTCGAAGACCTCGCCCGAGAGGCAGGCGACGAGCTTCGCCTCCTCATGCGGCGGGTGCTGGAAATGCATGCCGCGCACCGTTCCCCGCTTCGCGGTGAGGGTGCGGTTCAATTGTGCGGCCGGCCAGTGCCAACCCGCCTCTTTCAACTCCTCCGCGCAGAAGAGCCGCTCAAGCCAGCCTCGCTCGTCGCCCATGCGTTTGCGGCGAAGGGAGACGACGCCGTCCAGCGGCGTGTGCAGAATATCGAAGCGGGCGCTCATGAGCCCTCGCCCCGGTAGAGCCTCTCATATGCCGCGATCTGCCCAAGCGTTTCGGCACGCATGTCGCCACCGGCGTTCAGCGTCCGGTACCAATTTGCGAGCCATGACACGCAAGGCGTTCCGGCAAGCTGGTCTTTCCAGCCGAGAACGGCCCGCGCTTTCCGGCTGTCGATCTCCAGCGTCATCATTTCGCGCGGACCCGCATCGTTTGCCGGCTCCCAGACGGGGTCCGTGCCGAGGGCCGATTGTATCGCATCCGCAAGCTCCGCAACCGTCAAGGGCGGCGCATCGGGTGGCGGCCCGAAATTGAGCGCCGACGGCAGTTCGGCCCTGTCGGTCAGCCCTCTCGCATAGGTGAAGTAGCCGCAAAGGCAGTCCAGCACATGCTGCCAGGGCCGCGCCGCCGCCGGATTGCGCAGGATCAGCGGCTTGCCCGCAATCAGCGCGCGCCAGATGTCCGGTACGAGACGGTCTTCCGAAAAATCACCGCCGCCAACCACATTGCCGCCACGCGCCGTCGCCACGCGTACTCCCTGTTCGTCGAGGAACGACCTCGCATAGGACGAGGTCACAATTTCCGCAGCCGCCTTCGACGCCGCATAGGGATCATGACCGCCGAGCGGGTCCTCTTCGCGGAACGAAATACCCGCTTCCGTGTTTTCGTAGACCTTGTCGGTCGTGACGACGAGAACGGTCCTGAGTGTCTCTGTGCCGCGCAGGGCTTCGAGAAGGTTCACCGTCCCCATCACATTCGTCTCGAATGTGCCGACCGGGTCGACATAGGAGCGACGAACGAGCGGTTGCGCCGCCATATGAAGGACGATTTCAGGCATGGCCTCGTGCACTGTACGCCGCACCGCGCCGGCATCGCGCAGATCGCCGAAACGGGAGCGGACGACGCCGGGTATGCCTGCCAGATCGAAGAGGTTCGGATCGGTTTCCGGCGCGAGCGAGAATCCCGTCACCTCCGCTCCCATGGAAGCAAGCCAAAGCGCTGCCCACGCCCCCTTGAAGCCGCTGTGACCGGTCAGCAGAACGCGCTTTCCGCTCCAGAACGCCTTATCGAGGCCATCGATCGCCAAATCAGTCCCTCCAGACCTTCCAGGGAGCCTTGCCACCCGACCAGAGCTCTTCGAGATAATTCTTTTCGCGCAGCGTATCCATCGGCTGCCAGAAACCCGAATGCTTGAAGCTCATGAGTTCACCGTCGGCAGCGAGACCGGTCAGCGGGTCGCCCTCGAATGCCGTCATGTCGTTGTCGATGCGATCGAGAACCGACGGCTCAAGGGCGAAGAAACCACCATTGATCCAGGCGTTGTCTCCTGGCGGCTTCTCGATGAAACGGCGAACATGGCCCCCATCGAGCTCCAGTGCGCCATAACGCCCCGGCGGAATAACGCTGGTGAGCGTCGCCTTCCGTCCATGCGATTTGTGGAAGGCGAGAAGCGACCGGATATCGACATTCGCAACACCGTCGCCATAGGTCATGAAGAAGGTCTCATCCGGATCGAGATAGTCGCGGACACGCTTGATGCGTCCCCCCGTCAACGTATCCTGTCCCGTGTCCACCATGGTGACGCGCCAGGGCTCGCTCGTCTTCTGGTGATAGACGATCTGATGGTTCGCCATGTCGACCGTCACATCCGACGAGTGAAGGACGTAGTTCGCGAAGTATTCCTTGATCATGTAGCCGCGATAGCCGACGCAGATCACGAAATCGGTGAAGCCGAAATGCGTATAGATTTTCATGATGTGCCAGAGGATTGGCCGGCCGCCGATCTCGATCATCGGCTTCGGCCGAAGCTGGCTCTCCTCGGATATGCGCGTACCGAGCCCCCCGGCCAGTATCACCACCTTGGTCATTTCGTCCCCCGGCTAAAGCGCTTCCCGCAATTGTTTCACGAAGTTGGATAGCCCCGTCAATCTGCGGCGGCGCAGGCGTTCGGCCCGCAGGATCGCCTGCAGCTCCGTGAAGGCCCTGTCCATGTTTTCGTTGATGATGATGTAGTCGTATTCCTGATAGTGGCTGATCTCATCGGATGCTTTCGCCATGCGCGCGGCCACGACATCCGCCGGGTCCTGCGCGCGCGCCGTCAGCCGCTTTTCGAGTTCCTGAACGGAGGGTGGCAGAATGAACACCTTCACGAGGTCTTCGGTTGCCGTCTCGTCGAGCTGCTGCGTACCCTGCCAGTCGATGTCGAAGAGCACGTCGCGCCCTCGCGCCAATGCGTCCTCGACCGGCTTGCGCGGCGTGCCGTAATAGTTGCCGAAGACCTTGGCGTGTTCCAGAAACTCGCCCCGGTTTCGCATGATGCCGAAATCTTCCGTACTCAGAAAATAGTAGTCCCTGCCCTCCTGTTCGCCGGGGCGGGGTTTCCTCGTGGTCGCGGAAACGGACATTTCGATTTCCGGATCGCTCTCGAGAAGGCGGCGCGAAAGCGTCGTCTTGCCTGCACCTGAAGGTGAAGACAGAACGAGCATCAACCCCCGTCGATGAATGGCGATTCCGGTCATCTTTCGTCGTCACTCCACATTCTGTATCTGCTCGCGGAACTGATCGATCACTGCCTTGAGATCGAGACCGATCCGCGTGAGGCTGACATCGGCTGCCTTGGAGCAGAGCGTATTCGCCTCGCGATTGAATTCCTGCGTCAGAAAATCGAGGCGGCGGCCGACAGCATCCTTGCTTGCGAGAAGGTCGCGCGCCTGCTCGACATGCGCAATCAATCGGTCGATTTCCTCGCGAATGTCCGCTCTTGTCGCGAGCAACGCCGCCTCCTGCGCCACGCGGTCATCGGCGATCGTGGCGGTATCGCCCAGCAGCTCCCGCAATTGGTCCCTGAGCCGTGCCTGCAGGGCGCCGGGGGCCGTTGCCGGACAGGCGGCCGCGTCGCGCGTCAGCCGTTCGATCTCGTCCACATGGTCTCTCAGGATCGCTTCCAGTTTTGCACCCTCCTGCGCGCGCGCAGCGGCGAGCGCCCGTGCTCCCTCGCCGAAGGAAGCGACCAGGGCCTCTCCCAACTCCGCCTTTGCCTCCTCGCTTTCCTCGACCTCCTCGGCATTCTCGAGCACGCCCTTCAGTGCGAGAATGCTTTCCGGCCGCGGTGGCATGACTTCCATTTTATTCTGGAGGTCCTCGATCGCATCCAGCACCACCTGCAGTGCCGCCCGATTGACGCGGAGCGGCGCCGCCTCGCCCGCGCGATCGAGCACGAGATTGATCTGGCAGTTGCCGCGCTTCAGGTGATGGGCAAGCTCCGCGCGGAGCGTCGTCTCGATGCCGTCCATACCGGGAGGCAACCGAAGGCGCGCGTCGAGGCCTTTCCCGTTCACGCTTCGCAGCTCCCAGTGCCAGCGGACGGCGCCATGTGCACCTTCCACGCGGGCAAAGCCTGTCATGCTATTGAGCGGCATCGCATTTTCCCGGAATCACTTTTAATCTGGTCAGGACTATATCAGCCGCAACCCGGCTTTTCTCGCGCCTATCTGACGGTTATCCGGCGCTTATCTGGCTTTCTGCCGCTCGATTTGCCGCCATTCGCGGACCCGCTGCTGGTGTTCCTTCAGCGTGCGGGAGAAGGCATGGCCACCCGAACCATCGGCCACAAAGTAAAGCTCGTCCGTCGCTGGGGGATTAAGGACCGCCTCAACCGATGCACGGCCCGGATTACAAATGGGGCCAGGTGGCAACCCGTCGACAAGATAGGTGTTGTAGGGGGTCGGGCGGTCGAGTTCGCTGCGCCGGATCGGGCGGCCAAGCGTCCCCTTGCCGCCGACAAGCCCATAGATGATCGTCGGATCGGACTGAAGCCGCATCGACTTGTTGAGGCGGTTGACGAAAACGGCAGCCACACGTGGCCTCTCGGAGGCGACGCCTGTTTCCTTCTCGACGATGGATGCGAGGATGATGGCTTCTTCAGGCGTATCGAAGGGCAGCTCTTCGGCGCGCTTGTCCCATAGCTCCGCCAACATCGTGTCCGCCGCCGCCTTCATTTGCGACACGATTTCCTTACGTGTCGCCCCGCGAGTGAAACTGTAGGTCTCGGGCAGGAGCGAGCCCTCGGGCGGCACAGCAGGCATGTCACCCACGAGCACCGGGTTCGCTTCGACCAGCAGCATGATCTGCTCACTGGTGAGGCCTTCCGGGATTGTGAGCCGATGAAGGATGGATCGCCCCTCGCGCAGGATGCCCAGGATAGCCGCCATGCTGGCATATGCCGGTATTTCGTATTCGCCTGCCTTGAGGCCGCTTTCGGCGCGGTTCAGGCGAACGCCCGCAAGGAAAATCATGGGATCGGAAATGACACCCGCCTTGTCGAGCCGCGCGGCAATGGCGCGCACGCCGAGACCGGGTTCGAGCATGACGATACGCGCTTCGCCGTGAGGACCGGCTGCCTCGAAACGGTATTTCCCGTATAGAAAGGCCGCCCCCGCCAACAAGGCGCCAAACAGGGGAAGGCAGATCGCCGCTATGAGAAGAACGCGGGCGATCCGGCTGCGCGGCTTCTCCGCCGGGGGCTCGGTTGCGTTCTCCGGTCGAGACGTCCCGCTCTCGTTCTCAGACGCAGCAGGAGTGTTGCCGTCGTCCGTCAACCATCGACCTTTTTCATCACCAGCGACGCGTTCGTGCCGCCAAAGCCGAAGGAATTGCTGAGCGCGTAGTTCACTTCCTTCTTGCGCGCCTCGTTCGGCACCAGGTCGATCAGCGTGTCGGTCGCCGGATTGTCGAGGTTGATCGTGGGCGGCAGGATACTGTCCCGCATCGCCAGGAGGCAGAAGATCGCCTCTACAGCGCCCGCCGCGCCGAGCAGATGGCCGATGGACGACTTCGTGGACGACATCGAGACAGTCTCGACCGCATTGCCGAGAAGCCGCGTTACAGCGCCAAGTTCGATCGTGTCGGCCATGGTCGACGTGCCATGCGCGTTCACATAATCGAGGTCCGAAGGCGAAATTCCGGCACGCTTGAGAGCGGCCTGCATGGCACGGAAGCCGCCATTGCCGTCTTCCGGCGGCGCGGTCACATGGTAGGCGTCGCCGGAAAGGCCGTAGCCCACGATCTCGCCGTAAATTTTTGCACCACGCGCCTTGGCGTGTTCGTATTCCTCGAGGACCACGACGCCGGCCCCCTCGCCCATGACGAAACCGTCGCGATCGATGTCATAAGGGCGGGACGCCTTTTCGGGCGTGTCGTTATACCCCGTCGAAAGCGCCCGGCAGGCGGCAAAGCCCGCAATGCCGATGCGACAGATGGCAGATTCTGCGCCGCCGGCGACCATGACGTCGGCGTCGTCGAGCGCGATCAGACGCGAGGCGTCGCCAATGGCATGGGCACCAGTCGAACAGGCCGTCACGACGGAATGGTTCGGCCCCTTGAGGTCATGCGCAATCGAGACGTAACCCGAGGCAAGATTGATGAGGCGGCCGGTGATGAAGAAAGGGCTGACACGGCGCGGCCCCTTGTCGCGCAGCGTGTAGGCTTCCTCGGCAATACCTTCGAGGCCGCCGATTCCGGAACCGATCATGGTGCCCGTGCGGCACTTGTCTTCCTCGGATTCGGGCTTCCAGCCGGCGTCGCTCAGCGCCTGTGTGGCGGCCGACATCGCATAGACAATGAAATCGTCGACGCGCTTGGATTCCTTCGGGTTCATCCAATCGTCGGGATTGAATGCACCCTCGCCTTCGCGCGGTACCGGCATGGCAATCTTGCAGGGAAGATCCGAAACATCGAACTTCTCGATCTTTCGGGCGCCGGATTCGCCATTGAGAATACGCTTCCAGGTCGTCTCAACTCCGCAGCCAAGCGGAGAGACCATACCTACCCCTGTAACGACCACTCGCCTCATGCCGATGAAAACTCCCACGCCGATCCGATGGACGGAATGAAATCGATAAGATGCCGACGGGCCGGGTGCTCGCGCGCCCGGCCCTGTCAATCAAACCGGTATCAGGACTTGGCGTTCGCCTTGACGAACTCGATCGCGTCCTTGACGGTCAGGATCTTCTCGGCGGCATCGTCCGGAATTTCCACA
>PHEF01000103.1 GCA_002842875.1 Alphaproteobacteria bacterium HGW-Alphaproteobacteria-3 | reverse complement strand
CGGCGAAAACGCTTTGCGCAAACCGCCTTCGCCGCCACAATCACGATACTTCTGTCGCAAAAGGGCAAGCCCATTACACGAGCAATCCAGGGGCGGCAACTTCGGTGCTCGCCGCTCTGGATCGCCACGGCCGCCCTTGGCGGCCTCGCGATGACGGCGCTTCTCTTTTTGTCTGCGCAGCGGCTAACATGCCCCACAAAAACACAACAAAACAGGGAGAAACATCATGGGACGTCTCGACGGCAAGGTCGCCATCATCACCGGCGGCACAAGCGGCATCGGTCGCGGCACGGTCGATCTATTCCTCAAGGAAGGCGCGAAGGTCGTCGCCGCCGACCTGCAGGACCACAAGGGCGAGGCGATGGAGCGCGAGCTCGGGTCGAACTTCTCCTATTGCCGCACCAACGTCGCGCATGAAGACGAAGTGAAAAACCTCGTCGCCCACACCGTGAAGAAATTCGGCAAGCTGGATGTCCTCTTCAACAATGCCGGTTATGGCGGCGTCGGCGGCGAACTCGCCGAGATCGACATGAACGGTTTCGACGAAACCGTCGGCGTGCTGCTCAAGGGCGTCGTGCTCGGCTACAAATATGCCGTGCCCCACATGAAGGCGCAGCAGTCCGGCTCGATCATCTCGACCGCCTCCGTCGCCGGTCTCCAGGCGGGCTACGGCCCCCTCGTCTACTCCGCCTGCAAGGCCGCCGTGCACCACTTTTCGCGCTGCGCCGCCCTCGAACTCGCGCCCCATTTCGTGCGTTCGAACGCGATCTGCCCCGGCGGCATCGCCACCTCCATCTTCGGCTCGGGGCTGGACCTCGGCACGCAGGTCGCCGACCAGTTCGCGGAAGTGATGAAGCAGCATCTCGCGAAAATCCAGCCGACGCCGCGCTCCGGTCTCCCGGAAGACATCGCCAATGCCGCGCTCTTCCTCGCCAGCGACGAGTCCACCTTCGTCAACGGCCAGACCATCGCCGTCGACGGCGCGCTCACCGCCGGGCCCATGGCAACGCTCGGCAAGCGCATCGACTTCGAGAAGGTGATCTCCGACTTCCTCTCGAGCCTGCCGGAAGACCAAAGAAAGCCGGCATAAGGCCAGAGCGTACACTAAACATGTACGCTTCGCTTGAAATGCGTACTAAAATCGTGTACGCTCCGTCATGATAAAGAGCTTTCGCGACAAGCGCACGGCGGCGCTGGCCGGGGGGACGGTTCCGAAAGGCGTCCCCGTGGACATCGCGCGCCGGGCGGTCGTCAAACTCTTCCTGATCGACACGGCCACCCGCATCGAGGATTTGCGCGTTCCACCCGGCAACGAGCTGGAAAAGTTGAAAGGAGATCGCGCCGGTCAGCACTCGATCAGGGTCAACCGGCAATGGCGCATCTGCTTTGTCTGGCGGGACGGTGACGCTTATGAGGCCGAACTGGTCGATTATCACAGTTGAGTACGAGGAGATCGCATGACCCGCAAGATTCCGCTTCCCCATCCGGGCGCCGTCCTCCGGGAGGAATTTCTGGAGCCGATGGGCCTGTCGGTTTATGCGCTGGCAAAGGCGATTGGCGTATCGCGCAGCCGCCTCAACGAAATCTGTAACGGGCGGCAGGGCATCACCGCCAATATTGCCCTTCGCCTCGGCCGCTTCTTCGAGGTAGACCCGCAGTGGTTCATGAACATGCAGGCGAAATACGATTTGCACATCGCCTCGAAAAAGCTCACGAGCACGCTCGCGAAGATCGAGCCCCGCAGCCAGGCTGCCTGACTTTCGCGGTGGCCGTCACGCCGCCTCGATCGTCACCTTGTCGGGATAGAACGCCATATAATCCCGGATGTCCGCCACTTCGACAAAGGGGTCCTCATAAGACCACACCGCATTCGTGATTTCCTTGTCGCCGGTCTTCACGCTCCAGTAATGCGCCTCGCCCTTGAACGGACACCAGCTCCGGTTCTCGGTCGGCTTCAAAAGCCCCATCCGCACGTCCCGGCGCGGAATGTAGAAGACCGGCGCATACTCGCCTTCGAAAAGCTCCAGCGCATCCCGCGTATCGGCGATCGTCTCGCCATTCGCCGTCACGCGCACATGCCGCCCCGCGGGCATCGTCCGCAGCAAGTGGTCCGGATGGCTCTCATAGCCGGATTTATGTTCCTTCCCGGAAACAAGCGTTCCCATGGCCGCCCTCCCAATCTGTTTCTCGAAACGACATGTCTCTTTCTCGAAAGGAGATGGGCCTCCCGCAAGGATTTGGCAACCTCCCGCGCCTAGCGTATCGGGCGGAGACATCCGTCCCGGAAGCATGCAAATGGCCGAGCCATCCGAAAAACAGCCTGAAAGCGCCGTCGAACAGGCCAGGGAACAAGAACGCCGCCAGTTCCGCCGCATCGCCACGCGGATCGAGGGCCGCATTGTCTTCGCCGGCGTCGATGCCGAATGCCTGATCCATGAAATGTCGGCCTCCGGCGCCATCGTGGAAGTCGTTCCCCTTCCCGCGCTCGGCGCCGATATCGCGCTCGACGTGCCCGATGTCGGCTTCGCCCGCGGCATCGCGAAGCGCTATCCCGAGCCTCATCTCGTTTCTGTCGATCTGGCGACGCCGCCCGCGCGCCGCGACCGCCTGACCGACCGGCTCATCCTCGCCGCCTTCCGTCACCCGCCGCTGCCCGCGTCTGACGAATAGTCGAAACCCGGTCCTCCATGCGATCTTCTGTTGGGCCTGACGCGCCCACTCGCTAAACTCCCCGGCAAAATCATTCAGGGGAGAAGCCGTCATGTCGTCGCTCAAGGACAAGGTCGCCATCGTCACAGGTTCCGCCACCGGCCTCGGCGCCGCCGTCGCGCTGCAGCTCGCGGGCAAGGGTTGCAACGTCGTCATCAACTACACGAAGAGCGAAAAGGAAGCGAAGGAGACGCTCGCCGCCTGCGAGGCGAAGGGTGTCCAGGCGCTGCTCGCTCAGGGAGACGTGAGCGAGGATGCCGATTGCCGCCGCATCGTGGACGAGACGGTGAAGAAATGGGGCCGCGTCGACGTGCTGGTGAACAATGCGGGCGGCACCAAATTCGCCAACCATGCCGAACTCGACGAGCTGAACGCCGAGGATTTCCTCTGGATCTACAAGGTGAATGTCGTCGGCGCCTATCAGATGATCCGCGCCTGCGCGCCGCACATGAAAGAGGCCGGCAAGGGCTCGGTGGTGAACATCTCCTCCATCGCCGGCGTCACGGGCATCGGCTCTTCCGTCGCCTATGCGGCATCGAAAGGCGCGCTCAACACCATGACGCTCTCGCTCGCGCGCTCGCTTGCGCCGAAGATCCGCATCAACGCCGTCTGCCCCGGCTTCATCGGCACGCGCTGGTTCTCCGACCGCTTCGGCCAGCAGACTTTCGAAGGCATCCAGCGCCAGCAGCGGGAATCGACACCGCTCCAGCGCGCAGGCACGCCCGAAGACATCGCCACCGCCGTCGTCTTCTTCTGCGGCGAAGGCTCCGACCACATCACCGGCGAAACCTTGATCACCGATGCCGGCATGCATCTCGGCTTCGCCCCGCTCACGGCGCGGTAGAGGCTTCCAAAATGGAACCGTCATGGCCCGGCTTGTCCCACTGCTGTCCGGTTTAATTTTCAATCCCAAATTTAACCGTCATGACCCGGCTTGTCCGGGTCATCCACGTCTTTCTTTCCTGCCTTCCGTGCCGCAAAGACGTGGATGGCCCGCATAAAGCGGGCCATGACGGCGCATAAAGCGGGCCATGACGGCTTTGGGTTTTGAAAACGGCCCGGCTTTCTGAATTCGGAGCCGATCGGAACATCCGGGTGATCCAGTAAACTCAATTTAGCGGTTCCGAGTCCCGAGTGCTGGCGAACAGGCGTTTCGCTCGCAAAGTCAAAGTCTTGGACCGCCCCGGAGAAATTTAAACCGGACAGCAGTGGGCTTGTCCGGGCCATCCACGTCTTTCTTCATCCGGCATCAGTTGCAAAGACGTGGATGACCCGCATGAAGCGGGTCATGACGTTTTTAGGAGTGAAAACTTCTACTCCCCCAAAAACCCCAGCACCGCATCCTTGTACGCCCTGTCCCCCACCGTCTTCATGTGGTCGCTCGGCGGAGCATCTATAGCGCAGATCAAGCTACTACTTATTATCTTTCTTATAGCTCTCCCTAACACTATTTATCAGTGTTTTCCCGTTCACTACATTGCCTGCACCGCCAACAACGACGGCAGTATACGGATCAATTAGAGGGCCAATCCTCTTCGTCAAATACTCCGTGACGCTCGTACCTTTATTGACGGCATTCTTATTTGTATAATCTGCGACCTTTTCGCTAGTTGCAGCGCGAATAACAACTCGCACGCCATCCAGATCCCATACCTTCTTTTCGAATTCGGCGACCTTCATCGCTCCCCCATTTCTTCTAAAAGAAAACCAGCCAAAAGTTCTTTTAAATATAGGCCATGATTAATTCATATGTACAGATGTCAGACACTCTTCACTCCCCCCAAAACCCCAGCACCGCATCCTTGTACGCCCGGTCCCCCACCGTCTTCATGTGGTCGCGCTTGGGCACCGTGAAAGCGCGTCCCTTGGGCATCCGCTCCGCCAGCGGCCCCGGCGCACCCGCCTGCACATCCGTCTCTCCCGCGACGACGAGCACGGGCCGCGCAATGCGCGACAAACCATCGACGGGAAACGGCGCCCGCACCGCCTCGAAACAGGCCGCAAGCGCCTCCCTGTCCTGCCCGTTCTGGTCGGCGAAAGTCCGGAAGAGAAGCGCGCCCTTGTCCGCGATGCCCGAAGGGTCGTCCATCAGCAGCGCCTCGATCACAGGCCCGGGATCCCGCTTCGGGTCGAGCAGCTTCGCCCCCACGCCCGCCGCCACGATCCGGTCGAAGCGTTCGGGAAATTCCATCGCCGCCACAAGCGAAACCATCGCCCCCATCGAATACCCCATGAGGTCGGCGCCCGGCTCGCCCAGATGATCGAGCAGCGCCACGAGATCGCCCGCCATCGCCGAAAGCGTATAGGCATGCGCGTCACGCGGCTTGCCGCTTGCGCCATGCCCGCGCATGTCCGGCATGATGATGCGGTATCCGGCTCCCGTCAGCGCCTTCGCCCAGCCTGTCGCAACCCAGTTCACCTCATGCGTCGAGGCAAAGCCATGCGCCAGCAGCACCGGGCTCCCCTCCCCCGCCACCGCATAGGCAATCCGCACACCGTCATCCGCCTCGAAGAATTCCATGCCGCTTCCTTTCGCAAGGCGCAGTCTAGCCTTGGCTACCTCGGCTGGAAAACCTCGCCGCAACGGTCTAGGCTCAATCGAAACACCGGGAGAAGAGAATGACCGATGCCGCCGCCCTGAAGCGCGAAGTCTGCGATGCGATCGACGCCATGTCGGCGGAGCTTCTCGCCGTCAGCCACGAAATCCACGGCAAACCCGAGCTTGCCTTTCACGAGCACGAGGCGGCGCGCATCCTCACCGCCGGACGCCCTTCCCGGCATCGGCCATTCCTGCGGCCACAACATCATCGCCACCACGGGCCTCGGCGCCTCGCTCGCGCTCGCAAAACTGAACGGCAGGCTGCCCGGCCGCGTCCGCTATCTCGGCACGCCCGCCGAGGAACAAGGCGGCGGCAAGGAACTGATGGCGCAGGACGGCGCTTTCGACGGCGTCGATGCCGCCATGATGGTCCACCCCGCTGGCGTCGACCTCATCACCATGCCCTGCATCTGCGTCTCGGAAGTGTCTGTCACCTATCGCGGCCGCTCGGCCCATGCCTCCGCCATGCCGCATATGGGATTGAATGCGCTCGACGCGCTCATCACCGCCTATCAGGCGATTGCGCAGCTCCGCCAGCACATCAAGCCGACCGAACGCGTCCACGGCATCATCAAGAAGGGCGGCAGCGCGCCAAACATTGTGCCGGACGAAACTTCCGGCCTCTTCTATGTCCGCGCCGCGAGCGCGGAAGACCTCGCGCCGCTGAAAAAGCGCGTCCAGGCCTGCTTCGAGGCGGGCGCGCTTGCCACCGGCTGCACGGCCGAGATCAAATGGGCGAAAGCCGATTATCTCGACCTCAAGACCAGCATGCCCATTGCGGATGCCTATGAGGCGAACGCCCGCGCGCTCGGCCGCGATTTCTTCCCGCTGTCGAAAATGCCGTCAGGTTCGGCCGGCAGCACCGACATGGGCAATGTCAGCCACCGCGTACCCTCGATCCACCCGATGATCGCGTCGGCACCGCCTCATGTCGTGATCCACAATCCGGAATTCGCGAAATGGGCCGCCTCCGAATTGGGCGACAAGGCCTGCCTCGACGGCGCCAAGGCGCTCGCCATGACCGCCATCGACTACATGACCGACGCGGTCATGCGCGAAAAGGCCAAGGCCGACTTCGCCGCCACGGCAGAAGGCTCCGCCCGCTCCGTCGCCGCCGCCTACGACCCGGACGGCGCAACAAACATCGGCGGCTGCGGCTGCATGTAGGCACGCGCCCCCGGAAGAAACCTTGACGCACCCCCGGCCGCGCGCGCACGCTCGCTCAGCCGGTATGGGCCGGAAATGGGGGTCGGGTAAAATGAAGACGGTCTGTGGATCAATCGCCACCGTACTCGCATTCGCCGGCCTGATCGCCAGCGCGCAGGCGGAGGAACCGGACGACGAGTCGCTGCGGACGTTTATCGTCGAATGCGACGACTATCCCGACGATTGCCGCGCTTATATGAACGACTTCATCCTGTCGGGCATGAAGCTCTCCCGCAATCCGGAGCCGGTCTGCATTCCGCTCGAGCACAACAAGGCGGCCGACATGATGATCGCCCGCCTGAGTGAGCTCGCCCGCGATCCCTGGTGGGCGGAGGAGCCATACGGGAGCGCCATGATGCAGGCGATGACCGATGCCTTTCCCTGCCTGACGGACTACTGAAGCCTCTTCCTCACGGCAGGTTCGGCGGCCGTTCCGTCAGTTCCACCTCCTCGACAAAGCGTTCGTCGAGCCTGCGGCGCAGCTCTGCCTGTTCTTTCAGGCCGATGGGGAACTTCACCATGATGAGTGCGACGAGCGCATTGCAGATCATCGGCACCGCCACAAAGACGAGAGAGAGACCCATCAGCGTCGCCTCGGTGTTCTCGCCCTGCTTCGGCACGAAGCCGATCAGCGCCAGCGTCCAGAACACGACGCCGACCGCCACCGCGCCGCCGAGCTTCTGCGTCAGCGTCAGCAGCGCATAGAACAGCGCGGTCCGCCGCTGCCCCGTCTCGAACTCGTCGATATCGGCCACATCCGCCATCATCGAGCGGTAGAGCGTCGTCGTCGTGCCGACATTCATCCCCAGGAAAACAAGCACCAGCGAGGCGACATAGACGTTGCCGTATGGAATGAGAAAAATCACCGGCGGAAAGAGGACGTTGAATATGCCCGCCGCCACTACCGTGCGGTGCTTGCCGATGCGGTAGCTGAGTTTCAGCACCATCGGGATGAAGGCGATGCCGCCGAAGAAATAGAGCAGCAGCAGGAAACTCGCGACCGAGCCGATGCCCCAGACATAGCTCGCCTCGTAGATATACATCGAGGCAAGCGCCGCGCCCGCGAAGCCGCTCAGGAAATCCGCCGCGAGCAGCCGCGGGAGCGGCGCGTTGCGGAAGATCGGCTTCAGTGCCGCCGCAAACGAGATCGGCGGTTGCGGCGTCGCCTTGCGTTCCGGCACGAAGAATATGTTGAGCCCGACGGCAACCGGCAGCAGCAGCACGATGAACCAGCCCATCGAGGCGACGCGCGCCGTCTCCATGTTCTCCGCGCCGATCCGCTCGATGATCGCTGGGACCAGCAGCACCAGCGGCACGCCGAGAAGCTGGAACGCCTCGCGGAAGCCCTGGATGCGCGAACGCTCGTTGTAGTCGCCGGAAAGTTCCGCCGCCCAGGCCATGTGCGAAATGGTGAGCATCGTCCAGCCGATATAGAGGAAGAACAGCCAGCCGATGAGATAACCCTGCGTCACCGGCGCGCTCGGCACGAACACCATCCAGGCGCAGATGACGAGCATCGGCACCGACAGCACGATCCAGTGCCGCCGCCGCCCCCAGCGCGAGGGAAACTTGTCCGAGATCATGCCCATCATCGGGTCGGTGACCACGTCCCAGAGCCGCGCCAGCATGAAGATCGTGCCGACCGTCGCAAACCCGAGCCCCATCGGCCCGGCATAGAATTGCGGCAGGTAGACGCCGATGGGCAGGCCGAGCGCGGCGATGGGAATGGCCGGCCCCGAAAAGGCCGCGAGCCGCCACGAAGACAAACGCTTGTCGGACATACTCTGTTCTCGTTCCGCCAGTTGGTGAAGGCCGCCTATTCGCTCCAGCCGGTCAGGAAATCCATCACCGCGCCCTTGAACATCGGGTTGGGCAGCGCGAACATATGGTCCGTACCGGGAATGATTTCCGCCCGCGCATGGGGCATGAGCGCCGCGAGCGCCCGCGGGTCGCCCGCCAGGTCGTCGCGCGCGCCGGCAATCGCGAGCGTCTCGTTGCGGACCGCGCCCGCAAGTTCCGCCGCGCCCTCGCCCGCCTCGGCGCTGCGCCTCGGCGCCCGCGCGCAGGCCGCGATCGCGCGCAAATCCTGGCCGAGATTTTCCGCATAAAGCCGGAAGGCGCGCGCCGAGCGGTCCTCGACGGTGGAGGGATCGGCGGCTTCGAGCGCCTCGGCGACGGCATTGCCCGCCCGCGAGGGCTCCAGCGCCTTGCCGCCAATGCCCGCCAGCACCACCTTGCCGAAGCGCGCGCCATGCCGCGCCGCCAGCCACAGCGCGATCCCCGCGCCCATGGAAAAGCCCATCAGGTCGGCGCGTTCGATGCCCAGATGATCGAGAAGCGCAATCGCGTCCCCGCCCATCTTCGCCGTCGTGTAGTCCGCCGGATCGTGAAGCTTCCGGCTCGCCCCGTGCCCGCGCAGGTCGAACGTCACCGCCTTGAAGCGCGCCCGCGTCAGCGCCTGCACCCAGCCCGTGCGCACCCAGTTGTCGTCCGCCGTCGCCGAAAAGCCATGCACCAGCAGGATCGGCTGCCCCTCGCCGGCAACCTCATAGGCGATCTCCACGCCCCCTGACGAAAACATCGCCATGCTCAGTCCGCCGCCACGCCGGAAGACTGCGCGTCCGAAGGCGCGCCGGTGCGCGTGGCAATGGCCGCCGCCGCCGCTTCGAGCCCGCGCGCTTCCAGGATCGCGCGGTTCGCCTGCTGCGCCGCCTGGTCGATCGGGAAAAACCACAAAATGCCGAACACCGCCGCGCTGATGACCGTCGCCGGCCAGACATAGACGGCGCGCAAACTGTCGAGCACATCCGCCGTGTTGTCGCCGCCCGCCTGAAAGCCGATCCTGTCGAGCAGCGCATAGGCAAGGAAGATCGCGATGGCCGCGCCGAATTTGCTCGTCGATGTCAGCATCGAATAGAAAAGCCCCGTCCGGTGCTGGCCCGTGATCACCGTGTCGTGGTCGGCCACATCCGCCATGATCGAGCGGAAGAGGAACGGCCCCGCCGCCATGTTGACGCCGAGCAGCACCCACACGCCGAGCGCGATCGCCGGTTCCCCCTGCGGCACGAACAGGATCAGCGGAATCGTCACCGCGTTGAACAGCGCCGAATAGGCCGCCGCGCGGTGCTTGCCGATCTTGCGGCTGATCCACAGCATCGGCGGAATGAAGCAGACGCCCGAAAGGAAATAGCCGAGCAGCATCATGCTCGAATATTGCCCGAGCTTCAGCGCGTCGTCGGCGAGAAAGATAAACATCGAGGCGACGAGCCCGCCCGACACCCCGCCGATCAGATCGGCCGCCAGCACGATCTGCAGCGGGCGGCTCTGCACCAGCGCCGAGACCGCCTGCCCGAACGGCACATGAACCGGCGTCGGCGTCGGCCGCTCGGGCACCTGCCAGACCGCGAGCCCCACGGTGATGGGCAGCAGGATCAGCACGAACCAGCCCATCGAGGCGACGCGCGCCGCCGCGACATTTTCCGGCTTCAGTTGATCGATCAGCACCGGCAGCGTCAGCACGAACACCATGCCGAGAATGAGCGCCACTTCCCGCGCGCCCTGCACGCGCGAGCGCTCGTTATAGTCCGGCGTCAGCTCCGCGCCCCAGCTCATGTGCGAAATGGTGAGCAGCGTCCAGCCGGCATAGAGCACGAACAGCCAGAAGATGAGATAATTCGGCGTCACCCCGCCCGCCGGCATGAAGATCATGACGACCGACAGCATCATGATCGGCACCGACAGCACGATCCAGTGCCGCCGCCTGCCCCACCGCGTCTCGAACTTGTCGGAGAGAATGCCGAGCACCGGATCGGTGAACACATCCCAGAACCGCGCCAGCATGAAGATCGCGCCGACCGTCGTCAGCCCGATGCCGAACGTGCCCGCATAGAAGGGCGGCAGGTGAACGACGAGCGGCAGCCCCATGGCCGAAATCGGCACGGCGGGAACGGCGAACGAAAAGAGCTTCCAGCGCGAAACGGGCGCATGACCCGTCGAGGCCGCATTCGGCATTCAGATCTCCTCCCGGATCGCGGCAGGCTCTCCGGCCCGCTCGCCCTCTCCGATATGTTGCTTTGTCTGACATTAAATCAGTTGCGGCGATTATGCCGGTCACGCCCGGCAGAACCAAGCGCAACCGGCGCCCCCCTCCTCACAAAATCGTAAGATTGAGAGGCGGTTGGCGAAACGCAGACAATCCTCCGCCTCCCCCTCGCGGGGAGGCCGGGAAATTCGCGGACCCCGCGGATTTCCCGGGTGGGGGGCGCAAGCCCCTCCTCCCCCACACCCCATAACGCCGCCCCCGCCCCCTCCCCGTCATTGCGAGCCTCGCGCGGCAAAAACCCTTTCTTGCCCCCCAAAACACCGCCCTCTCTTCCCACCCGCCCTTGGGGGCGGGTCGAAAAATCCATTCGGATTTTTCGGGGCGGGGGCAGGCAGCCAACGGCAGCAACCTGAGTCCCCCCGCCCCCGCCCCCTCCCCGTCATTGCGAGCCTCGCGCCAGCGAGGCGCGGCAATCCAGAAGCCGCAAAGCGGCGTCCGGCAAAAACCCTTTCTCGCCCCCCCAAAAAAACCGCCCTTGACCCCTCTCCCTAGAGGTCGATCTCCGCCTCTGTATCCCCCGCCTTCAAAGCGTTCATCCATGCGAGGCAGAGGTCGCGGGAGCGATAGCGTCCATAGGCTTCCGTCTCCTCCCGCTCCACGATGGGAAAGGTCGAATAGATGTAGCGGATGTCGTCCCGGTCGGTGACGCCGTAGAGGTGGAAATAGATCGCGTCGAGCTTCGCGCGCAGCTTCAGCCGCCGCGCCTCGTCCCATTTGAAGGGCGGCAGCACCTCGCCTTGTCTGTCCACATGCCCCATGTCCTTCGCGAAGGGCGCCATGTCATGCGCCGTATAGGTCAGTTCCAGCACGGCCTCACGCACGAGTTCGCCCGCTGTTTTCTTGCCGAATTTGATCTTGTCGTAGGTCGCAGGAGGCACGACTGGAAGCTGTTCAACAATGTACTTGTTCAGGTGTCTTGATTGAATTTTCAGGCGCGCTATGTAGTCGCAAACCAACGAACCCAAATTTCCCGCAAGCAATTCCAGCGTTACGCGGCGTCGCTGGTTACTTGGTACGAACATTGGCAACGTGTTGCCGCAAGCAATCGTCGGAATCAACGCCACAATTACACTTCTTGCATTGTTTGTGTTACACACGTCGTTAAAACCAAGAACCCATGGCTGCCGCCAGCTAGCAAGCTCACTCTCGTTCACCCAGTATCGCGGCTGCCCGACAACATCAGGGTTCGCCAACTGTGTAGTTGAAAGCGGTTCTGCAACGCCTTGCCCGCTCACACCACCGGAGCTGGCGCGGATATTTGCGTATCTGTGATTGAAAAGTTGAATCGACTTTCCTTCGAACAACGGCACCCAGATCCCTGACGGGCTGCCCCAGCGAGCGCCCGCCAATGGGTACGCCTTCTCAAGCTCCTCCAGTTCTGATCTTGTCCTGAAATGCGCCGAGTCATTGGTCATATGAAAGGACGCTCGATAGACAACATCCCATGTTTTTTCCTCTTCGCCATTCCGTCGCCTTACAAGAACAGGAAGGGCATCGTAGATTTTAGTTAGAACCGATGCGTCGCGTCGATTTCGAAAAAGAGGCATCGTCCCGGTGTTGGGATTGATATTTGCAATGCTAGCCGACTCCAAAATGAATTGACGATCCGAATTGAAAAAGTCACTCCAACTTGAGACTCTCGCGCAAAATTTGAATGAGCGAAATTTCGACGCAGCTTTGCTAAACACTAAAATAGAGGGCTGTTCCTCCGGATGAACGTCGGGAAACAGCCAACCTTTTTTATTCTCAAACGAGAAAAATGCCTTGACCCTATTTCCTACAACTAAATCGGAGAAAAACTGAGCAGCGTAATTGTCGGTTGCAATTCCTATAGGCGTCAGGAGTCCCACCATGCCTTTCGGCTTCACCAGAGAAAGCGCACGTTCCACGAAGAGCGAATAGAGATTTATGTCGCCGCCCGAAAGTAGCGGATAGTCACCGCCCTCCCGCGCCATGCGCGCGCCCGCTTCCGCCCGCGCGCTTGCCTTCACGTAATCGGTCGCCAGCGGATCGCCGTCCTTCTCCAGCTTCGCGATCATCTTTGCGCGGTCCGAAGCGCGCTGCGCCATCGCTATTTCGCGTTTGCGCGCCGCGAACCACTCCACCTGCTGCAGCTTCATCCGGTCCCACGGCGGATTGCCGATCACGGCATCGAAACCGCCCTTGCGCTCGCCGCTCTCCCAGTCGGTCCAGACACCGGGAAAGGCCACCTGCCAGTTGAGAAAGTGCTCTTCCTCGATCAGCTCGCGCGCTCTCGCGAGCAGGTCCGAAAAGCGCGTCGCCATCTCGTGGGGGCTGTAGCTCTTCTTCTTCGACTCTGCCTGTTTGGCCTTTTCCACGTCGGACAGTGGCGGCGGCGGTGGCGGAATCTTGATCTTCTTCTTTCCCGCCGCCACGTCGACGACCTCGCCGAAACCGTCATTCAGCCATTCCTGAACGGCGGCCATGTCGGCCTTGTCCTTGAGCCCCAGCCATTCGAGCGCGTGAACCATCGACAACAGCGTGTCGAGCGGCTGCGTCATCTCGACCACGCCTTCGAAAATGTCGGCGGAACGATGCGCCTCTGCAATTTCCGCATCGGTCAGCCCCTCGATGGTCTGCATGGAAGTGGCGGCGGTCTTGGCTTTGGTGAGAGTGCTGTGAAGCATGAGTCCGCCCCACTCCGTCAGCCGGTCCATCGCGGGGCGCACCCACGAGCCGAACAGCGAGTCGCCGCAGCGCAGATGATGGTCGAGGAAGGAGAGCGGAGCGCCGACGGTGAAAGTATGCAGCCAGAGCGAAACCTTCGCGAGCTCCACCGCCATCTGGTTCTTGTCGACGCCGTAGATGCAGCGCTTCAGCACCATGCGGCGCACGATGTGCCGGTCATCGAGTTGCAGTGGGTCAACGGTCCACTTCTTCTCTTCGGCATTGTGCAGGATGGTCCAGCGTATCTTGTCGATGCGCTCCGCCAGCGGCGAAACGTAAGGAGCCTCTTCCGTCGCCCACTCCGCCGCCAGCTCTGCTTCCGCCATCGCGGCAATCACGTTGTCGGTGAGATAGTCCACAAGCGAAACGAGAAAGTGCCCCGAACCCATCGCCGGATCGCAGACGCGAATCTCAAGCAGCTTCTCCGCCGGATCGAATTGCTTGAGCGCGCCTGTCTTGTAGGCCGGAGGCCTCTTGTCCTTTGCGAGTTCCTCCGCCTTGCGGCGAAACAGCCCCATCCGCTCCTCGATCAATGGCTCCAGCGTCTCGCTCAGGATCAATTGGACAAGATCGTCGGGCGTGTAGTAGCTGCCGGAGCCCTTGCGCGCGAAAATATTGGGGCGGATGACAATCTCGTCACCCTCGACCCGCACTTCATGTTCCAACAGCCGTTCGTAGATGGAGCCGAGTTGCTGCACGCTGAGGTCGCGATAGTTGATGTATTTTCGGCCATCTTCCGTCTGCTCGAAAGAAAGCCTGTCGATGACGTCGGCCATGACATCGTCCGGAATGCGGACGGTTTCCAGAAGCGGCGTTCTCGTCCCATCGAACAACCCGCCATTGTAAGGCGGCAGGCCGATAGAGGCATCGCCCTTGTCGATGGCGCGGGAAAGATCCTGCACCGTGCTCCAGTAGCGCGCTGCCGAGCTTGAGAAAGTGTCCCCCGCATCCTTTCGCTTGCGGATTTCGCCGCGTACCTTGTCGCGCAATCCATAGTCGTCGTAGCGCGCATCGCGAACCGGAAGCAGGTCGCGGTCTTCCGCATAGAGAAGAAACAGCAGGCGATAGAGAAGAATAAGCGCCGCGTCCCGAACCTCGTCCAGAGAAGCCTCGGGTGCCGATTTCGCAATCGCCTTCACGAGTTCGGGAAAGACGTTCTCGAAAACGAGCGAGGACAGGCTCCCGGCCACCCTCTGCTCGTAGAAACGCCCCTCGTCCAGGGCGCGCTGATGGAACGTCCGCTCGTCCGTCGCCCCCGGCAGGAACGCGTCCCTGCCGAAGACCAGCATGAAGACGCGAAGCGCATGCAGCTTCTCATCTTCATCCAGCGCGAAGAGGCCGCCATCTCGTCCCTCAATTCCGAGCACAGCAGACAGATCGACCTCGAAGAACTGTTCGGAAACGGATCGGGCGCCCTGATAGTAAAGCCGCCAGTTGGCACCATTGGTGAGGATGCCCCACCGCAGTTCGCCGGAAGTCAGGTCGTCCACGCGGCGGAGATACCGCAACATCTGCGTTGACGGCGCCAGCTCTTCGCCGCGCGATCCGGAGCGCCTGTCGAGAGGCCGGCCCCATCGTTTCGACTCCACGATGGCAAGACCGAACTCGTAGCTCTTCAGTTGCGCGGCATGGGCGTTGGCGCGGGCCTTCGCGTCATCGTCCGCAAACAGGATACCGTCGGGAACGTCGTCGCGGCCCTTGGCCGCCAGGTTCTGCTGCCGCAGGGACGCCGTCCAGCCGAGACGCTGAAGCACTGGCCAGATCAGATCATCTTCGGTCTGGCTCTCGTTCGGAGATTTGTCGGTTGGGAACCGGGAAAGAATACTTGTCAGATCATCGCGAAACGCAATGACCGCATCGTCGTCGATGGCTTTCCATTCCGGCAGGTTGCGGATCGCCTCGTTGAGGAAATCCAACGAGAACAAGCTGCCCCTGTATACAAGCCCACTATCCGCCACCGGACATCCTTCGAATCGTCAGTTTTGATCCCGAGTGAAGCTACTGGCTCGGGGAGCCGGACGCATCCCTCAATCGGCAGGGCGATCCCCCCGAAACCGGGCACAAATTTTCTACCCTCGATTGTGACAGTCGCGATCCGGGCTTATCCCCGGCCCCGCCCCGGTTTTCCGGGCGCGCGCGCCGCCGCTTTTCCGCGCCCGGACTTGTCCCCGCCCCCGCGCCCCGGCTCCATGATGACCGGTTGAACAGGCGCCGCCGCGATGCCCGCGCGCCGCCCGTCACGAGGGAGCCCAACAGGGAAACATGTCATGAATCCGGCCCTTTCGCGCCCCGCCCCGAAACCGGGGAAAAGTTTTTTCGTCCCGCCGCGCCGCCACCCTCCCGCGTGGCGCGGCCGCATCGCCCTTGTCCCCGCTGTGGCAACAGGGTTGCCACAGGCCTTGTCCCCGGCCCCGGGGACAAGAAAACAAAAAATCTCCCCGCCGCGCGGTCAACTTGTCCCCGCCCCCGGGGACAAGAAAATCAAAACTGTCCCCGCCCCCGGGGACAAGAATGCCGTTTGTGACAGTTCGATGACATTCGCGTGACAGTCAGCCGGGGATAAATAAAAGCCCAATGCTTTCAACCGCTTGGCCGCCGCCTGTTTTGTCACGGTTCCGTAACGGTTGCGTGCCTCGAAGCGCTTGCGAAGGGGACCGGCGCGCTCTAGTTTCCGGTGGTTTCCGGCATCAGGGAGTGCGCGACATGGCGGGCGGCAAGACACCGAAATTCTGCAACGAGGCGGGCGTCCGCGAAATCCGTGTTGGCGTGCGCGAGTTCGAATGCATTGGCGCCAAGCCGCCCTTCGATCATCCGCATGTCTTCCTCGACATGGGCCGCGAAAACGAGATCGTCTGCGGCTATTGCTCGACGCTCTACACCTTCGATCCCGCCCTCAAGGAAGACGAGAGCCGCCCCGCCGAGGCGCTCTACCACGAGCCCGCGCACGCCTGAGCGGCGCGAAAGCTGGTGCATATGCCTGCTTGAGCGTTGCGGCACAAAGAAAAACGGCGGCCCCTCGGGACCGCCGTCTTCATTCGAAAAGCCTTGTGGCAATCAGCCTTCGAGGCCCCAAAATGCTTCATATCTCGCCTTTGTACAATGTGCAGAGCGATTTTTCCTTATAGTCATCGGGTATGGAAGTTGGTGAATTGACAAACACCCGACATGATCCTAGTTAGTTATTGAGCACTCACTAGGATCATGTCTGATGCGTGTCCGCAAATCCGCCGAAGCCCGCAAGGCTGAAATCGTAGACGCTACCCTTCGTCTGGCCGACAAGCTTGGGCCTGACCGGCTGACGACCGAGACAATTGCGGATGCAGTGGGGCTGACCCAGCCGGGGATATTCCGGCACTTTCCGAAGAAACAGGATTTATGGGCGGCGGTTGCCGCGCGCGTCGGGTCGATGATGGAGACGCGCTGGAAGAAAGCCCAAAGCGGAGACGCCCCGTCCACGGACAGGATACGCGCGCTCATCGATGCACAGTTGCGCTTGATTCAGTCAACGCCCGCGATCCCCTCCATCCTTTTTTCGCGGGAGCTGCACACCAAGAACAAGGGCCTCCGCACAGCCTTTTTTGGGCTCATGAGCCGCCTCCACAAAATGATCGCCGGTCATGTGGCACAAGCCTGCGCAGCCGGTGAGCTGCGCAACGATCTCGATCCCGACGATGCCGCCTTCCTTATCATCGGATTGGTGCAGGGGCTTGCCGTGAGATGGTCCATCAGTGGCCGGAGCTTCGACCTGACAGAAGAAGGAAACCGCCTTCTTGAACTACAACTCAAGTGCCTCGCTTTTGGAAGTGCAGGCGCTAATGAAGAAAGGGGCGCATCATGAAAAAACGTCTTTTCCGGTATCTTTTGCCCCTGTTGGGGATCGGTACTGTCGTGACGGCCGTTTTCTTGTTGATGTTTATCCGTCCGCTGCCGGTGGAGGTCGCGCGGCCTGCCGAAAACGTACCGGTGAAGGTCTTCGGCCTCGGCACGATAGAGGCGCGCATCCTCTCTAAGATCGGCTTTGAGGTCGGCGCCGCGCTTGTCGAACTGAATGCCGATCATGGCGACCGTGTGAAAAAGGGCGATGTCCTGGCGCGCCTACGCAGCGCTGAACAGGAAGCCCGTGTTGCCAAAGCCAAAGCCGGAGTGCTCAATGCCGAAGCAGAAGTCAAAATGACGGAAGCCGCCGTCGGCAAAGCGCGCGCCGTTCTTGCCCAGAAGAAACAGACGAACAAGCGCAAACAGACACTCTTCGCCCGGCAGACAGTGTCGGTCGAATCCGCCGAAGAAGCGCAAATGGAGCAAGACGTGGCTGCCGCCGAATTAGCCGTGGCGATCAGCGACGTTGACATTGCAAAGGCCGCTCTTGAAGACGCCCGCGCGCAGTTTGACGTGGAGAAAGTGCTTCTGGATCATCACGTACTCAGAGCTCCCTATGACGCTATCGTCGTCCAGCGTCATAAAGAACTTGGCTCGGTCCTGAGTCCCGGTGAAGCGCTTTTCACGCTGGTGGTCCCGGAAACTGTTTGGGCGCTGGCCTATGTCGATGAAGCGCGGGCGGGCGATCTGCGGGTTGGACAACCGGCCGAGGTTCGCCTTCGTTCCCTGCCGCGGAAAATTTTTGAGGGGCACGTGACCCGCATCGGCATTGAAAGTGACCGGGTAAGCGAAGAGCGCCGTGTCTATATCGCCTGCGACCGCTGCCCTGACAGCTTCCATCTCGGTGAACAGGCCGAAATCTTCATCACGACTGGCAACCTCGATAAAGCGCTTTTGGTGCCGGAAACGGCTGTCGAGGATTTCGATGGAACCGAAGGCACGCTCTGGACCGTGGAGGATGGCGAACTACGCCGCCGCGAAGTCACGCTTGGTCACAGAACGCTCGATTCCCAACTTGAAATCACAGGCGGCCTGCCGAAAGGGGCGCATGCCGTCACCGCGCTGCGGCCGGGCTTGCGTGAAGGCCGCGCAGCCAAGGTACAAGAAGGTACGCAGCCATGAACTTGGCCTACCGGGATGTCCGGCACAATCTCGGGCGCTTTCTGCTCACCTGTTTCGGGTTGAGCTTGCTGCTAGGCGTGGTTCTGTCGATGATCGGGATTTACCGGGGGCTGGTCGAAGACGCGTTGACGCTGGTCCGCACGCCTGTTGTCGATGTCTGGGTCGTGGAGTCGGGTACGCGCGGCCCATTTGCAGAATCATCGCGCATTCCAGGCGATACGCGGGAGGCCATTGCGCGCCTTCAGGGCGTCAGCGCTGCGGGCAGCGTGACCTACCAGTCTGTCGAGACACGACACGGCAATGAAAAACTTCGCCTCTATGTCGTCGGTTATGAGCCCGGACGCCCGGGCGGGCCGGATCGGATCACCGCCGGGCGACCGATTGGCCGGAGCCATTATGAAATGGTCGCCGACAAGCGAACTGGCTTGTCGCTCGGCAGTCGCGTGGAGCTGAGCCGCGATACCTTCACCGTCGTCGGCATGACCGATGATCAGGTATCATCCGGCGGCGATCCGGTTATCTACATCACGCTGAAAGATTCGCAGCAGCTCCAGTTCGAACTAGCCCCGCCGGCGGCACGGCGGGAGATCGCCCGAGGCACCGGCCCCGGCGACACAGACACGATCAACGCCGTCATCGCCCGTGTCTCGCCCAATGTGTCGCCGGAAAGCGTGGCTGAAGCGGCGCGGCGCTGGAAACACCTTGCGGCCATGAGCCAAGTCGAACAGGAGCTCATCTTGACGCGTTCCGTTGTTGAACGCGCGCGCAAGCAGATCGGGCTGTTTACGGCACTCTTGTTGATCGTATCGGCTGTCATCATCGCACTGATTCTCTACACGATGACCATGGACAAACTACGGGAGATCGCCACTCTCAAGCTGATTGGCGCGCCGGACCGCACTATAGTCGGGCTTATCTTGCAGCAGGCCCTTGCGATGGGAACGGTCGGCTTCGGCTTCGGCGCATTGCTAATCACGACCATCAAGGATTATTTCCCGCGCCGCGTCGTGCTCCAGCCCGAAGACGGGCTCGCGCTTGCGGCGGCAGTGATCCTTGTCTGCGTCCTCTCCAGCGCTCTCGGCGTGCGGCTTGCGCTCAAGGTCGATCCGGCAACAGCGTTGGGGAGCTAGCAATGATCAATCCCCAAAGCGAAATGCCGCTTGTCCATGTGCGGAATGTCTCGAAGCATTTCGGCGAAGGTGACACCCGCGTCGATGCCCTGCGCGATGTCAGTTTGGAGGTCCATCCTGGCGAGGTGGTGGCATTGCTTGGACCGAGCGGATCGGGGAAAACGACACTACTGAACGTCATCGGTTGCATCGTGGAGCCCAGCACCGGCTGGTTGAACCTTGATGGCGAGGTTGTCTATGACGGGCGTTGGCTGCGATCCGATCTACGCAAACTTCGGTTGGAGAAAGTCGGCTTCATTTTCCAGTTCCACAATCTGCTGCCCTTCCTCAGCAGTACCGACAACGTCGCCGTAGTTCTCAGTTTGGCCGGGTTCGACAAGGATGAATCGAAACGGCGGGCGATTGAGCTGCTGGACTATCTGGAAGTCGGGCACCGCAAGGACGCCATGCCCGCCAATCTATCCGGCGGTGAGGCGCAGCGCGTGGCGATTGCCCGCGCCCTTGCCAATCGGCCCCGGATCATCCTTGCCGATGAACCCACGGCGGCGCTTGATTCCCAGCGGGCGGGGATCGTAATGGATTTATTGCGCAAGGTCGCCGTCGAACAGGAGGCAGCGATCCTCGCCGTTACACATGACGAGAAGATATTCGACCGGTTCGACCGTATTTTCCATTTGCGGGACGGACGGCTGGACGACCAGAACACCTGACATAGAGAATGTGACTGCCATGCCTGAAAAACACTCGGAACTCCGCCTGCTTCTGCCAAGGCTCGCTGTTGCGGCGTGCATTGCATTTGGCGGGTTCGCATGGGCGCAGAATGCCGAACCTGTATCGCCAAAGCTCACCCCAAAGCTTCAGGACTTGCTCCGCAAGGAAATGCTGTCGGTCAACGAGGCCAGTCAGGAAATCTTGGCGGCAATGGTGATGGGAGACGATGAACGTGTGGCGACACTGGCGCAGCGAATTCACGACAGCTTTATTCTGCGCCAATCGATGACGCCGGAAGACAAGGCCGACCTCATGGCGGCGGTCCCGGAGGACTTTGTAGAGATGGACAGAGGCTTCCACGAGATTTCCGCAGAGCTAGCGCAAGCGGCGCGCGCCAAGGACAGGCCGCTGCAACAGGAGCATTTTGGCCGGATGATCGATGCTTGTGTTGCCTGCCATACCCGGTATGCGACCAACCGTTTCTCTGGTCTTGCTGAATAAAGGCCAAGGGCGGTTCTGGGCAGGCTCAGAGCTGATGGTGCGGACGGTGGGACTCGAACCCACACTCGGTTACCCGAAAGGGATTTTAAGTCCCTTGTGTCTACCATTTCACCACGTCCGCCTGCGGTCAGATA
>PHEF01000102.1 GCA_002842875.1 Alphaproteobacteria bacterium HGW-Alphaproteobacteria-3 | reverse complement strand
CTTTCTTTCCTGCCTTCCGTGCCGCAAAGACGTGGATGGCCCGCATAAAGCGGGCCATGACGGCTTTGGGTTTTGAAAACGGCCCGGCTTTCTGAATTCCGAGCCGATCGGAACATCCGGGTGATCCAGTAAACCCGATTTCGCGGTTCCGAGTCCCGAGTGCTGGCGAACAGGCGTTTCGCTCGCAAAGTCATAGCCTTGAACCAGCCCGGGAAAATTTAAACCGGACGGCAGTGGGACGAGCCGGGCCATGACGATGCTTGGTGAAACTGAGAAATCTTTTCCTCCGTGCACTGATGTTCCCGCGTTAACCTCCCGCTAAAGCCTGCACAAAATATGTGCAGGATTTCCGCGCGTTTTTCGTTTTGCGCCGCAGCACGCCGAAAGAAAAATTTACCTTTTACCCGGATACTCGCTTCGTCACATCGGACACCGGGGGCGAGTTGTGGATAGCGTTGCGCAGTCGATCGATACGATCTGGGTTCTGATCTGCACGGTCCTCGTGCTGCTGATGCAGGCGGGTTTCGCCTGTCTCGAGACGGGGCTCGTCCGCGCCAAGAACTCCATCAACGTCGCGATCAAGAACGTGCTCGACTTCTGTGTCGCGGGCATGGGCTTCTGGTTTGTCGGCTTCGGGCTCATGTTCGGCGCCAGCGTCTCCGGTTTCTTCGGCGCGTCGGACTTCGCCTTTCAAGGCGCGGCGGGCGGGCTGGGCGACAATACCTGGATCATGGTCTTCTTCTTTTTCCAGCTCGCCTTCTGCTCCACCTCCACCACCATCGTCTCGGGCGCGGTCGCGGAGCGCATGAGCTTTCGCGGCTATGTCATCACGGCGGCGATCCTGTCCATGATGATCTATCCCGTCTTCGGCCATTGGGCCTGGGGCGGTATCTTCGATGGCGAAGCGGCGGGCTGGCTCGAACAGCGCGGCTTCGTCGATTTCGCCGGCTCGACCGTCGTCCACAGCATCGGCGGCTGGATCGCGCTTGCCGCGATCCTCGTGCTTGGGCCCCGCATCGGCCGCTTCGGCCATAATGGCAAGCGCATCGAGCCCCACGACATGCCGATGGCGACGCTCGGCATGTTCCTGCTCTGGATCGGCTGGTTCGGTTTCAATGGCGGCTCCACGCTGGCGCTCAATTCGAGCGTGCCCTACATCCTCGTCCACACGATGCTTGCGGCGGCGGCGGGCGGCATCGCCGTCACGACCGTCAGCTGGCTGCGCAAGGGTCTTCCCGAAGTGCAGGTCTCGCTCAACGGCATTCTCGCTGGCCTCGTCTGCTATCTCGCAAGCGAGCTTCTCGCCCGGCTCGAAATCGACGACGCGGTCGATGCCGTGCCGGTTCATCTCGCCGCCGGTGTCTGGGGCACGCTCGCCGTTGCGTTGTTCGGCGAGCAGTCGATCTTTCCCGGCGGGCACACGCGCCTCGAACAGTTCGGCGTGCAGGCGCTCGGCGTCGCGGCCGCCGGTGTCTTCGCCTTCGGCACCGCCTATATCGTGCTTCTCATCGTCGACCGGTTCCTGCCGCTGCGCGTCTCGTCGGATGCGGAGCGCACCGGCCTCAACATCGCCGAACATGGCGCGTCTTCCGCGCTGCTCGACGTGCTGGGCGCGATGGAGGGGCAGGCGGCGCGGGGCGACTTCTCCAGGCCGCTCCATGTCGAACCCTTCACGGAAGCGGGCGAAATGGCGCGCCGCTACAATCTCGTGCTCGACAAGTTCAACAGCGAGGTGCGCATCCGCGAGCGCACCGCGAACGAATTGCGCGACGCGCGCGACGTGGCCGAGCTTGCCAATGCCTCGAAATCGCAATTCCTCGCCAATATGAGCCACGAGCTCCGGACGCCCTTGAACGCCATTATCGGCTTTTCCGAAGTCATGAACGGCGAGCTTTTCGGGCCGGTGGAGAACGAGCGCTACAAGGAATATGTCGGCGACATCCACAAGTCGTCGAGCCATCTTCTCAGCCTCATCAACGACATTCTCGACCTCTCCAAGATCGAAGCCGACCGCTACGAGCTCTATGAGGAAGAACTCGACGTGCTCGATGTTGTCGCGAGCTGCGAGCGCATGATGCGCCACCGCTCCGAGGAAGCGGGGGTCGCTCTCACGGTCAGGGTGGAGGACAGCCTGCCGCTTCTCATGGCCGACAAGCGGGCACTCCGGCAGATCCTGCTCAATCTCGTCTCGAATGCCGTCAAGTTCACACCGAAGGGCGGCAATATCGGCTTGGCCGCCTTCATGGAGCCGGACGGGCGCATGGCGTTCCGCGTCTCCGACACGGGCATTGGCATGGCCCGGAAGGATATTCCCGTTGCGCTCGAGCCCTTCCGCCAGATCGGCAAGGACAGCAATATCTACACGACCGAAGGCACGGGCCTCGGCCTGCCGCTCACGCGTGCGCTTGCCCGTCTGCATGGCGCGACGCTCGTCATCGAATCCGAGCCCGGCGAGGGCACGACCATCACCATCCGCATGCCCCATGCCCGCATCCTCGAGTTGCCCCAGCGGATCGCGAGCTAGCTCTCTTTCCCGTCACATTGCCGCTTCACAGGCGGCGCCGGGCTTTATAGTGTCCCCCCGCAATTCCTCGCGAACCGGAGACCCTTCATGGCCGAACTTGCCGCCCGCCCGCGCCGCAGCGTCCTCTACATGCCGGGATCGAATGCCCGCGCGCTTGAAAAGGCGAGGGACATCCCAGCGGACGCGCTGATCCTCGATCTCGAGGATGCGGTCGCGCCCGACGCCAAGGAAGAGGCGCGCGCGCAGGTCTGCGCCGCCGCGAAACAGGGCGGTTATGGCAAGCGCGAAATCGTCATCCGGGTGAACGGGCTCGACACGCCCTGGGGCCTGGCCGACATCGCGGCGGCCGTCGCCGCGGGCCCTCACGCGATCCTCGTGCCGAAGATCAACTCCGCCGCCGATGTCGAGCGCGCCGAACATGCGCTCTCCGAAGCGGGCGCCCGGGGCGGCATCCAGCTCTGGTGCATGATCGAGACGCCGCTTGCCATGCTCAACATCCAGGCGATCGCCGCCAAGGCGCGCGAGCCGGGCAGCCGCATGTCCGTCTGGGTCATGGGCACCAACGACATCGCCAAGGAGCTTCGCGCCGCGCATACGCCGGACCGCGTGCCCATGCTCGCCTCGCTCGGCCTCGCGCTCATCGCGGCGCGCGCCTACGGGCTCGTCATCCTCGACGGCGTCTATAACGACATCAAGAACGAGGACGGCTTCGCCGCCATCTGCGAGCAGGGCCGCGACATGGGCTTCGACGGCAAGACGCTCATCCATCCGAGCCAGGTCGGCCCCTGCAACGGTATCTTTTCGCCGGACCCGGAAACGGTTGCCTTCGCGCGGAAAACCATCGAGGCCTTCGAGCTGCCGGAAAATCGAGGCAAGGGTGTCTTGAAGGTCGACGGCAAGATGGTCGAAATCCTGCACGCCGAAATCGCGCGGCGCACCGTCGCCATCGCGGATGCGATCGCCGAACTCGAAACGGCATCCTGAGGAGCAGGTTCATGACCAAGACCAACGCCGGAAACTTCTTCGAGGACTTCAAGGTCGGGCGCGTGCTGCATCACGCGACGCCGCGCACGGTCACGGAAGGCGATGTCGCGCTCTACCAGGCGTTGTTCGGTTCGCGCTTCTCGCTGCAATCCTCGGCGGAAGTCGCGCGGCATACCGGTTACGCCACGGCGCCCGTCGACGACATGCTCGCCTTCCACATCGTCTTCGGCAAGACGGTGCCGGACGTCTCGCTCAATGCGGTGGCCAATCTCGGCTATGCCGATTGCCGCTTCCTCAAGCCCGTCTTCCCCGGCGACACGCTGTCGAGCGAATCGAAGGTGATCGGGCTGAAGGAAAATTCGAACGGCGAGACGGGCGTCGTCTATGTCCGCTCGACGGGCCGCAACCAGAAGGGCGACATCGTTCTCGATTATGTGCGCTGGGTGATGGTCCGGAAGCGCCATGCCGCCTCGCCCGCGCCGGAAGAGGATGTGCCGCATCTGCCCGCCGCCGTCGGTGCGGCGCATCTCGTTGGACCACAAGGCACTTCCTTCAAGGGCTTCGACACGGTGGCGTCGGGCTCGCCCCATCTCTGGGACGACTACGAAGTGGCCGAAAAGATCGACCATGTGGACGGCATCACGATCGAGGAAGCCGAACACATGATGGCGACGCGGCTCTACCAGAATACCGCGAAGGTCCATTTCAATCAGTATACGGAAGGAAAGGGCCGCTTCGGCCGCCGCCTCATCTATGGCGGTCATGTCATCTCGCTTGCCCGCGCGCTCTCCTTCAACGGGCTCGGCAATGCCGTTCTCGTCGCCGGCATCAATGGCGGGCGCCATGTCGCGCCCTGCTTTGCCGGCGACACGGTGTTCGCCTGGTCGGAAGTGCTCGACAAGGCGGAGATGAAGGGGCGCGACGACCTCGGCGCGCTCCGGCTGCGCACCTTCGCCACGAAAGACAGGCCCTGCGGCGATTTCCCGGGCGCGAAGGAAAAAGGCTACGAGGACGGTGTTATCCTCGACCTCGACTATTGGGTGTTGATGCCGCGCCGCTGAAAGATTTGGCGCGCAAGGAGTTGGGCAATATGCTTTCCCTCGAGACCGGCGGTCATCCGCAATCCACGGGCGTCATGAACATGCGTTCGACTGAGAGCATCGCCTTCGAGGAAGCCTGGGAAGCCGCGCGGGCGGGCCACGACGTGCCGCCCCGCAGCGCGATCGGCCTGCGGCGCTTTGCGCCTTTCGCGACCCGGTTCGCGATCATCGAGCCGGACCCGCACGCGGTCGCGCTTCCCTTCCGGCTCACCGGATCGGGCTTTCGCGACTTCTTCGGCTACGACCTGACCGGGACCGACTATCTGACACTCGCCGATCCGGCGATCCGCGAATACGCCCATGATTGCGTGATGGCCTGTCTCCGTCAGCCCTGCGGCCTCTGGCAGGCGACGCCCGCGACCACGGCGGAGGGCCAGTCGATCCTCTACGAATATACGATCCTGCCGATCTCGAAATCGGGCGGGCCGGCGGACCATATCGTCATCTTCGTCAATTTCGATGCGAAGCCTCACGACGACCTGCCGGGCCTGGCCCGGATCGAGCGCTCGACCGTCTGGCACTGGCTCGATACCGGCTTCGGCGTGCCGCCCGCAACCGTCGGGCGCGCGCCGCTCGGCTGACCTTCGCGTCTCTCCAGAAAAAAGATCCGGGAATCGCTTTCGCGGTCATGGCCTTGCCCTGTTGCGAAGCCGCCCGTCCATCCGGCACGCGCTTAGTTGCGAAGGCTTCTCAGGAACGCCGCTGCCCCAGCGTTTCCGCGCACTTGCCGCATCCCGTTTTCCTGCAAACCGCTTTGCGCGGGGTCTGGAGGCAAACGGTTCCCATGACGGCGTCAGGACATTTGCCATGTGCGCCGCCGCGCGATAAACAACGAGACAACACATGCGGGCCCGTCCGGGTCCGCCGATCTCCTTGTTGCCCGAAACGGGGTTCTTCGGATGGCTGAACAGCGACAAGCCGTAGAGAGGCCGCTCTCTCCGCATCTCCAGATCTATCGCCTCACGATCACCATGGCGATGTCG
>PHEF01000101.1 GCA_002842875.1 Alphaproteobacteria bacterium HGW-Alphaproteobacteria-3 | reverse complement strand
ATCGCGGCCCGCCGAGGTGTTCGGCATCAAGGATCGCGGTCGCCTCGCTGTGGGAATGCCCGCCGATGTCCTGATCTTCGACGCCGAAACGGTTGGCGCTAGTTCCCTTCGCAGGGTCTACGACCTGCCTGCTGGCGAAGACCGGCTGATTTCCGATGCTTCGGGCATTTCGGCCGTCGTCGTCAACGGGACATTGGTCCGGCGCAATGGCGTCGACGTGTTGGGCGCCGAAGGTCGTTTGCCAGGCCGTCTGTTGCGACATGGCGCGGCGGCCTGAGGAGGGCGTGCAAAAATGAGTCTTGAGGAACTTGCTGTCGTTCGTCAGCTGCTTACGGGCCTTGTGACCGAGGAGGCTCGTTCTCTTGAGGATTTTCGTACCTCGTATGACGAGGCCGGAAAAGCATTCGGTCTTCCCGAAGGCGTGACAGTCACGCCGGTTTCCGCCGGCGGGGTCCCCGGCGAATGGCTGGCGCCGGCTGCCGGCGCCGGCAAGCGGGTTTTGCTCTATCTGCATGGAGGGGGCTATGCGCTTGGTTCTCTCGACTCGCATCGCCATCTTGCGGCGCATATAGCGATTGCCCTGAATGGTCGGGTTCTGCTGATCGACTACAGACGGTCGCCAGAGCATCCATTTCCGGCTGCGGTCGATGATGCACTTGCTTCTTATCGCTGGTTAATCGAGACGGGTGTCGATCCGGCGAAGCTCGCCGTGGCGGGAGATTCGGCTGGCGGCGGTCTGACGGTCGCCACGCTTCTTGCGGCGCGCGATGCCGGTCTCAGACTTCCGGCCGCAGCCGTTTGTATTTCGCCTTGGGCCAATCTTGAAAACAAAGGCGCATCTTACGGCGCGAAGGCGAATGTGGACCCGATGGTGCGCCATGCTGATCTTGAGCTATGGACGGCGGCCTATCTGGGTACTTCAACCCCGCGCAGGATGCCTCTAGCATCGCCAGTATACGCCGATCTCAAGGGATTGCCGCCATTCCTGATTCAGGTCGGCAGTTCGGAGGTTTTGCTCTCGGATAGCCATTTACTGGCCGATAGATTGAAAGAGGCCGGCGTATCCGCCGACCTCCATGTCTGGCCGAACATGATTCATGTCTGGCACTGGTTTGCGCCGGTCTTGAGCGAAGGCCGGGCGGCGATCGACGAGATGGCCGGCTTCCTGAATACAAAGCTCGGATGATTACGGCGCTATATCATCGTCGACTTCGAGCTGGTCCACGTCGCCGAAGGTCTCCTTAAGGCTTTGACCGTTTTGTGAAATGTGCTCGGCGATGGCGTTTTTCAATAACTCTGTGAATGTCTGTTTGCGACTGCGAAAATACTCTTTGGGAGCGGCTATTCCGATGGCGACCGGACGTCCGGACGGACCCGTCGGAATGGGCATCGCCAGCATGGCGGCCCCCGGAGTCACGAGATCGCTGTAAAGCGCGAAGCCGCGTTTTCTGATTCTTTGCAGTTCGTCTTCGATCTCTTGCGTTGATGCCCGCCGCTCCGGCATGGCGGCAAGGGCGTCCTGAATCAAACGTCTCGCTTCGAGCAAGGGAAGTTCGCTGAGCAGAACGCGGCCAATCGTCGAAAAAGCGAGCATTCGCCTGGTGCTTGGCTTGACATGAAAACGGATGGGCGACGTGCCTTGAATCACCTTTATATATTGAGCATGGCCTCCCAGACGCGCAGCAAGGATGATCGTGCACTTCGTATCGGCCGAAAGCCGTCTCATAAGGCGCTGAACATTCCGGATCGGTAACGCCTCGGCCTCCACCCAGTTTCCCAGCAGAGATATCCGGATGCTCGGAAAAAAAGTCCTGCCCCGGTCGTCGTGCTCCAGATAACCGAGGCTGACAAGGCTCTTCAGAAGAGCTGCCGTGCTGGAATGAGGATAACTCAGCGCCTGCGCCACGTCTTGAATCGTCACCGGGCGTCTGACTTCGTCGAAATACTCGAAAATTTCCAGAACGCGGGTCGCGGATTTTACCGTTGCCGCCGAGGGTAGTTCGGATTTGAGGATGTTAGTGTTCATGCGACAACTCTGATTTCATATGGTCTCTTGCCGCGCCCTCGTTTTTTCATTTGTTTCCTCAAAGAGAGCGCGCGAGGCGCGTGCCGTCCTCGATCGCCCTGACCGCATCAAGTTGCTGCGGCTTGTCGACGCCGCCGATTGCATGAACGGGTTTGCCCAGGGACCGTGCGAACGACAACGCGTCGTCCGCCGATTCCTGCCCGGCACAGACGACAATCGTGTCGACTTTCAACGTCTGCGGTTTGCCGCCTGCTTCGATGTGGAGCCCGGCGTCGTCGATTTTCAGATAGGTTACATCGCCGGTCATCGTAACGCCGCGGAACATCACCTCCAGGAAGTTTGCCCATCCCCGCGTCTTGCTCAGGCCAGCGCCGAAACTGTCGCGCGCCTTGCGTTGGAGAAGATGAACCTTGCGGACGGACGGCCATTGATGATTGGCGGCCAGCAATGCGCCCGGTTGCGTATAACTCAAATCAATTCCCCACTCGGAGGAAAATCTCTCAATGTCGGGCTGTGACGGATCGTGCGCGCCATGCGGGTGCGAGAGGAGCGCCGCCACGTCGAAGCCGATGCCGCCGGCACCGATAATGGCAACCTCGGCGCCGACGTGTGCGGGGTTCGTGATTGCCTCGATGTAGGTCAGGACCGACGGGTGATCCGCACCAGGAATGTCGAGACGGCGTGGGCGAACGCCGGTTGCGACGACGATTTCGTCAAATCCTCCGCTCCCCAGATCGGCGAGCGAAGCCGGCCGGCCGCAACGAACCTTGATACCCAGTTCGTCGAGCCGGTTCCTGAAATAACGGATGGTCTCGGCATAGTCCTCCTTGCCGGGAATCCGTCGTGCCAGATTGAACTGACCGCCGATTTCGATGTCGGCTTCGAATAGCGCCACCTTGTGGCCGCGTTCGGCCGACGTCACAGCGCAGGCAAGGCCCGCCGGGCCGGCGCCAAGGACCGCGATATGCTTTCCTCTGGCTGCTGGCGCGATCTTGAATTCAACTTCCCGGCATGCCGCAGGATTGACCATGCAGGTTGTCAGCCGTCCGGTGAAGGCATTGTCGAGGCAGGCCTGATTGCAGCCGATGCAAGTATTGATGTTCGACGATGCGCCTGATGCCGTTTTCGCGACAAAATCGGGATCGGCCAATAGCGGACGCGCGAGCGAAACCATGTCGGCCTGTCCGTCCGCAATCAGTTGCTCCGCCTGCTCCGGCGTATTGATCCGGTTGGAAGCGACCACAGGTATCGCGACTTCCGCCTTGAGCCGCTTGATCGCCCAGGTGAAAGCTCCGCGTGGCACCATATGAGCGATCGTCGGCACACGCGATTCATGCCAGCCTATGCCGGTGTTGAGGATGTTCGCTCCGGCCCCCTCGACATCTTTTGCAAGGGCGGCGACGTCCGGCCAGGAATTTCCCCCCTCGACGAGATCGAGGACGGATATCCGGTAGACGACAATGAAGTCCATGCCGCAATGCTTGCGGACATGCCTCACGACCTCAACCGGCAAGCGTCGCCGGTTCTCAGCCGAACCGCCCCAGTCGTCTGTACGCTGATTTGTACGCGCCGCAGTGAACTGATTGAGAAAATAGCCCTCCGAACCCATGATTTCAACGCCGTCGTATCCGGCTTCGCGGGCGAGCGCCGCGGCGGTGCCGAAATCCTCGATAGTCTGAAGGATTTCCTCATCGCTCAGGGCGCGGGGCACAAGCGGGTTGATGCGGGATCTGACTGCGGAGGGCGCCACCAGTTCCGTGTGCCGGCCGTAGCGGCCAGCATGCAGGAGCTGGAGAACGATCTTCCCGCCTTCGTCGTGGACGGCGCGCGTAATCACACGATGACCTTCAACAAGGTCTTCAGTCATGACCGACGCGCGCTCCGCGAGCCTTCCCGCCCTGTTCGGCGAAATGCCGCCGGTGACAAGAATTCCGACACCGCCCTTCGCGCGTGTTGCGAAGAACCTGGCCTGCCGCTCGAAGCCGTCCGGCATCTCTTCGAGGCCGGTGTGCATCGATCCCATCAACACGCGATTTCTGAGTGTCGTAAACCCCAGATCAAGCGGCTCAAGCAGATGAGCAAAGTGGTTTGAGATTTTTCTCACTTTGACCAATTCCCGTCCGTCAGGACTTGTATGTCGCCCTGGCCTGAGACAGGACGACGTTGCCGTTTTGGGTTTCGGCCTGCACGATAGCGATGCCGTCGCCCGCGTTCCACATTTTCGTTATTATGGTGTCGCCGAAATGGACCTGAGCGGCAAAGCGCCCGCTGAGAGATTTGAAGCGGGCGGGGTCGTTGCCGCAAAGCTCGCTCAGGACCGCGCGGCCGACGAAGCCATATGTGCAAAGCCCGTGAACAAAGGGCTTTTCAAAGCCGCCCAACTTGGCGAAATCCGGATCGATGTGGATCGGATTGCGGTCACCCGAGAGGCGGTAGATCGCCCCTTGCTCGGGGCGCGTCACGTCCTCGACGACGGCGTCAGGGGTCCGGGCCGGCGGCGCCGAGTCGACGCCTGACGGCCCGCGCTCTCCGCCGAATCCGCCGGCACCGCGCACAAATAGCGTCGCATGAGTTTTGAAGAGGGGCGCGTCCCGTTACCTTGATCTTGGCCGATGAGGGCAGGGGACGCAGCAACTCGACGGATTGCTCGCCATGCAGCAGCATTTCCAACTTCATCTCGACGCCGCTCATCAGACCGGCGAGCCCTCGCCCGCCGGGGATGACGGCGTAAGTCGGCAAAACTTTCGGTCCCCGGCCTTCGTAAATGAAATCAAGTCCGTCGGCGGGACGAGCGCCGACGCCAAGTGCATAGAGTATCGTGTCCTTGTCAGACCACTCCACGTCGACGGCCGGAAACGTCATGCCGACCAGATCCTTTGAAATCGTCTTTTTTCCGCTCATTGTCCCGATCCTGCTCTTGAATTGTTATTTCTCCTGCGCTCAAGGCTTCTTGCCATCCGGCGGCCAGGCGACGACGCCATCCTCAAGCGGGATTTTCAGGCTCTTGAGCAGTTGCGAGAAAAGCGTCCAGTTGCCGATGGCGACAACCAGTTCGATACGTTCTTCGGCCGTTTTCAGGTGCGCCGCACATGCGGCCCAGGTGGCGTCCGAAATCATGCCGCCGTCGAGCGTCTCGTCGGTCGCGGCGAGAATGGCGCGGTCGGCGTCGGACAGGCAGGAGGCATTTTTCCAGTCCCGCGTCGCGACCAGATCCGCTTCCGGAATATCCAGCATACGGGCGACCCGCCAATGCTGCGTCCATTCATAGAGCGATTTCGTTTTCCAGCCGATGCGCATGATGATGAGTTCCCGCAGTCTCGCATCGAGCTTGTTGCCTTGGAAAAGCAGGGTGGTCAGCGTCGAAGCAAGCTCGCGCGCCACATCGGGATGTCGGAGCAAAACCCGGAAGACGCTGAGTGGCGCCATTTGTTCCGATATGCCGACTTTCGCTGCCGCGGCTGCCGCATCCGCCACAGACAGCAGGGGAACCCTGGGTATTTCGTCAGCCATTATTTCTAATCCTCCCCAAATTTGGCGAAGCCGGAAGTTTAGGTCTTCGCATCTTGCTTTTGAGCCTGTATAACACATACAAGCATTAAACAATATATACGTGTTATCGACGCATCGTCGGTGCCGACACGAAACGGGGGAGTCTAAAAATGTTGCCAAAAAAATCGATGGCGATGGTGCAGACGGCTCCGCGCAAACTCGAAGCCCGCGATTTGCCCATCCCCCAGATCGCCGACGACAGCGCTATCCTCCGTATCGAAGCCTGCGGCATTTGCGGCAGCGATTACGAACAATACGAAGGGGCCTTGCGGACTCCGATGCCGGTAATTCCGGGGCATGAACCTCTCGGAATCATCGAGGCGATCGGCGACAAGGCTGCCAGGCGCTGGGGTGTCGATGTCGGCGACCGGGTCGCCATCGAGACGATGCTGTCATGCCATTGCTGCGACACCTGTGTCGGCGGGCATTATCACCTCTGCGACCGCCGCCAGATCTACTCGTATATTCCGCTCACGGAGGCGCCGGGTCTCTGGGGCGCCTATTCGCAATATATGTATCTCGCGCCCAACACGATCCTTCACAAGATGGACAAGAACCTTCCGGCGGAGCTGGCGGTCATGTTCAATCCGCTGGGCGCAGGCTTTCGCTGGGCGGTGGAGATTCCGCAGACGCAGGTTGGCGATACCGTTTTGATTTTTGGGCCCGGACAGCGCGGGCTCGCGAGCGTCGTTGCCGCGCGTGAAGCCGGCGCGGGAAAGATCATAGTCACAGGACTTGCGGCCGATTCAAACAAGCTCCAGATGGCGCGCGCTCTTGGCGCCGATCACATCATCGATGTGCAGAACGAAAACGTTGTCGATCGCGTGCGGGCGCTGACAAACGGAAAGGGCGCGGACGTCATCGTTGAGGTCACATCCTACGCGACTCAGCCGGTCCGGGATGCGCTGGATTGTGTCCGTATGGGTGGAACGGTCGTCCTTGCCGGCGTCAAGGGATTTAAGCCTGTCTCCGACTTCGTGTCCGACCTTATCGTCATGAAGGAAATCACCATCAAGGGCGCGATCGAGCGCCGCAAATATCCTCTTGAACTCATGCATACTCATAATTTCGAGCTTGAGGAAGCTGAACTGGCGATCAAGACGCTGGCGCGCCAGATCGAGGGACAGGAATCCGTCCATTCATGTCTGATTCCGGTGACTTGATCAGTCCACAGGATATTTTTCAAATGGAAGGTCGGCGGCCGCTCATCGAAAAAGCCGCGTGCGGGGAACAAGGATGATGAGGGCAGATTCGTGAAGAATTTCAGCGACAAGGCCGCGATCGTCGGGATTGGCGAGACCAGTTATGTAAAGGGATCGGACCAGACGGCCGTGGCCATGATGCTCGATGCCGCCAGGCGGGCCATCGCGGATGCGGGGCTGAAGCCCAGGGACATTGACGGCATGGTTCCGCCGCCCGTCTATACAACGTCGGAGGAATTGGCCGCCAACCTCGGCGTCGATGTGCTGCGATATGCCTCGACGGTCAACATGGGAGGCGCGAGCCCGACCACGGCGTTGCAGAATGCCGCCATGGCCGTGGCCTCCGGCGTCTGCGACAACGTGCTGGTCACGCTCGGCTGGAACGGATATTCGGCGCTGCGTCCCAAGGCGGGGGTGCCGCCAAGCCGGCCGATGAATATGAACACGCTGACTTCGACCATCCGGGGTTACTATCTTCCCTATGGCGTTCTGTTGCCGGTGCAGATGTATGCCTGGCTCGCGACGCGGCACTCGAAACTTTACAACGTCAGCCCCGAGGCGACGGGTTGGATCGCGATGGCATGCCGCAAGCATGCCCAGCTCAACGACCGCGCCCTGACCTGCGGCCAACCGATGACCCGTTCCGTTTATTCGATTGCTGTCTCGAAACGGATGGGGCCTGCGCCGTCGTGGTGACGAGCGCCGAGCGGGCGAAGGACTTGCCTCACAGGCCAGTTTATATCTCCGGCGCGGCCGAGGGCCATCCTTATCCTGCCGACGATATTCCGTCGCGGCCGGACCCCTTCAAGATCGGTTTGAGCTATGCCGCGCCGCGCGCTTTCGCCATGGCCGGTGTGACGCCGAAGGACATGGACTTTCTGCAGGTCTATGACTGCTTCACCTATGTCGTGCTACTGCAACTCGAAGCCCTGGGCTATTTCGAGCCGGGCGGCGCACTCGATTTCGTCAAGGATGGACAGATCGAACTCGGCGGCAATTTTCCGCTCAATACGCATGGCGGTCTTTTGAGCGAGGCGCATGTGTGGGGCCTCAATCATGTACTTGAGGCGACACGCCAATTGCGCGGAGATGCGGGCAAGCGGCAAATTCCGGATGCTGAAATCGGACTCGTGACCGGATGGGGTGATCTGGGCGATGGCAGCCTCGCGATTTTGAGGAGGTAAGAATGGAAATTCCGCAACCGAAATATCCTCAGCCCGCGACCGTCGATCCGGTCGACGCGGAATTCTGGAAGCTTTGCCAGGACGGCGTTCTGCGTTTTCAACAATGCAGCTATTGCGATACATGGCGGTTCCTGCCGCGTTACATGTGCGCAAAATGTAGCTCGCCGAATTACGAGTGGAAGCCGAGCGGCGGGCGCGGCCGCATTTTTTCCTGGACGGTGACCTACCAGCCCTTTCATCCGGCTTTCGCCCGCGACGTGCCCTATATAGCTGCGGTCGTGGAATTGGACGAAGGCGTCCGCATGGCGACGCGCTTGCTTGACTGCGACCCGGAGGCGGTGAAACTCGACATGCCTGTGACCCTTGTCTTCAAGGACATCGGCGACGGATTCAAGCTTCCGTGTTTCAAGCCTGCCTGAAATAAAAGTAGAGCCAATCGCCATCGACGCATCGGAGATCTGGAATGGATCTGGCATACGGCCCCAAATACGAGGCTTTCCGGGAAGAAGTCAGGGCGTTCCTGACAAAACACAAGGATCAGGCGCCGAGGGGCCTTGGCGCCGCCGGGCGTCCGTCTCCCGAAGCCTGTTCCTGGCAGCAACTGTTGATCCAGCACGGCTATGCGGCGCGGACGATTCCGAAAGACTATGGCGGCTATGGCGCAAAGCCGGACATTCTGGAATCGCGTATCGTCGCGGAGGAATTTTCCAGCGCTCGTGTACCTTGCTTCTGGAACTTGGCACCGAGGAGCAAAAGAAAAAATGGGTGAAGCCGACGCTTCGCGGCGAGGTGGTCTGGTGCCAGGGATATTCCGAGCCGGGTTCAGGTTCGGACCTCGCCAGCCTTCAGACCAAGGCGACTGAAGATGGCGACGATTTCGTCATCAACGGCCAGAAGATATGGACCAGCACCGCGCACGAGGCGGACATGATTTTCTGTCTGGTACGCACGGAGCCCGATAAACCCAAGCATGAAGGCATTTCTTATCTGATCTTCTCGATGAAGACGCCGGGAATCGAAGTCCGTCCGCTCACTACCATGACGGGTCACGCCGAATTCAATGAAGTCTTCTTCACGGATGTGCGCGTACCGAAGACGCAGATCGTCGGCCAGCGCGGGCAGGGATGGCTCGTCGCCAACGCAACGCTGAAATACGAGCGCGGAATGCTGGGCGATCCGGCCGCCATGGAAACAAGGTTCCAGGCCCTTGTCGATCTGATGCGCGAGGAGACCGTCGACGGGCTGCGGGCCATCGACAATCCGATTTTCCGGGACCGCCTGGTAAGGCTTCAGGCGGAACTTGCCGCCATGAAGTTCAATGGGCTCCGGCTGCTGACCAGCGCGAGCAGGGGTGAGGACCCCGGCTTGGCGCGTCTGATCGTGAAGCTTCAATCCTGCGAACTTACCCATCAAATATCGGCGCTCGCGATCGACGTCATGGGAGAGTTTGGCGTTCTTTACGACGACAGCCCCTATCTGCGCAGTCACGGCTCGTGGCAGTGGGGGTACATGTTTCAGCTTGGGCTCATCATCGGCGGCGGCACGGCGCAGATTCAGAAAAACATTATTTCGGAACGTGGGCTCGGTATGCCGCGCGAACCGAAGCCGGCAAAATAGGAATTCATCCGATGGAATTTGCATTGTCGGAAGAGCAGCGCCTGTTGCAGGACAGCGTCCGCCGTTTTCTCGAACAGAATGCGCCGCTCGACAAGGTGCGCCTTGCCGCCGGAAACACGCATACCGTTCAGCGGTCCCTGTGGGCGGGCGCCAGCGAACTGGGCATCCCCGGAATGCTGATCCCGGAAGACTTTGGCGGCATGGGTCTGGGGCTTCTCGATGCGGCGATCGTTTACGAGATGATCGGACGGCATGTGGCGCCTCTGCCCTTTCTCGGGACCACCGTCATGGCGCCGCTCGCGCTGATGCTCGCCGGCAGCGAGGCTCAACAGGAAAAGTGGCTTCCGAAGATCGCTGCGGGTGAGATTGTCGCAGGCGTGGCCATCACGGAAAAAATCGGCATCCGCGAAGATGCGGGCGTGAAAGCCCTGAATGGAACGCTCACGGGCAAGTCCCTCTTCGTGATCGACTGGGCTGAGGCCGATTTCTACATCGTGGCCGACAGCGAACATGGACTTCATCTCGTTCTGCCCGATGCGAAGGGGTTGTCACGGCGGGCGCTCAACACCATCGACAAGACCCGATCGGTTGGCGAGCTTGTCTTCGATCGGGTTGCGGCCGAGCCCTTGCCACGATCCAGCGCCGACGCGGTAGCGCGGATGATAGATGCCGGCAGGGTCATGCTTGCAGCCGACACTCTCGGCGCGGGTCAGATGATGCTCGAAAAGGCGGTGGCTTATGCGGGAGAGCGCAAGCAGTTCGGCCGTGTGATCGGATCGTTTCAGGCCGTGAAGCACCTCTGCGCCGAGATGGCGGCCGCTCTCGAACCATCGCGTTCGCTGGTGTGGTATGCGGCCCATGCGCTGGATGAAGTGCCGCGCGACGCGCGCCTCATGGCGTGTCATGCCAAGAGCCACCTGTCGGAAGTGGGCCGCTTCGTCGCGCGCACCGCAACCGAGGTTCATGGCGGCATGGGCTTCACCGATTTGCTGGGCCTGCATTACTGGTTCAAGCGGATTGGGCTCGACCGGCAGTTGCTGGGCGGGCCGGAGTTGGTTCGTCTTGAAGCCGCGCGCTTGCAGGGCTGGGCTGCCTAGATCGCGACCCGGATATTGGGAAGCATAGATCCAGATGTCGATGAGTGTTGCCGCGACACACGGCGCGGGAATATTTCCACCGGCCCGGCAATGGGGAGATATGCATGAATATCGACTTCACACCGGAGGATGAGGCATTTCGCGACGAGGTTCGCGGGTTTATCGCGGCGAATCTTCCGCCGGAATGTGCGGATTCGCCGACTCTGGGTGTGATGACCGACAAAAGCGTGGTCAAGCACTGGCACAAGACGCTTTACGAAAAAGGCTGGGCCGCGCCCGCCTGGCCCGAGGAGTATGGCGGCACGGGATGGAACGCGACGCAGCGGTTTATATTCAACGAGGAAATCGCCAGAGCCAATGCACCGCGTTTGATGCCTTTCGGGCTGACCATGGTTGGCCCGGTGATCTACACCTTCGGCAACGCCGAACAGAAGAGCCGCCACTTGCAGGGCATACTTTCGGGCGACGTCTGGTGGTGCCAGGGCTATTCCGAACCGGGCGCCGGTTCAGATCTCGCTTCGCTTAAAACGACGGCGGTGCGCGACGGCGATCATTACGTCGTCAACGGCCAGAAAATATGGACGTCCTATGCGCATGAGGCCGACTGGATTTTCTGTTTGGTGCGCACCGAGCAGAGCGTCAAGCGGCAGGAAGGGATTTCCTTCCTGCTCATCGACATGAGGACACCCGGTATCGAAGTGCGTCCGATCATCTCGATCGCCGGTCTGCACCATCTCAACGAAGTGTTTTTTACCGACGTCAAGGTGCCGGTGCAAAACCTCATAGGCGAGGAAAACAAGGGCTGGACCTACGCCAAATACCTGCTTGTCCATGAAAGAACGAGTATCGGTGGCGTCCCCGAGTCCAGGAAGAAGGCTGCGCATATCAAGGCGATGGCACGAGCGGAGCGGAACGCGGATGGGGGCGCGTTGATGGACGATCCCGCGTTCCAGCGCAAACTCGCGGAGATAGAAGTCAAGCTCACCAGTCTCGAATACATGAATCTGCGGATTCTCGCCGATGCGGCGGCGGGAAAGGCGGTTGGAGCGCAATCGTCCCTGCTGAAGATCGTCGGAAGCGAGGTTCAGCAGGCTTTGGGCGAACTCGCTGTCGAAGCCGTCGGCTATTATATCGAACCGTTCGGGCAAGGAGCCCTGCCTGGCGGCGTCAACGCACGGGATATAGGCCCCGCCCATACGCGGAACGTGTGGGCGGATTACGGCTATGGCCGCGCCGCGAGCATCTATGGTGGATCGAATGAGATTCAACACGACGTCATCGCCAAGGCGATTCTGAATCTTTGAAAGCGGCGGACAATTCGGTCTTTTGCCCGCTCGGATAAATTCATTATAATGAAAAATACAAATACCCGGATCGTTGCCGCGAAAGGTCAGTAGATGGATATAGAGCTTACGAAAGAGGACGAAGCCTTCCGCGCGGAAGTCCGCCGATTCATTTCGGAAAAATTGCCCAGGGAACTCGCGGAGAGAGACACAGTGGGCGCGGCTGGTGAGCGCAGCTCGCTCAGGCGCTGGCAGAAAGATCTCCACGAGAAAGGCTGGGTAGCGGTCAATTGGCCCAGGCAGTATGGCGGCACTGGATGGACGCCGATGCAGAAGCATATTTTCAACGAGGAGATGGCCGCCGCTAACGCACCGCGACTTTCTCCATTCGGTCTGTCCATGGTGGGACCGGTGATCTACACCTTCGGCAACGAAGCACAGAAAAAGCAGCATCTGGCGGGCATTCTTACAGGCGATGTCTGGTGGTGCCAGGGTTATTCGGAACCGGGGGCCGGATCGGATCTCGCCTCGCTGAAAACCAGGGCCGTGCGTCAGGGCGACCATTACATCGTCAACGGCCAGAAAATCTGGACGTCCTATGCCCATGAAGCCGATTGGATATTCTGTCTCGTGCGAACGGATGAGACCGCCAAACAGCAGGAAGGCATCTCGTTCCTTCTGATCGACATGAAGACGCCCGGCATCGAGGTGAAACCGATCATTTCCATCGACGGCCTGCATCACTTGAACGAAGTTTTTTTCACTGATGTCAAGGTGCCGGTGACGAACCGCATCGGCGATGAAAACAAGGGCTGGACCTACGCCAAGTTCTTGCTCGTCAACGAGCGCACTGGCATTGCAGGTGTTCCCGAGTCCAAGCGCAAGATCGCGCAACTCCGAAAGATCGCGAGACAGGAAAGGCTTGGCGATGGCGCGGCGCTGGCGGACGACCCGGCATTCATGACGAGACTCTGCGAAATCGAGGTGAAGCTCACGGGTCTCGAATATACCAATCTGAGGATCGTTGCGGAGGAAGTGGCGGGCCGTCCCGCTGGCCCCTCTTCCTCGACCTTGAAGATTGTAGGGACCGAAGTTCAGCAAGCGTTGTCGGAGCTTGCCGTCGAAGCCGCCGCCTTCTACGCCATGCCATTCCAGAGGGAACATTTGATTGGAATCGCCAATGAAGCGCCCGTCGGACCCGCCTATGCGGTGAGCGTGACAAGCGCCTATAATTTCGGTCGCGCCGCTTCGATTTATGGCGGTTCGAACGAAATCCAGCGCAATGTCATCGCAAAGGCCGTTCTGGGACTTTGACGGACAATCCGGACATGCGAAGGGCCGCATCCGGGATGCGGCCCTTTTTATAGTCAGTCCACCCAATCCTTCGGACTCACGCCACCTGCGAATAACGCTTCAACTGGTGATCGAAGGTGCCGAACTGGGTGTCGATCAACGTCAGCCGCTTGAAGTAGTGACCGACATTGAGCTCGTCAGTCACGCCCATGCCCCCGTGAAGCTGCACGGCCGGCTGGCTAACGAAGCGGCCGTCCTGACGCCGCCCGCGTTTTCAATCTTTACGTCCCCAAACCGTTTCTCCCTCGCCCATCCGACCTGTTTTTCCGATCGGCCGTAGTCAGTGCTTCCGCCTTTCGTGGACGGGCTGGACGTTTCCCCCACGAATGCGCTAAGCAATAGAGAAATCATGATAAGGGAATAGGGATGGGTATCAACGGAAAATCCTACATAGTCGGCATCTACGAGCATCCATGCCGCGCGGCGCTGGACAAGACGCTGCCGCAACTTCACGCCGAGATCGCGAAGGGCGCGCTGGCGGACGCAGGTCTTTCAAAGGACGACGTTGACGCGTATTTCTGCGCTGGCGACGCGCCCGGGTTGGGCCCGATCAACATGATCGAATATATGGGTCTCAATAATGTGCGTCATATGGACAGCACGGAGACCGGCGGGTCTTCCTACATCGTCCATGTCAATCACGCCGCGCAGGCCATCGCTGCGGGGCATTGCAATGTGGCGCTGATCACGCTGGCCGGTCGGCCGGTTGCCGATGCGAAAGAAGGCAAGCCCGTCCGTTACTACAACCAGCAAGCGCCGGACTTTCCGTTCGAAATGCCTTATGGCCCCAACGTCACAAATATGTACGCCATGTGTGCAATGCGGCATATGTACGAATACGGCACCACCAGCGAGCAGCTCGCATGGATCAAGGTCGCCGCATCCCACCACGCCCAGCACAATGAACAAGCCAGGCTCCGCGACGTTGTGACCGTGGAGGATGTTGTCAATTCACCGATGATTGCCGATCCGCTGCACAGGCTCGACTGTTGCGTCATCACCGACGGTGGCGGCGGCATTGTGATGGTGAGCCCGGAAGTGGCGAAGTCGCTGAAGCGCACCCGCGTCAAGGTTCTCG
>PHEF01000100.1 GCA_002842875.1 Alphaproteobacteria bacterium HGW-Alphaproteobacteria-3 | reverse complement strand
TGCATGCGGCCGCCCTTCGCCTGGGCGAGGGCCTGCTTCATGATCGCCTCGTTGATGCCGGTGATCTTGATGTCCATCTGGAGCGAGGTCACGCCTTCCGCCGTGCCCGCCACCTTGAAGTCCATGTCGCCGAGATGATCCTCGTCGCCGAGGATGTCGGAGAGGACCGCAAAGCGCTCGCCTTCGAGGATGAGGCCCATCGCGATGCCCGCAACCGCCCGCTTCAACGGCACGCCCGCATCCATCATCGCGAGCGACGAACCGCAAACGGTCGCCATGGAGGACGACCCGTTCGATTCCGTGATCTCCGAGACGAGACGGATCGTGTAGGGGAACTCGGTCTTGGCCGGAAGCACCGCACGCAGCGCGCGCCAGGCGAGCTTGCCGTGACCGACTTCGCGGCGGCCCGTGAAGCCGACGCGGCCCGTCTCGCCGACCGAGAAGGGCGGGAAGTTGTAGTGCAGCAGGAAGTTTTCCTTGTAGGTGCCGTCCAGCGCATCGACGAACTGCTCGTCGTCGCCCGTGCCGAGGGTCGCGACCACCATGGCCTGCGTCTCGCCGCGGGTGAAGAGGGCGGAGCCATGCGTGCGCGGCAGGATGCCGACCTCGGAAACGATCGGACGGACCGTTTCGAGGTCGCGGCCATCGATACGGTTCCTGGTGTCGAGGATCGAGTTACGGACGATGTCGCTTTCGATCTCCTTGAAGAGACCGCCGACTTCGTTTTCAGGCACGGCGTTCGGATTTTCCGGATTGCAGAGCGCGGCCTTCACCTTGTCCTTCGCCTTGGAAATCGCTTCGTGGCGCTGACCCTTGTCACGAAGACCGTAGGCCGCGCGGAGGTCGCCTTCGACGAGCGAGCGGACCTTGGAGACCAGCTCCGAATTGTCCTTCACGTCGATGGCGCGCGGTTCCTTCGCGCATTTCTCGGCCAGGCGGATGATCATGTCGATCACCGGCTGGAACTCGCGATGACCGAACATGACAGCACCGAGCATGACGTCCTCGGAGAGCTCTTTCGCTTCCGATTCGACCATCATCACGGCATCCGACGTGCCGGCAACCACCAGATCGAGGGCGCTTTCCGGCATCTCGTCGAGCATCGGGTTGAGCTTGTACTCGCCGTCGATATAGCCGACGCGCGCCGCGCCGATCGGCCCGAGGAAAGGCAGGCCGGAAATGGTGAGCGCGGCCGAAACCGCGACCATGGCGACGATGTCGGGATCGTTTTCCATGTCATGGCTGACGACGGTGGCGATCACCTGGGTTTCATTCTTGAAGCCCTTGAGGAAAAGCGGCCGGATCGGACGGTCGATCAGGCGCGAGACGAGCGTTTCCTTTTCGCTCGGACGGCCTTCGCGCTTGAAGAAGCCGCCGGGAATCTTGCCCGCCGCGTAAGTCTTTTCCTGGTAGTTCACGGTCAGGGGGAAGAAATCGAGGCCGGGCTTCGGCTTGCGTTCGCCGACAACGGTGGCCAGCACCGTGGTCTCGCCATAGGTTGCGAGCACCGCACCGTCGGCCTGACGGGCGATCTTGCCTGTCTCGATCGTGAGCGTGCGACCGCCCCATTCAATTTCTTCGCGTGTGATTTCAAACATATCGATTTCCTGTTCCGCGGCCCCGCTATCCATGCGTTCTTCCACCATCATGCGGCGGCCGCTTTTCTGCCGCTCATATCGCGGCCGGACAAATCGGACGGTCTTTCGGGGATGCGCCGAATGCGCTGCGCGGTCCGCGCAGAACCCGACACCCAGAGACGGGAGCGGCGGGTCCTTCCTCGAGAGATCATCCGCTAACGGACGATTGTCTCCTTACTCGCGGTCCTCAAAAACACACGCCCGCCCGTCGCGTTCCAACAGGAACCGCCGGGCAGGCGCCGTGCAAAGCAGAACCGATGGGGCACCAAGCACCCCGTTACCGCCTGATCCCCAGACGGGAGATCAGCTTTTCGTAACGCGCCTGGTCCTTCTTCTTCACATAGTCGAGAAGGCTGCGGCGCAGGCTCACCATCTTCAGAAGGCCGCGGCGCGAATAATCGACATCGGGATTCTCCTCAGTTTGCGAGGTTGAAAACACGCACGGGACGGAGCTCACCCTGCCGGTATTCGGTGAGGGCCACCGGGTCGCCCCGGTGGGTCGCCAGAACCGATCCCGAAAGGATGGGTGCGTCGCGCCCGCGCAACAAAACGCCCTGACCCTTTCTCAAACGGGCCGCATCGTCGCCGCTCACGGCCATCGCCGGGATGTCGTCCAGCGCGGTCTCAAGCGGCAGCAGATGGACCCTGGGTCCGGGAGCGGGCGCAATATGGCCCAAGGCGCAGAGTTTATCCAGAGGAATTGCGGCCGCCTCGCGAAAGGGCCCATGACGGGTCCGGCGCAGGGCCGAGACATGGGCGGCGGTCCCCAGGGCCCGGCCGAGATCTCGGGCAAGTGAGCGGACGTAAGTCCCTTTGCTGCAAGAGATTTCGAACTCGGCATGGTCCGGGCCGGGGCGCGAAATGAGGGCAATTTCGTGGATTTCGACCCTGCGGGCGGCAAGCTCCACGACTTCGCCCGCCCGCGCCCTGGCATAGGCCCGCTCGCCATCTACCTTGATGGCGGAAAAGGCAGGCGGCACCTGCTCGATCGGACCGCGGAAGCGGGGGAGTATGGCCTCGATCCCGGCATCCGTGGGGCGGTGGGGACTTTCGGCCGTCACCTCGCCCTCCGCGTCGCCGGTCGAGGTTTCGGCACCAAAGCATATGGTGAAACGGTAGCCCTTTACGGCGTCGATCATGAAGGGAACGGTCTTCGTCGCCTCGCCGAGCGCGATGGGCAGGATGCCGGTCGCCAGCGGGTCGAGGGTTCCGGCATGGCCCGCCTTCTGCGCATTGAAGGCGCGGCGGACACGGTTCACGACGTCGGAGGAGGTCGGGCCCAACGGCTTGTCGACGACGACCCAGCCGGTGACGGCCTCGCCCTTCTTGCGGCGGGACATCGGGTTCAGTCCTCGTCTTCGTCGCGGGGCAGGTCGCGCGCCACTTCAGGCGAATGGAGCAGGCGGTCGATCGACTCGGCAATGTCGAAAGAGGTGTCGGGCTCGAAGGAGAGGTCGGGCATGAACTTGAAGGTGACTTCCTTCGAAAGCTGTCCGCGGAGCCAGGCGCGCACACGCGTCAACGCGGCGGCAAGCGCCTCGGCATCGCCGTGGCCAAGCGGCGCCACGAAGCAGGTTGCGTGGCGCAGGTCCGGGCTCATGCGCACTTCCGTTACCGAGAAGCTGCGATCGGCGAGTTCGGGGTCGCGGATCGTGCTGCGCGAGACGATGTCGGCAAGCGCGCGGCGCACGAGTTCGCCGGCCCGCAACTGGCGCTGGCTCGGCGCATTGGAGCCCTGACGGCCCTTGTTCGATCCGGATCTTCTCTGCATGGCTTGTGCGCCCAGCTTCCGCCAGTCCCCCCGCATCCGAACGGCGTTCGCCGTCCGGACTTCCCGCAAGGGGAAGGCGGGGTTCACATCAATCGAGGCTGCGCTTTACCACCTCGACGTCGAAGCATTCGATGACGTCGCCCTTGCGCATGTCCTGATACCCCTCGAAGGCCATGCCGCATTCCTGTCCGGACTGCACTTCCTTCACTTCATCCTTGAAGCGCTTCAGGGTGGAGAGCTTGCCTTCGTGGATCACCACGTCGTCGCGAATGAGGCGGACATGCGAACCGCGGCGCATGACGCCTTCGGTGACGCGGCAGCCCGCGACCTTGCCGGTCTTGGAAATGTTGAATATTTCCAGGATCTCGGCATTGCCAAGGAAGGTTTCGCGCAGCTCCGGCGAAAGCATGCCGGAGAGGGCGGCCTTGATGTCGTCCACGAGATCGTAGATCACCGAGTAGTAGCGGATTTCAACCCCCGCCTGACGCGCGGCATCGCGTGCCTGCGCGTTGGCGCGGACATTGAAGCCGATGATCGGCGCATTGGAGGCCGTGGCGAGCGTAATGTCGGATTCGGTGACGCCGCCGACGCCGACATGCAACACGCGCGCGGTCACTTCGTCGGTGCCGAGCTTTTCGAGCGCCTGCACGATCGCTTCGGCAGAACCCTGCACGTCCGCCTTCACGACGATCGGCAGTTCCTTCCTGTCCTGCTCCTTGAGCTGGGACAGCATCTGATCGAGCGACGTGCGGTTGCCGGTGCCGACGCGCTTGTCGCGCTGGACACGCTGACGATAGTCGGTGACTTCGCGGGCACGGCCCTCGCTTTCGACAACGCTCATGACGTCGCCCGCTTCCGGCGCACCGCCAAGGCCGAGCACTTCGACCGGCTGCGAGGGACCGGCGGACTGCACATTTTCGCCGTGATCGTTGATAAGCGCGCGGACGCGGCCCCATTCCGCGCCGGCCACGATGATGTCGCCGACATGGAGCGTGCCACGCTGCACGAGTACGGTGCCGACGGGACCACGGCCGCGATCGAGCTTTGCCTCGACGACGATGCCCTCGGCAAGACGGTCGGGATTGGCGCGGATGTCGAGCAGTTCGGCCTGGAGAAGGATGGTCTCTTCCAGCTTGTCGAGCCCGAGGCCCGTCTTCGCGGAGATCGGAACGGCGAGAACATCGCCGCCGAAATCCTCGACCACGACTTCGTGCTGCAGCAGCTCGTTCTTCACGCGGGTCGGATCGGCGTCCGGCTTGTCCATCTTGTTGATGGCGACGATCATCGGCACGCCCGCCGCTTTCGCATGGCTGATCGCTTCGATGGTCTGCGGCATGACGCCGTCATCGGCCGCGACGACGAGCACGACGATGTCCGTTGCCTTTGCGCCGCGCGCGCGCATGGAAGTGAAGGCCGCATGGCCCGGCGTATCGAGGAAGGTGATGCTCTCACCCGAACTCAGGTTCACCTGATAGGCGCCGATATGCTGCGTGATGCCGCCCGCTTCGCCGGCTGCGACGTCCGTCTTGCGGAGTGCATCGAGAAGCGAGGTCTTGCCGTGATCGACATGACCCATGACGGTGACGACCGGCGCGCGAGGCAATTTCGCCTCGTCGGTATCCGCTTCGCCGACCAGACCTTCCTCGACGTCGGATTCCGCGACGCGCTTGACGGAGTGGCCGAGTTCTTCGGCGACAAGCTGGGCCGTGTCGCTGTCGATCACGTCGGTGATCTTCAGCATGATGCCCTGCTTCATCAGGATCTTCATCACATCGACCGCGCGCTCCGCCATGCGGTTCGCGAGTTCCTGGATGGTGATGATTTCCGGAATGACGACTTCGCGGACGATCTTCTGGGGGGCATCCTGGATGCCCATGTGCTTCTTGCGTTCGCGCTCGACACGGCGGCGCATCGACGCGAGCGAGCGCTGGCGGCCGCTGTCGTCGTCGAACGCCTTGGTGATGGTGAGCTTGCCGCGGCGGCGTTCCTCGCTGCGGCGGACGGCGGGCTGCTTGGGCGCGGCATGACCGGCGCTGCGCTTCGGCTTGTCGTCCTCGTCGGTTTCCTCGGAGGTCAGTTCCTTGCCGCTCGGACGCGGGGCGGCTGCCGGTTCCTCGGCACCGCTGCGGCGCTTCGTGTCCTCGGCGGAGCGGGCGCGAGCCTCCTGTTCGGCGGCCAGACGCGCGGCTTCCTCCGCCGCTCGCGCGGCGGCGGCGGCACGATCCCGGTCGCGGCGTTCGTCTTCCTCGGCGAAGCGGCGGGCTTCTTCCGCAGCGCGGCGGCGGTCTTCGCCTTCGCGCTCACGGGCACTATCGAGCGCCTGGGCGCGGGCAGCCTTTTCCTCTTCCGTGAGCGTGCGGAGCACAATACCGGAGCGGGGGCGGGCGGGTTTCTTTTCGGGAGCCGGCGCCGGACGGGCCGCGGGTGCCGCGGGTGCGACAGGCGCAACTGGCGCGGCAGGCGCCACAGCTGCCACCGGCGCCGCCTCGACGGCAGGCTTTGCCACCTCGGGCGCGGCTTCCGGTGCCGCCTTGGCTGCAGCGGGTGCCGCCTTTTCCTCGACTGGCGCAGGCGTGGGCGCCGGCGCGGGCGCGGTTTCGCCGCCCGTCTTCAGCGTGCGCTTCTTCTTCTTTTCGACGACGACCGATTTCGAGCGCCCATGCGAAAAATTCTGGCGCACATGGCCAGACTCCACCGTCCGCTTGAGGCTCAGCGTTTTGCCGCCTGCTTTCGGCTTGCGTTCGCTCGTATCCGCCTGATCGGTCATTCGTATCCTTCGTTACCCTAGTCCCGCGCCATCAGACGGCACGGGCAGTTTCCGGGCGGTCCTTCCGCCCATAACGCGCAAGCCTGGCGAGTGCCGCCATGGCTTTCGCTTGTATCGCTCCCTTGATCAGGGCTGCATGTATCACATTTCCGCGGCCTAATGCCAAACCCATTTCATCGGCCCAAAGCGGGCTCAAAACGGGGACATCACCCAGAATTCCTTGCTCTTTTGCCACCCGCAGGCGCTGTTCGAGCTTGCGGCGGCCATCTTCGGCGCCGTCGCGGGCCTCCACGAGACAGGCGACGCGGCCCTTGCCGATCACCGTCATGACCTTCTCGAAGCCGGTTTCAAGGGCTCCGGCCTTGCGCGCAAGACCCAGCGCATCGGCGGCGCGGCGCGCCATAAGCCGCTCGACAAGATCGGCAAGGCCCGGATCGGCGATGGCCGGCGCCCGGGCCGCCTTTGCGAAGTGACCCTTCAGGACCGCCTTTTCAACCTTTTCGCGCGTCGCCGTGACCCAAAGGCCACGGCCGGGCAATTTTTCGGCAAGATCGGGCACGACCCGGCCTTCGGGGTCGAGCACGAAGCGGATGAGCCCGTCCTTGCCGCCGCTTTCGCCGGTGACGATGCAGCGGCGCTCGGGCCCTTCAAGAGCTGCGTCAGGCTTCTTCACCAACCTCGCCCGATTCCTCCGTCTCGTCTTCCCCGGCCTCGTCAACCGCGAGATCGGCCTCGGTGATCCAGCCGGCCTTGAGGCGCGCCTGCATGATGAGGCCGTTTGCTTCCTCGGGCGTGAGGTCGAAGCTTTCGAGGATGCCCTGCTGATGCTTGCGCTCGCCGTTCACGGTCTCGTTCCAGCCGACGAGATCGTCGGTGGCGCAGCCCGCGAGATCCTCGACGGTCTTCACATCGTTCTCGCCGAAGGCAACGAGCATCTTCGGCGTTACGCCCTCGATCTCGCCCACTTCGTCGGCAACGCCGAGCTCCACGCGCTTCGCATCGTATTCCGCATTCTGGCGGTCGATGAACTCGAGCGCGCGGCTCTGGATTTCCTGCGCCGTATCTTCGTCGAAGCCTTCGATGCCGGCGATTTCGTCGAGATCGACGTAAGCCACTTCCTCGATCGAGGCAAAGCCTTCGGAGGCCAGAAGCTGCGCGATCATCTCGTCGACGTCGAGTGCTTCCGCGAAAATGGTGGTGCGGCTCAGGAACTCGGCCTGACGGCGCTCCGACTCCTCGGCTTCGGTGAGGATGTCGATGTCCCAGCCCGTAAGCTGCGAGGCGAGGCGGACATTCTGGCCGCGACGGCCGATCGCAAGCGAGAGCTGGTCATCGGGGACCACGACTTCGATGCGCTGCGCATCTTCATCGAGCACGACCTTCACAACCTCGGCAGGCGCGAGCGCGTTGACGATGAAGGTTGCGGCGTCGGGCGACCACTGAATGATGTCGATCTTCTCGCCCTGCAGTTCGTTCACCACGGCCTGCACACGGCTGCCGCGCATGCTGTCGTTCGAGAGCACGGCGATCTTCGCGCGGCTGCCGGGATCGCGGGCAACCGCCTTGATCTCGATGATGCCGTCGTAGATTTCCGGCACTTCCTGGCCGAAGAGCTTCGCCATGAATTGCGGATGCGAACGCGAAAGGAAAATCTGCGGGCCGCGCTGTTCGCGACGCACGTCGTATATGTAGGCGCGAACGCGGTCGCCATTGCGGAAGGTTTCGCGCGGAAGAAGTTCGTCGCGGCGCACGATCGCCTCGCCCCGGCCGAGATCGACGATCACGTTGCCGTATTCGACGCGCTTCACGATGCCGTTGACGATTTCGCCGATGCGGTCCCTGTATTCCTCGTACTGACGCTCACGCTCGGCGTCGCGCACCTTCTGCACGATCACCTGCTTGGCGGTCTGGGCGGCGATGCGGCCGAAATCGACGGGCGGCAATTCGTCTTCGATGAGATCGCCCACCTGCGCGGCGGGATTGCGGCGCTGCGCCGCCTTCACTTCGATCTGCACGGCGTCGTTTTCGACCTGCTCGACCACTTCGAGAAGGCGGACGAGCCGGATTTCGCCGGTCTGCGGATTGATGCGCGCGCGGATTTCATTTTCCGCACCGTAACGCGAACGTGCGGCTTTCTGGATCGCTTCCGCCATCGCCTCGATAACGACTTCGCGGTCGATCGACTTCTCGCGCGCGACCGCATCCGCGATCTGCAACAGTTCAAGCCGGTTGGCGCTTACTGCCGGTGCCATTCTCTATTCT
>PHEF01000099.1 GCA_002842875.1 Alphaproteobacteria bacterium HGW-Alphaproteobacteria-3 | reverse complement strand
GGTGAGCCCCGGCGGCTTGTTGGTGTAGCTCTGCGGCTCGTCCTTGTAGATCAAGGCGGTGTTGTAGATATGCGCGCCGAAGATCGTCTCCGCGCGGTGCCCGCTCGATTTCTGCTCGAAGCGGCCAAGCGCGTGGATCCAGCCATTGCCGTCTCCGCCTTCGCGGAAGTCGTAGAGAAATTCGACATGGCCATAGCCTGAAGGCAGCTTCAGCGCCTCTTCCTTCATCCAGGCTTCGATGTCGACTTCGACGCTGTCGCGGCGGGGAATGCGGCCGAGAAATTTCGAGGCGATAACGGTCCCGTTGGCGTCGATCATTTCGGCGCGCAGCGGCAGTTCCTGTTCATCGCGCGCCATCGGCGTCGGGATCATGACGGTCTCGAACTTGTCGCGGGGCAGGATGGGCAGCGGCATGATGTAGCCCTTGCCCATATGCTTGCCGAGCTTCGCAATCTCGGGATTGGGCTTCAGGTCGGTGCGCTCCACATTCGCGTGGGCGAGGCGGCGCTGACCGGAACCGCGGACCACCTCGTAGCGCGGGCGCACGAAATACCGCCCCGCGACGACTTCGATCTGGTCGGGCCATTTGGCATCGGGCAGCAGGCTTTCCAATGGAATGCCGCGCGTGCCGAAGGGCGGAATTTCGTCTTCGTACCAGGAGACGTCCTGCGCGCCCATGATGTTGAGGCCGACGGTGCGCGGCGGAATGGGCATCGGATGCGAATTCTGGACGAAGAGCGTCACCTGCTCGCCATCCTCGCCGGCGGGCATGCCGGCGTAATAGTCGGCTGGCCAGGCGTTCGCGTCATGGCTGCAGGACAACGCAAGCCCGTTTTCGCCATACATGTCGAGTGCATATTTCACGACATCGTGGCCCTTGATGCGCACGGCATGGATGAAGAGGGAGCCGGTGAAATCCTCGAGGCCGAAGCGTTCGCGTATTTCGGCGCTGTCCACGGTGAAGGGCGCGCCGGCAATGGGCAGCGCCTCGCGCCATTCGGCGAGCTGGTTGCCCTTTTCGTCGAAGAGGCAGAGCCAGAGTTCGGGATTCTCCGCGCCATGCAGGCCCCAGTAATTCGCGCTTGCGACGCGGGTGTGGATGCCGTCGTGACCGTTCGCGCCTTTCTTCTCCCGAAGCAGCGCGAAATTGGTCGCGAAGTTCATGGGGTCGAGATAGTTCGCCTTGTTCGTCAGCATATCGTCCGGCAGGCGGATGTCGTCGAGCGATGCGATGCGCGCGCCATCGGGGAAGACGTGAGCGATGGAGGGCAGCGTCTTGCCCGCATCGAAGGCGAGAACGAGAACGGCCTTCGCGTTCGACTTCTTCATCGCGTTGACGGGCTGCGCCTCGTGGCCGAGGAAGGTCGAGCCGAGATCCTCGACCCGCTGTACATAGTAGCCCGCAATGTCGAGGCGGCCGAGGTCGTAATAGGCGTGGAAATTGCCGATGGTGCCCGAAGGATCGTAGACCGCGACGGGACCGGCCTTGGCGAGGCCGGCGATCAGCGCCTGTCCCTTCGGTGCCGTCAGCGGGTGGCCGAGAGCCTTGAAAAGCGTTGCGCCGCTCTGTTCAATAGGCGCCGGTCGTTTCGCGCGCGCGCGAACCGAACGGATTGAGACGCTTCAGCGTCGAGGTGAAACGGTGACGGCGCTGCTCATGGGCGACGACGTCTTCGTCGCGTACCCAGTTCATCTGGATGGCGCGGCGCTGGCCCTCGAAGGGCTCGTGTCCGTGCCAGGATTTGTCGGAGCGCTTGAAGACCAGGAGCGTGCCGCCGTTGGGCGAGACTTCGTCGGCCGCGTCGTTGAGATCGGTCGCCGAACGCAGGATGCGCAAGCGCCCGCCACCGGCTTCCCATTCCTGGTTCAGGTAGAGGAGAATTGTGATGATCTTCGACGGCGTGTCGGTGTGAATCTTGCCGTTGTTCCGCGCGCAGTGGCCGCGGATCGTGAACATGCTCGGCCGGCCGGAGAGATCGACGTTGAACTTTTCTTCGATTGCCTTGCGGAACTCGGACCCGTTCATCTCCTGGAGCAGCTTGTCGAAGCTGCCGTGAATGTCGAGCTCGCTTGGCGGGATGGAGCCTGTCGACTCGATGTTGGGGAAGTCGGCGATGACGCTGTCGAGCGCCTTGCCCGTCACGAAGGCGGGGACCACGAGATATTCGTAAGGGTCTGTCTTCAGTGGCGTTGCGCGCAGTGCTTCAATGTCGATGAGGCTCATGATGCCATTTACCTTCCAGCCGCCCGTCCGGGTCTGTCGCACACGAGTATTCGTTTCGCGGGCGATCTTGCGGAAATCGAGGGGGGACCCGCAACGTCCCAAATGTCGCGGCATCCAATTGCCGCACCCGATTAACCCTTTTTCGATTGCGACCTTTGCTTTTCGATGTGTGCCGCGTAGCGAACCGCGATCGCTTCGGCAATCTCATCGGTAGCATTTAATGGCTCGTACTCCCAGCTTTCAAGCGTGCCCCTGAAAGGCCGCGCCGCGCCGCTCTCGTACATGGCATCGAGAAAGCGGCGGAACTTCGCCTCCTTGCGCGACTGGCCGCTCTCGAGTTCGATGACGTGGACGGGCTTTCCGGTGAAGGCGGCCTCGCCGACCATGTTGACCGAGTCGCAGGTGACGATGACCGCGTCGGCGAGCCCCAGAAACCCGAAATAGGGGTTGGCGCCCGTACCGTCCCAAACGACAGCGGGCTTGTCCTTCAGCGCGTCCTTGAGAATGCGCGTCTGCCGCTCGCCGGTGCGGCGCGACGGCGTGACCATCAGCCCCGCGCCGCTGTCCGCCACGGCACCGAGCTGCGCTGCAATGTGCGCCGCGGTTTCTTCCGTCAGGCTGTACACGGAGTTTGTGCCGCCGATCAGCACGGCGACGCGCGGATGAGGCAGATGCGCGACCGCGGCCGCAAAGGCTTCCGCTTCCGCGGCGAGGCGGGCCTTCGTCAGACGGTGGGGCGAGACGACGGTCGAGAGCACGTTCGGCGCTTCGAGCCGGTCATGCGCGGGGGCCCAGACGAAATCGAAATTCGAGGGGGCGACGCGCGGGTTCTGCAGGACCACAGTGAAGGTCTGCCCGCCGGATTTGCGGGCAATCATCCGCGCATAGGGGATCGACTGGCGGCCGGAGGCGATGAGGAGGTCCGGCCAGGGCGGCGCGATGCCCGTGTCCGGTGCGGCGGGGCCGTGAGGCGCGAGCCATTTCCAGGGCGGGGAGGGCGAGACGCGCTTCATGACCGGCGTGAGACCCAGCGCCTCGGCAATGCCAATTCCCTGCACCTCGAAGCCTGCCATGCCGTTGGTCAGCACCCAGCAGGTCAGGTTGGAATCGAGCTTTTGGGACATATTCGTGCGCTATCGGGTAATATTATTGCTGAAACGCGGCGTCGATCAGAGTAAGTAAAACGCCGGAAGCCACAAGTCACGCCGGAATGCGGCGCGTGAATGCGGGGAATCGCCATGAAGCGGGCGAAGCTCGACCATATCGATCTCAGGATTCTTGCCGAATTGCAGGCCGATGGGCGGATCACCAATGTCGATCTGGCCTCGCGGGTTGGCATTTCGGCGCCGCCCTGCCTGCGCCGCGTGCGGGCGCTCGAGGCGGCGGGCTTCATCAAGGGCTATCACGCCGATCTCGACGGGCGCGCGCTCGGCTTCGAGGTGACGGTTTTCGCCATGGTCGGGCTGCACAGCCAGGCCGAATCTGACCTCAAGGCCTTCGAGGCGGAGGTCGCGACCTGGCCGCTGGTTCGCGAATGCCACATGCTGAACGGCGAGATCGACTTCATATTGAAATGCGTCGCGCCGGACCTCTCCACCTTCCAGAGTTTTCTCACCGAGAAGCTGACGCCCGCGCCGAATGTGGCGAGCGTGCGCACCTCGCTCACCATCCGCCGCTCGAAGCACGAGCCCGGCGTGCCGGTGGAAATGCTGGAAGAGGAGTAGGGACGGTCTACCCGAACCGCACCTTCAATATCTCGTAGCTCTTGCCGCCGCCAGGCGTCACGACTTCCACGCTGTCGCCGGCCGACTTGCCGATCAGCGCGCGGGCGATGGGGGAGGTGATGGAGACGCGGCCCTTCTTCACATCGGCCTCGACCTCGCCGACAATCTGGTAGGACACTTCCTCGTCCGTGTCCTCGTCCACGAGATCGACGGTCGCGCCGAACATCACGGTGTCGCCGGAAAGCTTCGTCAGGTCGATCACGTCGGCGCGGGAAATCTTGTCCTCAAGCTCGGCCACACGGCTCTCGTTGAGGCCCTGCTGTTCCTTGGCGGCGTGGTATTCGGCGTTCTCGCTCAGATCGCCATGCGCGCGCGCTTCGGCGATCGCCTTGATGATGCGCGGCCGCTCCACGGACTTCAGAAACCTGATCTCCTCTTCCAGGGACCTGTAGCCCTCGGAAGTCATTGGAATCTTTTCCATTTCTCTCGACGATCTTTCTTCGTTACCGGCCCGGCGCCTGTCCCGGCCGGGCGTTCCTCTCGCACCTGATGAAAATCCCGCCGGGCTCCTCAAGGAGGCGTGACTGGCGGGACTTCGCCCCCGACTGGGGATCCCGATTGTGGGTTAGGGCAGCGTCGCGCGTCAAATGCGATTTCCGCGCGGGCCGCTCCGGGTTCCGCTCAAGTATAGGACTGGAGCGAGGTCACCTCGAGTTGTCCGCGGCGGATTGCATCGATTCCCTCCACGGCGGCGCGGGCGCCCGCGACCGTCGTGTAGTAAGGCACCTTCATCATCAGTGCGGAACGGCGCAGCGACATCGAATCGGCGAGCGCCTGCGCGCCCTCGGTCGTGTTGAAGACGAGGGCGATCTCGCCGTTCTTGATCGCGTCCACGATATGCGGGCGGCCTTCGAGCACCTTGTTGACGATGCCCACATCGAGGCCCTGCCCGGCGAGATAGCGCTGCGTGCCGCCGGTCGCGATGAGCTTGAAGCCCATGTCGAGAAGCTTCCTGGCCGGCGCGACGATCTTTTCCTTGTCGGAATCCTTCACCGACACGAAGACGGTGCCCGCGACCGGCACCTTGGAGCCGCCACCGAGCTGGCTCTTGGCGAAGGCGACGGCGAAGCTCGTGTCGAGGCCCATCACCTCGCCGGTCGAGCGCATTTCCGGCCCGAGGATCGTGTCGACACCGGGGAAGCGCGCGAAGGGGAAGACCGCTTCCTTCACCGCGACGCGGCCATGCGCGTCGGGCTTCAGGTTGAACGATGCGAGCGCCGCGCCCGCCATGACCTTTGCCGCGATCTTCGCGATGGGCTCGCCGACCACCTTGGCGACGAAGGGCACGGTGCGCGAGGCGCGCGGGTTCACTTCGAGCACATAGATCGTGCCGTCCTGAATGGCGTATTGCACATTCATCAACCCGCCGACATTCAGCGCGAGCGCCATGGCGCGCGTCTGCCGTTCGATTTCCTCGATAGCGTCGGCTTTGAGCGAATAGGGGGGGAGCGAGCAGGCGCTGTCGCCCGAATGGACGCCCGCCTCCTCGATATGTTCCATGATGCCGCAGATCACGACGTCCTTGCCGTCGCACAGCGCATCGACGTCCACCTCGATGGCGTCGCGCAGGTAATAGTCGATCAGCACCGGGCTCTTGCCCGACACGATCACCGCCTCGTTGATGTAGCGGTCGAGATGCGCCGCATCGCGCACGATCTCCATGCCGCGTCCGCCAAGCACATAAGAGGGGCGGATGACGACGGGATAGCCGATGCGCTCGGCAATCGCCTTTGCCTCGGCGGCGGAGCGCGCGATGCCGTTCGGCGGCTGCCTGAGGCCGAGCTTTTCGAGCAGCGCGGAGAAGCGGTCGCGGTCCTCGGCGAGGTCGATGGCGTCGGGCGAGGTGCCGAGGATCGGCACTTTTGCGCGTTCGAGGTCGTTGGCGAGCTTCAGCGGCGTCTGTCCGCCGAACTGCACGATGACGCCGAGAAGCGTGCCGTTCGACATTTCGAGGTCGATCAGTTCCAGCACGTCTTCGGCGGTGAGCGGCTCGAAATAAAGCCGGTCCGAGGTGTCGTAGTCGGTCGACACGGTTTCCGGGTTGCAGTTCACCATGATGCTTTCGATGCCGACTTCATCGAGCGCGAAGGCGGCATGGCAGCAGCAATAGTCGAATTCGATGCCCTGGCCGATGCGGTTTGGCCCGCCGCCCAGGATGATCGCCTTCTTGCGGTCCGACGGTGCGGCCTCGCAATCGGCGTGGCCGTCGAAATCCGTCTCGTAGGTCGAATACATGTAGGGCGTGAGGCTTTCGAACTCGGCCGCGCAGGTGTCGATGCGCTTGTAGACCGGGCGCACGCCCATTTCGCGGCGCGCCTTGCGCACGGCTTCTTCTTCGGAGCCCGCAAGCTCCGCGAGCCGCGCATCGGAAAAGCCCATTGCCTTCAGCGCGCGCATTTCCGCCTTCGTCTGCGGCAGGCCCGTCGCGCGCACCTGCGCTTCCGCATCGACGATGCCCTGCAACTGTTCGATGAACCAGGGGTCATAGGCGCAGGAGGCATGGATCTGGTCGTGGCTCATGCCGTGGCGCAGCGCCTGCGCGATCACGAGCAGGCGGTCCGGCGTCGGGCGCCCAAGCGCGGCGCGGATCGCATTCTTGTCGTCGCCTTCGCCCATGCCGGGCACGGTCACTTCGTTGAGGCCCGTCAGCCCCGTTTCCATGGAGCGCAGCGCCTTCTGCAGGCTCTCCTGGAAGGTGCGGCCGATGGCCATGGCCTCGCCGACGGATTTCATTGCCGTGCCGAGCAGCTTTTCGGCGCCCGCGAATTTCTCGAAGGCGAAGCGCGGGATCTTCGTCACCACATAGTCGATGGTGGGTTCGAAGCTCGCGGGCGTGACCTTGGTGATGTCGTTCTGCAGCTCGTCCAGCGTGTAGCCGACGGCAAGCTTCGCCGCGATCTTGGCGATGGGAAAGCCCGTCGCCTTGGAGGCAAGCGCGGAAGAGCGCGACACGCGCGGGTTCATTTCGATGACGACGAGGCGGCCGTCCTTCGGGTTCACGGCGAACTGCACGTTCGACCCGCCGGTCTCGACGCCGATCTCGCGCAGCACGGCGATGCTGGCGTTGCGCATCACCTGGTATTCCTTGTCGGTGAGCGTCAGCGCGGGGGCGACGGTGATACTGTCCCCGGTATGGACGCCCATCGGATCGATATTCTCGATGGAGCAGATGATGATGCAGTTGTCCGCCGTGTCGCGGACGACTTCCATCTCGTATTCCTTCCAGCCGAGCACGCTCTCCTCGACCAGCACCTCGTTCACCGGGCTCGCGTCGAGGCCGCTTTCGATGATGTCGGAGAATTCCTGTTTGTTGTAGGCGATGCCGCCGCCCGTGCCGCCCATGGTGAAGGAGGGGCGGATGATGGCGGGG
>PHEF01000098.1 GCA_002842875.1 Alphaproteobacteria bacterium HGW-Alphaproteobacteria-3 | reverse complement strand
CCACAAGGGCCAGCAGTTCTGACCATCCGATATCGAACATATGAGGTCCTGAAACGCCTCAGCCCCGCGCCACGCAGCGCGGGAACTCTGGCCGGTCCCGGGCAATCAGCCGTGGGAGGCCTTGTTTTTCGACTCCGTGCTCTCCTCGCGGGAGACCGTCGCGTCGATTGTCTTGGGTTCAGGCTTGGCCGACGGGTTCTCGTCTTCGTCGGAAAGCCCCTTCTTGAAGCTGCGGATACCCTTCGCGACGTCGCCCATCATGTCGGAAATCTTGCCCCTGCCGAACAGCAGCACGATGAGGACGAGGACGATGAGGATTTGTGTCCAACCCGGCATTTCTGTCTCCAATGGCGGAGGGTTCGCCCCCGCCTTGCTCGAAATAAAGCACTACCTTGCGCCAATATGGGCGCTCCGTGCCGAAATTGCGATATCAAACCGGTCCGGCAGACGCGCGCCTCTTTCGAGACACGTCATTAACCAAATGCTTCAACCACCTGACCCAAATAGCATTCAGCCCCACACTTCAGAGACAGGATGAAGTGACGCGGGTATCAATCGTCTTCGCTCGTTTCCTGCTCCAGATGATCGTCGAGCGCGGCGCCGTATTCCTCTTCGGTCTCGAACTCGCCGTCGCCCTCGCCGCCCGTATCCGAAGGGTTCGGAATATCGAAACCGGGCGGCAGGCGGCCATCGAGAAGGCCGGCAGCCTTGAGTTCGTCCATGCCAGGCAGATCGCCGACATTCTCAAGCCCGAAATGGACGAGAAAGTCCTCCGTCGTACCGTAAGTCACGGGACGGCCGGGGGTGCGTTTGCGGCCGCGAAGCCGCACCCAGCCTGTCTCCATCAGAACGTCGAGCGTGCCCTTGGATACGGAAACGCCCCGAATCTCCTCGATCTCGGCACGCGTCACCGGCTGGTGATAGGCGATGATCGCGAGCGTCTCCATCGCCGCCCGCGAAAGCCGCCTCTGCTCCACAGCCTCCCGCTCCATCAGGAACGAAAGGTCGTCCGCCGTCCGGAACATCCATTTATTGGCAATGCGAACGAGGTTTACGCCCCGGCTCTCATACGCCTTCTGAAGGTCCTCGATGACCGCGCCGACATCGGCGCCGTCTGGCAGGCGGGCCGCAATGCTGTCGATGTCGAGCGGCTCGGCCGCCGCGAAGAACAACGCCTCGGCCATGCGCATGAGCTGCGCATGCTCGGTCGCATTGACCGGGAACCTGACGACATTCTCCGCATCCGGCTCCGCCGCGTCGCCCTCTTCAGGGGTTTCCGCGTCCGTGCCGTCTTCCTCGTCCTGTTCCGGTTCCTGCTCGTCGGCTGCCATGTCGATATCGCTTTCGGCTTCGCTCAGGGTCGTCTCGTCATTCATTCTTCGTGGTTCTCTGACGTGCCGGCCGCTCCGGCCGGCTGTTGATCGGGGCTTGGCTCGCGCCGCCGGACGAAGACGGGGCTGAAGGCCCCCGACTGCCGGATCTCCATGAGGCCATCCTTGGCAAGCACGAGCGCCGCGCTGAGCGTGCTCGCAATCGCCGAACGCCGGAGCGCGGGGCTCATTTCCTCGAGCGGCAGGTAGCCGTCGATCCGCCCCCAGTCGAACATCATGCCCATCATGCGCTCGAGCCGGTGCCGCGCGGCCTCGATCGCCATGATCGGCAGGCGCTTCGGCTCCCATCTCGTCTCATGGCCCTTGAGCCGCTGATCGGAATAGGCCTTCAGGAGGTCGAAAAGCGTTCCTTGATAATGGCTCGTCTTGATGAGGCGAATGCCTTCCGGCGCGCCGCGCGCGAAGACATGCATGCCCATCCGGCACTGCCGGCCGAAGATTTCCTGGCTCACCTTGCGCATCGCTTCGAGGCGCTGGAGCTGGAAGGCAAGCCGCGCGGCCAGCTCGGCACCGGACGGGCCTTCCTCTTCTTCCGGAGGCGGCAGCAGGAGCTTCGACTTCAGAAAGGCCAGCCATGACGCCATAACGAGATAGTCGGCGGCAAGATCGAGCTCCATCCGCCGCGCCTGCGTGATGAAGTCGAGATACTGCTCGGCAAGCTTCAGGATCGAGATCCTGGTGAGATCGACCTTCTGGTTCCGCGCAAGCGTGAGCAGCACGTCGAGAGGCCCCTCGAAGCCGTCCAGATCGACGATCAACGTATTTTCGCCGGCCTCCTCCGGCGTCGCTTTGAGGAGGCGCCTCGGTCATGACTGCCTGCTGCATCCGGTCCAAATTCTTGAGTTCCCCGCGCCCCTTAGCCGATCCTGCCCGGCGGCAAGGGACGAATGGCCTTTATACCCTTCGACCAAAGGCGCGGGTACCCCGTTTCTCGGCTTATCCCCAGCGATCTTGTCAGGCGAGCGACATGAATTGGCTGAATTCGGCGAGGGCCGAATCGGTATCCAGAGGCTCGGAGGGCGAAACATGGCGGGCAAGCGCCGCCTCGGCGCGGGCAAGGCTCTCTCCGCGAAGCATGGTCGCCGCCGCCGCCACAGCCTCCATTTCGGCCATGTCGCCATTGCAGTGGAGGACGAGATCGCAGCCCGCCGCGAGCGCGGCCCTTGTCCTCTCCGCCAGCCCGCCCCGGAGCGCTTTCATGGAGAGGTCGTCCGACATGAGAAGCCCTTCAAAGCCGATACGGCCCCTGATCGTGTCGCGAATGACGGCAGCCGATGTGGTGGCCGGGTTGTCGGGATCGAGCGCTGTGTAGATCACATGAGCGGTCATGGCGAACGGCATGGTCCTGAGAGCGCGGAAGGGAGCGAAATCCATCCGGGCGAGTTCGTCGAGCGATGCATCGACGACGGGCAGATTTTCGTGGCTGTCCACGCCTGCGCGCCCGTGCCCCGGAATGTGCTTCACCACGGGAAGGACGCCGCCCGCCATGAGACCTTCCGCCGCCGCAAGACCGAGCGCCGCCACGGCCCCCGGCTCGCCTGCATAAGCCCGGTCGCCGATCACGACATGGGCGCCCGGCACCGGCACGTCGAGCACCGGCAGGCAGTCTACCGTGATGCCGGTGCTCCGAAGTTCGGCGGCCATCAGCCGCGCCCCCAGATATGCCGCCCGGAGGCCCTTCTCTGCATTGCGCTCGTAAACTTCGCCGTAACGCCGTCCGGCCGGCCATGACCGCCAGTGAGGCGGCCTCAGGCGCTGCACTCTTCCACCTTCCTGGTCGATCAGGATTGGCACGTCGCGTCCTGCAGCCTCGCGGAGCGCGACCGTCAGATGCAGCACCTGATCGGGGGAAACGATGTTCCGCGCAAAGAGGATGAAGCCCCATGGTTGCGCATCGCGGAAGAAGGTTTTCTCACCGGCGGAAAGTTCGGGACCGGTGCATCCATAGATCGCCGAGCCGATGCTCACTTCGGCCTCACGAAACACCCTTGTCCCTTCGCTTCAAGGCTGGCGCAAAGTCCATCCGCTGCCGCCTTGTCCATGTAACCGGCGCGGAGACGGTAATAGATGCCCTTCTCGCCGAGATCGGCGCGCTGGATATCGCTTGTGAGCGAGGCAAGGAGGTCCGGATACTTCCCTTGCAGCTTGCGGAACGCATCCTGTGCCGATGGCTCATCGCGGAAGGCCGCGAGCTGAACGACATAGCCGCCCGATGTGGCAGCGGGTGCGGGCGGCGCTTCCTGTGCGGCGGGCTCCGGCGCCTGAGCCGCAGGCGCTTCTTCGACAGGCGCGCTTTCCTCGACCGGCGCGGAAGGCACCGTTTCGATGGGCGCTGTCTCGATGCCATTCGATTCCAGCGACTGCGCCATCCGGTCGAGCGCCTGTTGATCCTGTGCCGGCGGAATGGCGGAATTGTCGATCGCGAGCGGCTCTTCGGCGGGCGGCAGCAATTGTTCGCCGTCGCTTGGGCGACCCGCGTTTTCGCCCGTGATGCGGTTATAGACACCGGCATCCTGATGCGGAAAATTCTTGCCGCCCGGATTGGCCGGAAGCTCCTTCAACGGTTCGCCATCGGCGCGAAGGATCGGCGGCACGCCGTTCGGCCCCGGTTGCGAACCCTGGCGATAGGCGAGAAAAACGACGCCCGCAAAAACCGCGAGAAGTGCCACGACACTGAGAAGCATCAGGCTCCGGCGCCGGCCACCCGTTCGCCCGTCCTCGTCTTCGTAGCGTTCATAATCCTCAATGTCGGGATCGATGTCGTATTCCGGCTCTTCGTCCCAGCCGTCATCTCTGTTCGACATCAGCGCATCTCCTCGATCGGTTCCACCCCCAGAACCCCCAGACCGGACGCGATGACATGCGCCGCAGCACGAATCAACGCAAGCCTCGCAAGCGTAGCATCCCTGTCGTCGGGCAGAATGAACCGAAGCGAAGGCTCGTCCTTGCCCTTGTTCCAGAGCGCATGGAAGGCGGAGGCAAGATCGTAGAGATAAAAGGCAATGCGGTGCGGCTCATGCGCGAGCGCCGCCTGCTCGACCTGGCGCGGGAATGCCGCCATCGCCCGCATCAGCGTCATCTCGGCTTCGTCGCCGAGCCGCCCGAGAGGCGCGTTCGCGAGGGCGCCGTCGGAAAGATCGTACCCTCCCTCCTCGACCGCCTTGCGGAGCACGGAATGAATGCGTGCATGCGCGTATTGCACATAAAATACCGGATTGTCGCGCGACTGCTCCATGACCTTCGCGAAATCGAAATCGAGCGGCGCGTCATTCTTGCGCGTCAGCATCATGAAGCGCACGACATCCTTGCCGACCTCGTCCACCACGTCACGCAAGGTGATGAAATCGCCCGACCGCTTCGACATGCGCACCGGTTCGCCATTCCGGAACAGCCGGACCATCTGGCAGACCTTTACGTCGAACTCGGCCTCGCCGCCGGTCACGCCCGCAATCGCCGCCTTCATGCGCTTGATGTAACCGGAATGATCGGCACCCCAGACATCGATCATGAGGCGATAGCCGCGCTCGAACTTGTCGAGGTGATAGGCGATATCCGGCGCGAAATAAGTCCAGCTCCCATCGGACTTCTTCAGCGCACGATCCACATCGTCGCCGAATTGTGTCGAGCGGAAAAGCGTCTGCGGCCGCGCTTCCCAGTCGTCCGGCAATTCGCCCTTCGGCGGCTCCAGCGTGCCGATATAGATGAGACCCTTGTCCTCGAGCGCCTTGAGCGTCCGCTCGACGGCACCGGACCTGTGAAGGGAGAGTTCGGAAAAGAAGACCTCATGCGTGATGCCGAGCACCGCGAGATCGCCCCGGATGAGTTCCATCATCGCCTCGACGGCAGCCTCGCGCGCGATCTGCAGCGCTTGAGTTTCTTCCTTTTCGAGAAGGTCCTTGCCATAAGTCGCCGCAAGCGACGCCCCGACAGGCTTCAGATAGTCGCCTGGATAGAGCCCTTCCGGAATTTCGCCGATGTCGTGGCCAAGCGCCTCGCGATACCGCAGGAAGGCGCTGCGCGACAGAACCTCGATCTGACCGCCCGCATCGTTGATGTAGTATTCGCGGCAGACGCGATAACCGACTTTTTCGAGAAGGTTCGCGAGCGCATCCCCGAAGACCGCGCCGCGGACATGGCCGACATGCATGGGGCCGGTCGGATTGGCCGAGACATATTCGACATTGACCGCCGCGTCCTTGCCGAGATCGCTCGCACCGTAGGAAGGACCGGCGCGCAGAATTTCCGGCACGCGCGCGAGCCAGAAGGCGGGTTCGAGCCGGAGGTTGATGAAGCCCGGCCCCGCGACCGAAACCTCGACCACCGCTTCTTCCGTCGAGAGACGCGCCGCGAGCCTTTCGGAAAGATCGCGCGGCTTCGCGCCGGCGAGCTTCGCGAGTACCATGGCTGCATTCGTCGACAGGTCGCCATGAGAGGGATCTCGTGGCGGTTCCACGGCGACGCGGGTGTAGTCGAGGCCCGGCGGAAGCGCACCCTCCTCGACCAGGCCTTCCAGCGCCGCCTCTACCCGTCCCTCGAAGTACCGAAAAATGTTCATTGCCGCCGTCGCTTGTCTCGTTTTCCGGGAACCTTCCCGGACGGCGCGCACTCTAGCCGCCGCACCCCCTCGTTTCCAGTCCCTCAGGATCGAGGGTCGTGGAGGTCGAAAAGGCGCTGATGCTCCTCGATGGCGAATTTGTCGGTCATGCCGGCAATGAAATCGCAGACCCGGCGGGCGGTCTTGATGCCCTCGGGACCGTCGCAGCCTTGCTGCCACTCGGGCGGCAACTGATCCGGCGCATGGTGAAGCAGGGCAAAAAGGCCGCGAACGATGCGCTGCGCCTTTCCCATCGAGCGGTTAACCCGGTAATGGCGATACATGCGCTGGAAGAGAAAGGCCTTCAACGCGGCGTTGTGTTCCGTCATCTCGGGCGTGAAAGCGGCAATCGGCCGGTCGAGCGCACGAATCTCGGCGGCCGAAGAAGGCTTCGTCTCATCGAGCCGCCGCTTCGTCTCCGAGAGCAGATCGGCGATCATGGTGCCAATGAGCTCGCGAACGGCTTCATGGATGACGCGCTGCTCCTCAAGGCCCGGATATCTGTCGATGACGCGGCGGAAGACATCGCCCACAAGCGGCAACGCCATGAGATCGTCGACAGAGAAAAGCCCCGCGCGCAGTCCGTCGTCGATGTCGTGATTGTTGTAGGCGATGTCGTCGGCAAGCGCGGCGACCTGTGCCTCCGGCCCCGCGAAGCTTGCAAGTTCAAGGTCCTGCGTCCCGGCATATTCGACGATGGCGCGCGGCAGATCCTCGAGCGGCCGGCCCGGTCCGATGAGCGGACCGTTATGCTTCACCAGGCCTTCGAGCGTCTCCCATGTGAGGTTCAGTCCGTCGAAACGCGCATAGCGGTGTTCGAGCTTTGTGACGATCCGCAGCGTCTGCGCATTGTGGTCGAAGCCGCCGTAATCCTTCATGCAGGCATCGAGCGCCGTCTCGCCCGCATGGCCGAAGGGCGTGTGGCCGAGATCGTGCGCAAGCGCCAGCGCTTCGGCAAGGTCTTCATCGAGCCCGAGCACGCGGGCGATGGATCGCGCGATCTGCGAAACCTCGAGCGAATGGGACAGCCGCGTGCGGTAGTTGTCGCCCTCGTGATAGACGAAGACCTGTGTCTTGTATTTGAGACGGCGGAAGGCACCGGAATGGATGATCCGGTCCCGGTCGCGCTGGAAGGCCGTCCGCGTGGCGCTTTCGGCCTCCTCGAACAGGCGGCCGCGCGTCTCTCCGGCTTTCGAGGCATAGGGCGCTGTCGCGGCAGGATTGGCGATCGGCACGAAAAACCCTCTATTTTGTATGGTGTTAGCCGGAAAAGCCGATTTGAAATCCGGCCGCCGGGCGCTTACATATCTGCTAAGGCAAATCTAGTATGGTTGAAAGCCGAAAGCTCGCTTTCCTCCGGGCGGCCCTGGGATTGGACATGACGGACACCGCGACAATCGAACCGGCAACGACAGACGCACCGATCACGCTCACCGATCGCGCGGCGAAGCAGATCGCTGCCATCCTCAAGGGCGAGGAAGAGGGCACGGTGCTGCGCGTGGCTGTGCAGGGCGGTGGTTGCTCCGGTTTCCAGTATGGCTTCACGCTGGACGACACCCGGACGGACGACGACCTGGTGCTCGAAAAGAACGGCGTGACCGTGCTGATCGACAGCATCTCGGTGAGTTACCTTGGCGGCTCCGAGATCGACTATGTGGACGATCTCATCGGCTCCGCCTTCAAGATCAACAATCCGAACGCCACCGCCTCCTGCGGTTGCGGGACCTCCTTCTCGATCTGACGTCCCCTCCTCCGGATTTACGTCCACTCAGGAACAATTGGAATTTCACCTCTTCGCCGCTGCGCGTATTCTCACGCCATATAGCGATTCTGTTTGAGTAGGGGTGTGTGCTGATGAATTCCTGCCGGGGGAGCGAGACCGCGACCGCAACGACCAGCCGCGAAGAGCTGAGAGGAGCGTCATGAAGATCGCAAGTTTCAATGTCAATTCCGTCAAGGCGCGGCTTGGCAACCTTGTCGAATGGCTGAAGGAAGCCCGCGGCGAGATCGAGGACCTCGGCTACAACGTCGCGACGCATGGCCAGAAAACCTATAACGGCGTCGCGATCCTCTCCAAGTCTCCGATGGAAGACATCGCGCGTGGCCTGCCGGGCGATAACGCCGACGACCAGGCGCGCTACATCGAAGCCGTGATACCGGCAGGCAAGACCGTGCTTCGCGTTGCCTCGATCTACCTGCCCAACGGCAATCCTGTGGACAGCGACAAGTTCGAATACAAGCTGCACTGGATGGACCGGCTGATCGACCACGCAAGCAAGCTCCTTTCCTACGAGGAACCGCTGGCGCTGGCCGGCGACTATAATGTCATTCCGTCGGCGGACGATGTGCACGATCCGCAGGCTTGGGCGAACGACGCGCTCTTCCGTCCAGAGACGCGCGCAAAATTCCGTGAACTGATCAATCTCGGTCTCACCGATGCCTTCCGCGCCTGCCACCGCGAGGCGCATCGCTACACCTTCTGGGATTATCAGGCGGGCGCGCGGGCCAAGGACAATGGCATCAGGATCGACCATCTCCTGCTCTCTCCGCAGGCTGCGGACCGGCTGAAAGCAAGCGATATCGACCGCAACATCAGGGGCCGGGAGAAGCCTTCGGACCACGTTCCGATCTGGGCCGAACTCGATATTTAAGGGACGGACTTATGCTCGGGCAACGGGGATAAATACGGCCGTCTGTCATCGAAATGTCATCGAACCGTTACAATTCACTTTCCGATCAGAGCGGAAATAAATAATCCCCCGTTTGGGGAAAGCGGGCGAGACGGCGCGGGCGGGGATAAGGCGTGCGGAAAGCGCCGTGAGGGGGGGGGACAAAAAAATTACCCCCGGTTTTCAGGGCACGCCGAATGGCTCCCCCATCGGCGTGACACGCAGGCCCTTGCGCAGCCGCGTGAACGGCAGCTTGGCAAGGTCCGCCGTGTTCGGCCCAGGGCTCTCCACGACGAGAACCTCGCTCGCCATCGGCCCGAAATCGGCGCGGAAATGGACCGAACTCTTCACGACGAGAATGCCGAGCTCGCTCGGCTCGAGGCCGGTGTGGCGGATCATCTCCTTGTCGGCGCACTGGCCCTTGCGCGAGGCGACGACGACCTGCACGCCACCCGTCCGTAGGCGGACGGTTTTCCCCAGCGACATGCGAGAGCCGCCATAAAAGGGGCCTGTCGCCAGGAACTCGCCATCGGTGATGCGCATCACCTCGAACTCGCCTTCGAGCGGGTGCTCGCCGGGAGCGCCGCCCGTCTTCGCGCCGAGCGCCAGCACAACGCGCGCGCCCTCGCCCGCTTCCGCCGCACGGGCCGCACTTTCCGGATCGAAGAGAACGGCGAGGCAGGCATTCTGCGCATCCTGCGCGATCAGCTCCGACAGAATGCCGACCGTATCGCCATTGCCGCCCGCCCCCGGATTGTCCTGCGTGTCGGCAAGAACGATGGGGCCCCTGCCGGGCGCCGAATGCGCGATGGCGTGAGCGACCGCATCGCGCGCCGACCAGAGCTTCTCGCGAAAATCGGGCTCCGCTTCGCGCGCCGCATCCGCGATCCGCTGCGCGGCCTCGGTTGCCGCCGCTTCCGTGTCGGCATAGGCGACGACGACCGGCCCGCATTCGGGAATGTCGACGGGAGGAAAACCCGTGGTGAAGGAGATGCTGCTGACGCGGCCATTGCCCGACACATGGCCCTCCGCCTCCGAGACGAGCCCGTAGATACTGGCGGCAGGTTCGATCAGCGTGCATTGCGCGGTGAGCGGAATGAGATAGTCGAGGCGGCGCATCGCCTTTGCCTGCCGCGCGCCGGAGGTCACGAGACGGAACAGATGCTCCGCCGTCCGTGCGCCGGTCTCGGCCATGTCGACATGCGGATAGGTGCGATAGGCGATGAGCGCATCCGCCTCGCCGACCATCCGCGCGGTGACGTTGGCGTGAAGATCGAGGCTCGCGACCAGCGGCACGCGGGGGCCGATGGCGGCACGGACACGGGCGAGGATTTCGCCCTCGCCGTCGTCGAAATGTTCCGTGACCATGGCGCCGTGAAGATCGAGATAGACGGCATCGAAGCCGCCCGCCGCCGCGAGGTCTTCCAGCATCATCGCCATGATGCGCTCGAAGGCGTCTTCGGTGACATGGGCGGACGGCGTTGCCGAACACCAGACGAGCGGCAAGAGCGTGTTGCCGGGGGAGGCCGCATCGATGAAGCCGGCGATGGGGACGTTCATGCCCTTGAAGGCGGAGAGAAGCCCCTCGCCCCGCTGGAGCGCAGGCCAGGAATCCGCCTGCTCGAAAGCGGCATAGTCCGCCTTGGTGGGCGCGAAAGTATTGGTCTCGTGCTGAAAGCCGCCGACGGCGATGCGCATTCCCGTTTGTTCCATCTTCTCTTTTGTCGTCATGCCCGGGCCCTCCTTTGTACTCAAGGAGGCCGGGCATCCAGGGTGATCGAGCAAGACCGATAGCGACTGTATGCAGTAAAGTTTGCCCGAGTCGTGAATGCAAGTTGCGCGGCTAGCCGGAGATTCCTAGCCTTGGATTGTTGGGTCAAGCCCGGCAATGACAAAGGAAAGGGAGGACCATCGTGATCAAGCTCACCTTCTGCCTGACGAGGCTGCCGAAGCTGACGGTCGAGGAGTTCCAGGACTACTGGTGGAACAAGCATGCGCCGCTGGTGAAGAGCCACCGCGAGAGCTTGCGCATCAGGCGTTATGTGCAGATGCATTCCGCCGATCCCGCCCTCGCCGAGGCGCTCCGCACGTCGCGCGGCGGCTCGCTCGACAAGGCCCCGGCGGTCTATGACGGCGTGGCGCAGCTCTGGTGGGAGAGCCTCGACGATATCGCCGCCGCCATGACGACGCCCGAAGGCGCCGAGGCTGGACGCCAGCTTCTCGAGGACGAGGCGAAATTCATCGATTTCGCGAAATCGCCGCTCTGGTTCGGCGAGGAGAAGGTGGTGTTCGGGTAGGGGAAATCCAGCACCTCTTCTCACCCCCCCTTGAGGATTTCTCTGCAAAAGAAGGGGCAGTAAGAAAACATCCCCCGCGCAAACCCCTTCGCCAAAACGTCCCCTCGGCTTCTCCGCGATAAAGAGCTAGGTTCCGCATCGCCGCTATCCTGCGGCCCCTGCCGGATGCCGCATCTTGAGCCTCACCATCACCCTCGCCGTTCTCGCCTCCGCCCTGCTGCATGCAAGCTGGAACGCGCTCGTCAAAACCGGCGCCGACCGTCTCATGATGATGGGCTGGATCGCAGCCGCGACGGGCCTCGTCGCGCTCCCCTTCCTCTATGTCATGCCGGTGCCGCCCGCGGATGTCTGGAAGATCCTCGCCCTCTCCTTCGCGCTTCACGCGGGCTACAAGCTCTTCCTCGTGCAGGGCTATCGCTATGGCGATTTCGGCCAGGTCTATCCGCTGTCGCGCGGCCTTGCCCCCGCCATCGTCACCATCGTCGGCGCGCTCTGGCTCGGCGAAATCCTCCCGACCCTCGCCTTCGCCGGCGTCGGCCTCATCGCGCTCGGCATTGTCAGCCTCGCCTTCCGCCGCACCAATGGCGCGGGCCTCCCGAACGATCCGCGCGCGCTCGCTTATGCCTTCGGCACCTCGCTCTTCATCGCCGCCTACACGCTGAATGACGGCCTCGGCGGCCGCATCGCCGAAAGCCCGCACATCTATGTCGTCTGGCTCTTCGCGGGCGACGGGCTGATCTTCTTCCTGATCGTGCTGGCGAGGCGCGGCCGCGCCTTCCTCAGGCCCCAGCGCGCCATGGCCTATGGCTTCGCGGGCGGCGTCATGTCCGTCATCGCCTACTGGCTCGTCATCTGGGCGATGACCTTCGCGCCGCTCGGCCCCGTCGCGGCGTTGCGCGAAACGAGCGTCGTCTTCGCCGCCCTCATCTCCGGCCTGCTGATGAAGGAAGGCCTCGGCTGGCGCGCCGTCGCCGCCGCCTGCGTCGTCGCCGCCGGCGTCATCCTGCTGAAGGTTTGAGAGACGGGATACGCATCAACAAAATAGGGATGTCACCCCGGCGAAAGCCGGGGTCCATGTGCCTGCCGGCAAGCACCTGTTCCGACGTTCCGCCCATGGATCCCGGCTTTCGCCGGGATGACAATTGAGGGGGAACGGAGGCCGTGCCTCACCCTCATCGCACCGCAGCCGCAACAACTTCTCTCCTCTGCGGCTCTGCGCCTCTGCGTGAATCCCCTAAAGGTCGACGCCCAGCCCCTCGTCCGCGCCGGTCATGATGTTGAGGCACTGCACCGCCTGCCCCGACGCGCCCTTGCCCAGATTGTCGAGCAGCGCCGCCAGCCGCACCTGTTTCGTCGTCTCGTTGCCGAAGACGAAAAGCTTCATCGCATTCGTGCCGTTGAGCTGTTCCGGATCGAGCGTCTCGTGAACCCGCGCCACGGAAACCTCGCCCGGCAGCGCCCAGAGCTGCAGCGGCACCTCCACGATCATGCCCTGCGCATAGCGCCCGACATTCGGCGCGAAAAGCGGCGGATGCTTGAGCCCCATGTTCTTCTGCATCTCCGGCACATGCTTGTGCGCAAGGCCGAGCGCATAGGCCCGGAACGCCTCCAGCGTGTAGTTCGGCGCCGCCTCGTCCTCGAATTCGGCGATCATCTGCTTGCCGCCGCCCGAATAGCCAGACACCGCGTTCACCGTCAGCGGCCAGTCTTGCGGCACGATGCCCGCCGCCACGAGCGGCCGCGTCAGCGCGATCGCGCCGGTCGGATAGCAGCCCGGATTGGTGATCCGCGTCGCGCCCGAGATCGCCTGCCGCTGCCCCGGCGACATTTCCGGAAACCCGTAAACCCAGCCATCCGCCACCCGATGCGCCGTCGAGGCGTCGATGACGCGCGTCGTCGCATTGCCGATCAGCGACACAGCCTCCTTCGCCGCATCGTCCGGCAGGCACAGGATCACGATGTCGGCCTCGTTCAGCGCCTCTTTCCGCGCGCCCGCATCCTTGCGTTTGTCCTCGCCCAGCGAAATGAAGTCGAGATCGTCGCGCCCCTCGAGCCGCGCCCGGATCTGCAATCCCGTCGTCCCCACTTCGCCGTCGATGAAAACTTTCGTGGTCATCTCATCATCTCCAACCACCAACTCGTCATGGCCCGCTTTATGCGGGCCATCCACGCCTGCCCCGGCGAAAGCCGGGGTCTTTCTTTTCTCTTCTAGCCAAAGACGTGGATGACCCGGACAAGCCGGGTCATGACGGCCCCGAAGCGCCCCTGATCGTCGCCGTAAACGCTGATCAGCGCTTCGAGAACTGGAAGCTGCGGCGGGCCTTCGCCTTGCCGTACTTCTTGCGTTCGACCACACGGCTGTCGCGCGTGAGGAAGCCTTCCTTCTTGAGCGCGGCGCGCAGGCCGGGCTCGAAATAGGTCAGCGCCTTCGAAAGGCCGTGACGGATCGCGCCGGCCTGACCGGAGAGGCCGCCGCCCACCACCGTCGCGGTGATGTCGTACTGCTTCTCGCGGGCCGCCACGACGAGCGGCTGGTTCAGGATCATGCGCAGCACCGGGCGCGCGAAATAAACTTCGAGTTCGCGGCCGTTGATCTTGATGCGGCCGGAGCCCGGCTTGATCCAGACGCGGGCAACGGCGTTCTTGCGCTTGCCGGTCGCATAGGCGCGGCCGAACTTGTCGAGCTTCGGTTCGGCGGGAGCGGCGCTCGCAGCCGGCGCCGCGGCCGTGCCTTCCATGGCGCCCTTCAGGTCTTCGAGCGTGGTTGTTTCGGTCATGACTATGCGATCCTGACGTTCTTGCGGTTCCGGGCGGCGAAGTCGAGCGTCGCGGGCTGCTGTGCCTCATGCGGATGCGCCGCGCCGCCATAGATGTGCAGATGCGTCATCTGCTGGCGGCCGAGCGGTCCGCGCGGGATCATGCGCTTCACGGCGAGTTCGAGCACGCGCTCGGGGAAACGGCCTTCGAGAATGCGCTTCGGGCTCGTTTCCTTGATGCCGCCGGGATGACCCGTGTGGCGGTAGTAGCGCTTGTCGTCATACTTCTTGCCGGTGAGCGCGACTTTGCCCGCGTTCACGACGATGACATGATCTCCGCAATCCATGTGGGGCGTGTAGGTCACCTTGTGCTTGCCGCGCAGGATATTGGCGACATGCGACGCAAGGCGGCCGAGCACGACGCCTTCGGCGTCGATCACGATCCACTTCTTCTCGATTTCGGAGGCTTTCGCGGAATAGGTCTTCATGGGCGAAATCCCGGGCATCATGAAAAGGCTGAGGGCCGCGTCTCGCGGCCCCGGTTCGGCGCTGCTTCTAGGGCGTCGCGCGCCCCCTGTCAACAGCATTGAACCGGACCATGCCCCGAAAAACGCTTTATTCGCGGGCTTTTATCCGTGCGGTAACAGAATACCCCATTTCATCGCGGCGGGATCGAATAGGTGCAGCTCGCATGGGCGACAGGCCCCTCCCCGCCCTCCTGCCACATCTCGATCGCGCCGACCGCCAGCGCCCGCCCGAGCTTCAAAAGCCGCGCCTCCGCCAGGATGTCCGCCTGCGCCGGCCGCCGCATGAAGTCGATATGAAGGCTCGTGGTCACGGCAAGCCCCACCGGCCCGATATGCGCCAGCACCGCCGCATACATGGCGTAATCCGCGAGCGCCATCATCGCCGGTCCCGAAATCGTGCCGCCGGGCCTGAGGTTCCGCTCCGAAAAGCCGAGCCGGAGCGTCGCCGTCCCCGGCCCGACGCCCACGATCCGCGTCGTGTCCGCCCCCATCCGCATTTCCGGGAATTCCCGGTCCATGAAGGCGTCGAGTTCGGCAACGCTCATCACCGGCTTCAATTCGGCCATCCGCCCCTCTCCTGATAATGTTTTGCTGCTTTTACCCGATGCCGCATCGGGGTAGAACGCCCATCCTGCGGAAAAGGACCGTCCATGACCGAGCTGCGCACCGACCGGCTGATCCTCCGTCCCTGGCGGGAAGCCGACTTCGCGCCCTTCGCCGCCATGTCGGCGGATCCGAAGGTGATGGAGCACTTCCCCTCAACGCTCGACCGCGCTGCCTCCGACAATGTCGCCTCGATCCTGAAATCCGATCTGGACATCATGGGCTACGGCTTCTGGGCGCTCGAAGTTCCCGGCGTTGCGCCCTTCATCGGCTTTACCGGCATCCGCCCCGTCACCTTCCAGGCGCCTTTCGTGCCCGCGCCCCCCGATTTCGTCGTCGAGATCGGCTGGCGCCTCGCCCCCGCCCATTGGGGCAAAGGCTATGCCGCCGAGGCCGCCCGCGCCGCGCTCGCCTGCGGCTTCGGCACGCTCGGCCTTCCCGAAATCGTCTCCTTCACGACCACGGCCAACCTGCGCTCGCAGGCGGTCATGCAGCGTATCGGCATGACGCATGACGAGGCGGACGATTTCGATCACCCCGCCCTGCCCGCCGGCCACCCTCTGAGACGGCATGTGCTGTATCGGCTGCGTGCTGAAACTCAGCCTCACAAAAAATAAAAGTGTCATCCCGGGGCTTGTCCCCGGGACCCAATCCACCTACCCGCAAAACGAGAGGCTAATGTATCCCCGGAATAAATCCCGGGATGACATCCTTCTTTTGCTTGCGGGATGTGGCACCTGACTCATCCCCCTCCCCCCGCTATGCTCCTCAAAACGAAAACCCCGAATAAAAAGCAGAGGGAGTGCGTCATGAGTAAACCAGCGGCCAATGAGGCCCCCGCCGAGCCCATCCTCCTGCGCGGGGATGCAAACGGCATCGCCACCCTCACGCTCAACCGCCCGAAGCAGAGGAACAGCCTCTCCGAAGACCTCATGCGCGCCCTCACTGCCGAGTTCGCCGCCATCGCGGAAGACAAATCCGTCCGCGCCGTCGTGCTCGCGGGCGCCGGCCCCGCCTTCTGCGCCGGCCACGACCTGAAGGAACTCACCGCCGCGCGCGCGAGCGAGGATCGCGGCCGCGCCTTCTTCCAGAAGACCATGCAGCTCTGCAGCACGCTCATGCAGGCAATCGTCAATTGCCCGAAACCCATCATCGCCCGCGTGCATGGCATCGCGACGGCGGCGGGCTGCCAGCTCGTCGCGAGCTGCGATCTCGCCGTCGCCGCCGGGGAAGCGAAATTCGCAACGCCCGGCGTCAATATCGGCCTCTTCTGCTCGACGCCCATGGTCGCCCTCTCGCGCAATGTCACGCGCAAGCACGCGATGGAAATGCTGCTGACGGGCGAAATGATTTCCGCCGCCCGCGCCGCCGAATTCGGCCTCGTGAACCGCGTCGTGCCGCAAGCGGAACTCGATGCCGCCATCGCGCATTTTGCCGATGTGATCGCATCGAAATCCGCGCTCACGGTTTCCATCGGCAAGAAAGCCTTCTACGAGCAGCTCGAAAAGCCGCTCGCCGATGCCTACGATTATGCGAGCGAAGTGATGGTGCGAAACATGCTCGCACGCGACGCGGAAGAAGGCATCGGCGCCTTCATCGAAAAGCGCGATCCAAAATGGGAGGACCGATGAGCACCCCCGCCAACGCAAGTGAAGTCGAGCCCGGCGACGTTGAGCACATCCTGCGCAATACGAAACTCATCGCCCTTGTCGGCGCGAGCGCGAACCCCGCGCGCGACAGCCACGAGGTCATGCGCTTCCTGCAAGCGAAGGGCTACCGCGTCATCCCCGTCAATCCAGGCCTCGCGGGCAAGGAGTTGAACGGCGAAAAAGTACATGCGTCACTTCGCGACATTCCCGAGAAGATCGATATGGTCGATGTTTTCAGGAATTCCGAAGCGGCAGGCCCCGTCGCCGACGAGGCCGTCGAAATCGGCGCGAAATATGTCTGGATGCAATTGGGCGTCGTGAACGCGGAAGCCGCCGCCCGCGCCCGCGCCGCCGGCCTCCGCGTCGTCATGAACCGCTGCCCGAAAATCGAAATGCCGAGGCTGGGGATGTAGAACAAACCCGCCACGCTTCCTTCCCACCCTCCCCTTGAGGGAGGGTCAAAATTTGGAAGCGAAGCGAAACAAATTTTGGGGCGGGGGCGCGGCCTCAACAAGAACAAAGCCCGCAAGATCAAGCAACCTTCCAGACCCCTCCCCAAACCGCTTGCAGCGGTTTGACCCTCCCTCAAGGGATTCCTCTGCGAAACCGTCGCATTGGAGGTTGCCGGGTATGAGGGCCGATGTTTTGTTCGATGTTGCCCCTGTTATTGCGGTTCGATCTTGTG
>PHEF01000097.1 GCA_002842875.1 Alphaproteobacteria bacterium HGW-Alphaproteobacteria-3 | reverse complement strand
GGTCGACGTCTTCTATGTGAAGGACGTGATCGGCCACAAGGTCACCAACGCCAACAAGAAGAAGGCGGTCGAACGCCATCTCCTCGAAGCGCTGGCCGACCCGATGACGAAGGCCCGCCCCGCCAAACGCGCCAAACGCGACGACGCCGCCGCGGCGTAACGCCTGCGGCGCGCACTGACCGTTGCCATCTGGACCACCCTCCCATCCTTGGCGGCTTGTCCGCCAAGGCGGACAACATGGGGGAGGGGTAAGCGCCAACACCCATCCGCAACGCAGGGACCCATTAGCGTCTTGGCTTGCCGCAGCAGCAGCTTCTGGAAAACATAACTTCTCCCCGTCATTGCGAGCGACCCGCTGGGAGCGAAGCAATCCATTGGGCGGTGGAGACAGCGTTTGCCGCTCTATGGATTGCCGCGTCGCGGCTGCGCCGCTCCTCGCAATGACGATGATGATTCTGGCGGTAAAAAAGCTCTCGTACAGAATGCGGGGATGCTTATCCGGACCCTTGCCATCGGGGAGGGGTAAGCGCCAGAACCCATCTGTAAACGGACGATCAAAGCCGCTCCCCGGCCCGACCATAGGCCGCCAGCTTGTCGCGCTTGCCGATGGCGAGCACGAGCACCGTCACCTTCCGCTCCTGCACCTGATAGACGAGCCTGTAGCCCGAACTCCTGAGCTTGATCTTGTAGCAGTCGGGCAGTCCATGCAGCGCATCGCCCGGCACGCGCGGATTTTCGAGCCTCTCGGCCAGCTTCTTCAGCATCTGCCCCTGAAGCTCGCGCGACAGCTTGTCGAGTTCCTTTTTCGCCTTCGGGTGGAACTCAAGAAGATAGGCCATACTCGGCCTTGAGCTTCTCTATGCTGGTTTTGACTGGCTTCTCGCCGTCGTTGAGCCGCGCCCGCGCGATTTCCGCAAGCTCCAGTTCGTCAATCCGCTTCATCAGCGCTTCGTAGTCTTCCGCCGGGACGCAATAAAACTCCGTCGTGTTCCGGTTAAGGATCGCAATAGGACCGCCCGCCTCCCGCATGACGCGGCTCGGATTGGCCTTGAGTTCGCTGATGCTCGCCGACTGTTCCGTCAGAACGCGATTGCCCATGATCGGGGTCCCTAAAGCTCTGTTAAGGAGCTTAATATAGTCCCATGAAAAGACTTCTAAAAGACCTGTTTGGAGACTTTTCCGATAATCGCAATTTCGCCCGAACAGGGCTAGAGATTTGGGGAAGCGAAACGAAAGCCCGGGCGCTCCCTCCTATGGCCTCCAGATCCATGAACCCAACCCCATGAGCCTCATCCGCTCGGCCGCGACCGTCGGCGGCACCACGCTGATAAGCCGCCTGCTCGGTTTCCTGCGCGACGTCATGGTGGCCGCCGCTCTCGGCACGGGGCCGGTGGCCGACGCCTTCTTCGTCGCCTTCCGCTTCCCCAACATGTTCCGTTCGATCTTCGCCGAAGGCGCCTTCAATTCGGCCTTCGTGCCGCTTTTTGCCAGGCGCCTCGAAGGCGAAGGGGAGGCGGCCGCCCGCCGCTTCGCCGAAGATGCGCTGGCCGTCCTCCTCGTCGCGCTCCTCGCGCTCACCCTGGTGGCGGAACTCGCCATGCCCTGGATCATGTTCGTCTTCGCGCCGGGCTTCTCGGACGACCCGCAGAAGTTCGAATGGGCGGTCGAGTTCACGCGCATCGCCTTCCCCTATCTCCTCTTCATTTCGCTCACCGCGCTGCAATCGGCGATCCTGAATTCGCTCGGCCGCTTCTTTCCGGGCGCCGCCGCGCCGGTCATGCTCAACATCACGCTCATCCTCGCGATCCTCTTTCTCGTGCCGCTGACGGACAATCCGGGCCGCGCGCTCAGCTGGGGCGTGGCGGCGGCGGGCGTCGTGCAGTTCCTCTGGCTTGCCGTGTCGCTCTGGCGGGCGGGCATGGTCCTGCGGTTGCGTATGCCCCGCCTCACGCCGGATGTGCGCCGCCTCTTCCGTCTCGGCGTTCCCGGCGTCGTCGCGGGCGGCATCACCCAGGTCAACCTCACCATCGGCACCATGATCGCCTCGCTCCAGGCGGGCGCCGTGTCGTGGCTTTACTATGCCGACCGCATCTACCAGTTGCCGCTCGCCGTCATCGGCATCGCCATCGGCATCGTCCTGCTGCCGGAACTCTCGCGCCGCCTCCGCGCGGAGGATCACGGCGGCGCAAGCTGGAGCCAGAACCGCGCCATCGAATTCTCGATGCTGTTGACGGTGCCCGCCGCCATTGGCGCGGGCGTCCTCTCCCATGACATCATCCGCGTGCTCTTCGAGCGCGGTGCCTTCACGGCGGCCGACACGGCGGCGACATCGCTCGCCCTCGTCATCTACGCGGCAGGTCTTCCCGCCTTCGTCCTCATCAAGGTTTTCCAGCCGGGCTTCTTCGCGAGGGAAGACACGAAGACGCCGCTGCGCTTCGCCGCGATTTCGATTGCCGTCAACATCGCGGTCTCCCTCGCGCTCTTCGTGCCCTTCGGCTTTGCCGGCATCGCGACGGGAACGAGCGTCGCCGCCTGGGTCAATGCCGGGCAATTGGGCACGCGGCTCTACCGGCGCGGCGAGTTCACGCCCGACGCGCCGCTTGCGCGCCGCCTGCCCCTGATCCTGCTTGCCGCCGCCGGCATGGGGGCCGCGCTCTGGTTCGGCGCCTCCGCCCTCTCGCCCTTCTTCGCGGGCGATCTCCTGACAAGCATCGCCGCCCTCGGCCTCCTCATCGCCGCCGGCGTCCTCGTCTATTTCTCCCTCTGCCAGATCACCGGCGCCATCCGCTTGCGTGACCTCCGCCGCGCCTTCACGCGGGGCTGAAAGATTTTGAACTTGCCGGTTCTGGGTTGATCAAGCTGCGATCTTTGCTTGCAGCATTTCGATGATTTCCGATGCCGAGAGTTCTCGACCAACCAGATTTGGCCGTATGGGGAGGAACACCGACAGCATCCGCCGATATGCGGGAACCGAAGTACTGTGCGAATCGAGGTCACGCCCCTTGAATCTCGAAAATCTCCCGAGATCATCGATTAGAAACTGCGCGACACTCCGGTGCTCACCTTCGTTGTTCCCGTCAAAACCAGCAAACGTTACATGTTTTCCGAAGGGCTTTGCTTCAGTCTCGACCCGCTCCTTCTCCTTCTTCGAAAGTTCCGCATATCCCCTTTCAATGAATGTCCACATGTCCAGAATGTCGACGACTTCGGAAACTGTCTTCCTGCGATCAACATGTCTATGGAAGAGGCCGGAATACTCCCATTCCAGACCCCAGTAGTGTCCGCCATAAATCGCCGAAGCAAGAAAGTCGTGATCGATCTCTCGTTTGATTTTCAAGTGCTTGGTCATGTCGCCGAGGATCATCAAGATCAGTTTCTCGCCGTCGCTAATCTTGACGCTGTTCGTTGCTGAAAGGTCTAAGCCCTTTTCTATTAGGCGCCGCACCGCCTCAGAGCGGGAAGGTAGATCGCCCTGTTCTGCTCGCCAGTTGTCCACCTGCTCAAGAATCTCGGCGTCCAGCCGCAGTTCAAAGCGTTCGCTCTTCGGGGGCATATTGTCAGACTCCATATTGTCCGTATATCGTACGGAACATCGTAATAGATACGTATATACCGTGAGATTTTCAAATATGCAACTCGCCTATGCGGGCGAGTACGGATCGGACGCTACGGATCCACGGCCTGCAGCTCGAACTCGCCTTCCGCTTCTGAGGGAGGCTGAAAAACCGGGGACAGATTTTTTGTGTCGCGTGGCTTGTCCCCGGTGGCGGGGACAAGTTCGCCTATTGTGACAGTTTCATGACATTCTGGTGACAGTCGGGCCAATTCCTGAGAATCGTTCCAATCTGACGGGGGATTGCCTTCGCGGCTCATGCGCCGCATAACCTCCCGGATTCACGCCCTGCCCGGCCATGGAACCTGTCGAATGGAACAGCCCCGAAATCGCGTCTTCTCCGGTGTGCAGCCCACCGGCAATCTGCACCTGGGAAATTATCTGGGTGCGATCCGCAATTTCGTGGGCCTCCAGGAAACGCATGAGTGCCTCTATTGCGTCGTCGACATGCACGCGATCACGGTCTGGCAGGAGCCGAAAGAACTCGCCGCGAACACGCGCGAAGTCGCTGCCGCCTATATCGCTTCGGGCATCGATCCCGAGCGCCACATCGTCTTCAATCAGTCGAAGGTGTCGGCCCATGCCGAGCTCGCCTGGATCCTGAATTGTGTCGCCCGCATCGGCTGGCTCAATCGCATGACGCAGTTCAAGGACAAGGCGGGCAAGGATCGCGAGAAGGCGAGCGTGGGCCTCTATGCCTATCCGGTGCTGATGGCGGCTGACATTCTCGCTTACCGCGCAACGCATGTGCCCGTCGGCGAGGACCAGAAACAGCATCTGGAACTTGCCCGCGACACGGCGCAGAAATTCAATAACGATTTCGCCGCGCCGGATTTTTTTCCGCTGCCCGAACCCCTCATCATGGGTGAGGCGACACGCGTCATGTCGCTCCGCGACGGCATGAAGAAGATGTCGAAATCCGATCCCTCCGATCTGTCGCGCATCACCATGCGAGACAGCGCCGACGACATCGCGAAGAAAATTCGTAAAGCGCAGACCGATCCCGAGCCTCTGCCGGAGACGGTCGAGGGGCTTGCCGGCCGTGCGGGTGCGGACAATCTCGCCGGCATCTATGCGGCGCTCTCCGGCAAGACCAAAGCGGAGGTCCTTGCCGAATTCGCCGGCGCGCAGTTCTCCGTCTTCAAACCGGCGCTCGCCGATCTCGCGGTCGCGAAACTCACGCCCATCACGACCGAAATGAAACGTCTGATGGAAGACCCGGCCTATATCGACAGCGTGCTGGAAAAGGGCGCAGTGCGGGCCCGCGCCATCGCCGATCCCGTGATCGCGCGTGTGCGCGAGCTCGTCGGCTTCATCTGAGCGGTTCCGTTCCGGGCGAGACCGCTTGACCGGCGCGCGATGCGTCCCATCTAAGGGATGGTCCGTGCGCGCTCAAATCCGTTCCGGAGGAACGTCCATCCATGTCCTTTTCTGACCGAATTGCAGGCTGGCGCGAAAATCTCCGTCACCGCTGGATGTACCGGCGGGGCGACGGAACGCAGTCTCCGGCAGGCGGAGCAGGTGGCGCGGCCGGGCAGGGCGGCGGCATCGGGCGTCTTCTGGGCGGGTTGAACAGGCCCGGCATGGGCAGCATGGCCAAGCGCGCGGGCCTTGCGATCGCCGTCATCATCCTTCTCTATTATCCGATAGGCATGCTCGTCGTTCACAAGGTGGACGACAATATCGACTTCGCGCCTTCCGCCGCTGGCGCGGTCGAGGGCGGCAGCATGGCGGTCGCCTTTGCCGCAGGCCTCATCGAGCGCGAGGTCAACGAAAACAACTGGACCGCGAACGATCCCTTCTTCCAGCCGGGTGTCCTGCTCGACAACATGCCGAACTTCCAGCAGGGCCTGATGTCCGCGCTGGCACGCTTCGGTTTCGAGTTGACGGACCAGCTTGGCCGCACGCGCGGCTCTTCCGAAGCCGACCCCGATCTGCAGCGCGCGGCGGGCCTCCTGCAATATCCCGGAAATGTCTGGATCTGGAATCCGAGCGTCTCGCTCGCGCCGCGCGCCAGTTCCGAGTCGCAGTATCGCGACGCCCGCAAGCGTCTCCTCGCCTACAACGCCCGCCTCGCGAAGGGCGAAGCGAACTACGACATCCGCGCCGACAACCTGCTTGCGACCATCGAGCGTTTCGCCGCCGATCTCGGCTCGTCCTCGGCGCTGATCGACCGCCGCGTCAACGAGGACGCCGGCAATTTCTTCGACAGCCAGGCCGACGACATCTTCTATTTCACCAAGGGCAAGCTCTACGGCTACTACATGGTGCTCCAGGGGTTGGGCCAGGATTTCGAGCCGGTCATCAAGGAGCGCAATCTGCAGAAGCCCTGGAACGAGATGATGGAGAGCTTCCGC
>PHEF01000096.1 GCA_002842875.1 Alphaproteobacteria bacterium HGW-Alphaproteobacteria-3 | reverse complement strand
CATCCGCGTGAACGGCATCGCGCCGGGTCTCGTCGACACCAAGCTCACGAAAGTGACGACGGACGATCCCAAGCGCCGCGAAATGGCGATCCGCGGCATCCCGGCAGGCCGCCTCGGCACGCCGGAGGACATGGCGGGCGCGGCGCTCTTCCTCGCCTCGCCGCTCTCCTCCTATATCTACGGGCAGACGCTCATCGTCGATGGCGGGCTCATACTCTCCTGAAGCCGCGCGCGATCACCGGTCGAGGTTGAAGCGGATCGGCACGGTCACTTCGAGCGTCGGCCCGGAGATCGCGTCCGGCAGCGGCGGGAAGGGATCGGCCCGGACCACCGTTTCAAGTCCACCCGCATCGAGCTGCGAACTGCCCGAACTCTCGACAAGACTGTGCGAGAGGAGCTTACCCTGCCGGTCGATCTCGAAATGCACGCGGACGACGCCTTCCTGGCCGCGCCGCTGCGCCCAGCTCGGATACCTCCTGTAGCGCTCCAGATGCGCAAACAGCACCTGCATGTAGGACGGCAGGGCGCGAGCCCTGGCATCGCTCGGCGCGGCATTTGCCGGTGCCGTTGTCTGCGGCGCAACGGACACGTCCTGCGCGCGCGGCGCCGTCGCCTCCTTCACTTCCTTTTTTGCCGGTTCGGGCTTTTTCTCCGGCTTCTTCTCCGGTTCCGCGACCGCATCGCGGGGCAGCGGCGGTTCGGGCAGCGGCGCGGGCTCCACGATCTCCTCGAGCGTCTCTTCTTCCTTGGGTCCCTCGGGCAGGTTCGTTTCCGGCACGGGTGGCGCGCTCACCATCGGCGCGAGATCGATCGTGAAGGCAGCCGCACTCTCCTGCGGCGGCTCATGACCGAACTGCCAGAAGACGACGCCCGCCGCCACCGCTGCATGGGCGGCAATGGCGAAGGCGATGCCGCCGCGCCAGAAGGGCCTAACGCCCGTATGCCCGGCCTCGCCAGAGACAATATTGGTCCCGCGAGGGGCGGCAATACTCATGGTGCGGCCGCGGCTTCCAGGCTGACAAGGGCGATTTTCAGATAGCCCGCGCGGCGAAGCTCGTTCATCACATTCATCAGCGCGCCGTAATCGACCGTCTTGTCGGCGCGCAGGAAGATGCGCTGCTCGCGGTCGCCGCCCGTCTTCGCTTCGAGCGCGGCGGCAAGCCCCTCTTCGCTCACCGGTTCCTCGCCGATGAGCAGGCCGAGATCGGATGTCACCGAAAGATAAAGCGGCTCCGCCGGGCGCAGTTGCGGCTCGGCATTGGCCGAGGGCAGGTCCACCGGCACATCCACCGTCGCAAGCGGCGCCGCGATCATGAATACGATCAGCAGCACCAGGATCACGTCGATGAACGGCGTGACGTTGATTTCATGAACTTCGGCGAGATCGTCGTCGCCATGATCGAGACGGACCGCCATGGCTCAATCCGCCGCCTTGGCGAGCCGCGGGCGGCGGCCCATGTCGAGGTCGCGGCTGACGAGGCGCAGCAGTTCCGCCGAGCTGTCGGCGACGAGCGCGCGGTAGCCCGCGATCGAGCGTGAGAAGGAATTGTAGATCACCACCGCCGGGATGGCGGCGACAAGGCCAAGCCCCGTCGCGAGCAGCGCTTCGGCGATGCCGGGCGCGACGACGGCAAGGTTCGTCGTCTGCGTATGCGCGATGCCGATGAAGCTGTTCATGATGCCCCAGACCGTGCCGAACAGGCCAACGAAAGGCGCCGTCGCGCCGATGGTCGCGAGCACGCCTGTGCCGATGCCGATTTCGCGCGCGGCGTTCGCCTCGATGCGCTGGAAGCGCCAGGCGATGCGCTCCTTCACGCCTTCCTTCTCCGGCGTGTCGCCGGAAATCGTGACTTCCTGTATGGCCGCATCGGCGAGCAGTGCCGCCGGCCCTCTGGATTTCGCAAGCCCCGCGCCCGCTTCGTCGAGAGAGGTGGCGGCCGCGAGCGTTGCGAAGGCGGCTCTGGCCCGGCGGCTGGCGCGCGAAATTTCCAGGCGCTTGGCAAACCAGATCGTCCAGGTGACGAGCGAGGCGAAGACGAGGCCGATCATCACGGCCTTCACCACGATGTCGGCGGCGAGGAACATGCCCCAGGGCGAGAGGTCGGTGGGCAGGGCGAGGCCGCTACCCGCTTCCGCCATGCCGTCCTGTTCGGTAACGCCGATCGCGCCCTCGGGCACTTCCGCCTCGATCCCGGCGCCGGGCGTCTCCTGCGCGGCTGCGGGCGCGGCGAGGAAAAGCGCGCCCAGGAACACCGCGAAACAAAGCTGAAGCAGAATTGCGCGCCCGGAGAAGGCCTTACCGTCGGTCATGTCGTCACCATCCACTCTCGGCGTATCGTCGCACCATTGGGACGTCTTCGCCATCCGCCGCTGTTCAAACACAAATAATAATGCTTCGCAATATCATTTAACGGGGCGCCGCCGCCATGCGCCGCGCCGTTTCCCGGCTTTCGTCTAATACCCCGAAAGGAGAGACGTTTTCACGGGCTTCAGGCGGTCCGCGCCGATGGAGGGCCGGACGAATTGTCGCGGGGCGCCTTCGTTTTCCCCGGAATCCCGGGGCGGCTGCAGCACTTGGTCGCCCCGCCCGCGCAATATACTCTCCCGCCACACCACAAGAGAGCGCCCGCCACGCAGGCGCCGGATCGGGAGACGTCATGGAGCAGCCGAAAGACGCCACGGAGGCAACGAAGCGCGCGCTCGCGGAATTTGCAAAGACGCTGCCGCCCGACACCGGCGCGGATTTCGAGCTGGTGAAGCGCGGCTTCATCGCCACCATTCCCGATGCGAAAGTGCTGAACGAGGCAGGGCATGCCGTCTGGGACATGGGCACCTTCGCCTTCGCGGGCGAGGGCTGCGATTGTCCCGACACGGTGAACCCGAGCCTCTGGCGCCAGTCGAAGCTGAATTCCGTCCACGGCCTCTTCGAGGTCACGAAGGGCATCTATCAGGTCCGCAACTTCGACCTTTCGAACATCACCTTCATCGAGGGCGACACCGGCTATCTCGTCGTCGATCCGCTGATCTCGGCCGAGCCCGCCGCCGCCGCCCTCGCGCTGATGCGCAAGCACAGGGGCGACAAACCTGTCACGGGCGTCATCTACACCCACAGCCATGTCGATCATTATGGCGGCATCAAGGGCGTGCTCTCCGACGAGGACATAGCGAAGGGCCTGCGCATCATCGCGCCCGAAGGCTTCCTCGAGGAGGCGGTGAGCGAGAACGTGCTGGCGGGCAATGCCATGGGCCGCCGCGCGACCTATATGTATGGCGCGCTCCTGCCGCGCAACGTGCGCGGCCATGTCGATGCGGGCCTCGGCAAGACGGTGTCGATGGGGCAGGTGAGCCTCGTGCCGCCGACCGAGAGCATTTCCGCGACCGGCACGAAGATCGTCGTCGATGGCATCGAAATCGTCTTCCAGGTGACGCCCGACACCGAGGCGCCCGCCGAGATGAATTTCTACTTCCCGCAGTTCAAGGCGCTCTGCATGGCCGAGAACTGCTCCTGCCATCTCCACAACATCTACACACCGCGCGGCGCGCAGGTGCGCGATGCAAAATCCTGGAGCTGGTACATCGACGAGGCGATCGAGCTTTTCGCGAAGGACACGGATGTTCTTTTCGCCAGCCATCACTGGCCGCGCTGGGGTTCGAACGCCGCTGTCGCCTTCCTGAAGAAGCAGCGCGACCTCTACAAATATATCCACGACCAGACCTTGCGCATGGCCAATCACGGCCTCACACCGCTCGAAATCGCGGAAGCCCTGAAGCTTCCGCCGACGCTCGCCGCCGAGTGGTACACGCGCGGCTATTACGGCACGCTCAATCACAATGCGAAGGCCGTTTATCAGCGTTACCTCGGCTGGTTCGACGGCAACCCCGCGAACCTCCACAAGCATCCCCCGGTCGAAGCGGCGAAACGCTATGTCGAACTGGCGGGCGGTGCGGCGGCGCTCCTCGAAAAAGGGCGCGCTGCTTTCGCGAAAGGCGATTATCGCTGGGTGGCGGAACTCGTGAACCATCTCGTCTTCGCCGATCCGGCGAATGCGGACGCCCGTCACCTGCAGGCGGACGCGCTGGAGCAGCTCGGCTATCAGGCGGAGTCCGGTCCCTGGCGCGCTTTTTATCTGACCGCCGCGATGGAGCTTCGCAATCCGCGCCCGCCTTCCGATGTGCCGCGTCAGGGCGCCGCCGGGCAGTTGCGCTCGCTCCCGGCCGAGCGTCTGCTCGATTCGCTGTCCGTCCGCCTCAATGGCGAGCGGGCGGGCGCGCGCGAGATCGCGCTCAACCTCCGCTTCACCGACACGGGCGAACGCTTTCTCGTCACGGTCGAAAACGCCGTCTTCCATCATTATCCCGGCCGCGAGGCGCAAGGCGCGCCCGTCGTTTCGCTCACGCGAGGATCGCTCGCGAGCCTCGTCATCGGCGAGATCGCCTTGCCGCATGAAAGCGTCGCGATCGAAGGCGATGCCGAGCCTTTCGCCGCTTTCCTTTCGCTCCTCGACCGCTTCGATTTCTGGTTCGAAATCGTGATGCCGTAACACCGAGGTGCCCCGTCATTCCGCTACCGCAACCCGGAGACCATCCATGAAGAACGACGTCAATCGCCAGTTCCGCCTGAAAACACGCCCCACCGGCCGCATCGAGAAGTCGAATTTCGATTTCGTGGAGGAGAGCATTCCCGAGCCCGGCCCCGGCGAGGCGCTTGTGCGCGTGCTTTATCTCAGCCTCGATCCGACGAACCGCATCCGGATGAGCGACATGGACCAGTACATGCCGCCCGTCGGCATCGGCGAGGTCATGCGCGGCGGCGGCGTCGGCATCGTCGTGAAGTCGAATTCCGCGCGCTACAAGGAAGGCGATCGGGTGAGCGGCCTCACCGGCTGGCAGGACTTCTGCATTGCCGATGAAGGGCTGCGCGCCATGAGCGTTCTGCCGAAGGACTTGCCGGTCGAACTCCCCGTCATGCTGGGCGCCTGCGGCATGACGGGCCTCACCGCTTATTTCGGCCTGCTGGAGCTTGGCCGCCCGAAGGCGGGCGAGACCGTCGTCGTCTCGGCGGCGGCGGGCGCTGTCGGCTCCATCGTCGGACAGATCGCGAAGATCAAGGGTTGCCGCGCCGTCGGCATCGCGGGCGGGCCGGACAAGTGCCGTCACATCGTCGAGGATCTCGGCTTCGACGCCGCCGTCGATTACAAGCGCGCCGATTGGCGCGAACAGCTCGCCGCCGCAACGCCGGACGGCATCGACGTCAATTTCGAGAATGTCGGCGGCGAGATCATGGAGGCCGTCATGGCCCGCATGAACCTCTTCAGCCGCATGCCGCTCTGCGGCATGATCTCCGGCTACAACACCGGCGAGCCCATGCGCGGCGATTTCTCGCCCATCCTCATGCGCCGCATCGAACTGCGCGGGTTCATCGTCATCGACTTCATGGAGAAGTTCGCCGAAGGCGCGATGCAACTCGCGCAATGGGTCGTCGAGGGTAAACTCAAGCATCGCGAGACCATCGTGGATGGCCTCGAAAACGCGCCCGTCGCCGTCAACAAGCTCTTCGACGGCGGCAATATCGGCAAGCTCGTCGTGAAACTCTAGAGCGTTTTCAGCAAAAGGGGCTGCCACTTTTGCGGTTCGAAAACGCGACGAAACAAAAAAACCGGAGTCTTCCACCGTTCCGTGGGACGGTGGGAGACTCTAGCTCCCGATACGGCGCGTCTTGCCGGCATTGCTCCTGAGATGCGCCGTATAGGTTGTGCGGCCGCCCGTCTCCACCTTGGTGATGGTCGCATCGACAGGAAACTCCGTGCCGTCCTTCCTCAGGCCGGTCACGGGGCCACGGTCGCTCATCCAGCGGGAGGCGTCGCGGCCCCGGCCGAAATCCACGAGCTGCACGTTATGGGCGGCGCGGTAGCGCTCCGGCAGCAGCATCGCGAGCGGTTGGCCGAGCACCTCTTCCGCGCGATAGCCGAACATCTGCTCGGCCTTCAGGTTGAAGAAGGTGATCTTCTGTTCCGCATCGACCGAGATGATGCCGTCTTCCGCCACCATCAGGATGCGGGAGAAGAGCAGGTTCTTC
>PHEF01000095.1 GCA_002842875.1 Alphaproteobacteria bacterium HGW-Alphaproteobacteria-3 | reverse complement strand
AAGCGGGCGATCCCGTTAATCTTGAAATCGACATGCTGGCCCGCTATGTCGCGCGGCTGGTTCAGAAGGATTGAGACCCGTGTACAAGGAATACCTTTCCCCCATTGAGGACGTCATTGAGGACGCGCGCAACGGCAAGATGTTCATCCTTGTCGATGCGGAGGAGCGCGAGAATGAAGGCGACCTCGTTATTCCGGCGCAGATGTGTACGCCGGAAGCCGTCAACTTCATGGCGAAGTACGGGCGCGGCCTGATCTGCCTTACGCTGACGGGCGAACGCTCGAAGCAGCTCAACCTGCAGCTCATGTCGTCGACAAACCAGTCGCGTCATCAGACGGCTTTCACTGTGTCGATCGAGGCGCGAGAGGGTATCTCGACAGGTATTTCGGCTCACGACCGCGCGCATACGGTGTCGGTTGCGATCGACCCCACGAAGGGCGCAACGGATATCGTGTCGCCGGGGCATGTGTTCCCGCTCGTTGCGCGAGACGGGGGCGTGCTGGTGCGGGCCGGGCATACGGAAGCGGCAGTCGATATATCGCGCCTCGCGGGGCTTTATCCTGCCGGTGTCATCTGCGAAATCATGAACGACGACGGCACGATGGCGCGGCTTCCCGATCTGGTGCAGTTCGCGCAGCTCCATGGCCTCAAGATCGCGACGATTGCCGATCTCATTGCCTATCGCCGCCGCTACGACAACTTCATTCATCGCGCCATCGAAACGGAACTCGACAGCGACTTCGGTGGCGAGTTCAAGCTGATGGTCTATCTGAATACGGTCGAATATGCCGAACATATCGCGCTGGTGAAGGGCGATATTTCAGGACCCGAGCCGGTGCTGGTGCGTGTTCATGCGATGAACGTATTCGACGATATTCTCGGTGCGACGGGACCGCGTTCCGACATTCTGAAGGACTCCATGCGGATCGTTTCCGAGGAAGGGCGCGGCGTCATCGTGCTCATCCGCGATACGACGGCGACGGTCGTCTCCGACATGCTTCTCCGCAAGGGCGAGAGCGGCGACCACGAGATGCCGCGGCGGCTGCGCGAATATGGCGTCGGCGCGCAGATTTTGCTGGACCTCGGTATTCATGACATGGTGTTGCTGTCCGATACGGACCGGAGCATCGTCGGCCTGGAGGGATACGGACTTCGCGTCGTTGGGCAGCGCCCGCTCAGGGACGCGGCTGGGGCCAAGGCGCGTGCGAAGGAGACGACATCGTGACGACAGAACCGCACATTCTGATCATCGAAGCGCGCTTCTACGAAGACCTCGCGGACGAGCTTGCACGCGGCGCCATCGAGGCGCTGGAAGCCCGGGGCGCGACGTGGTTGCGTGCGCCGGTGCCGGGCGTTCTCGAGATTCCCGCGGCCGTGAGATATGCCATCGATGCAATGACGCATGGCGGCTTCACCAAGAAGATCGACGGATTTGTCGCACTCGGATGTGTCATTCGCGGCGAGACGACACACTACGAAATCGTGTCGAACGAATCCGCCCGGGCGTTGATGAACCTTGCCGTCGACCGCTCGCTCGCGCTTGGCAACGGCATCCAGACCGTCGAGAACGAAGCACAAGCCTGGGCGCGCGCCCGGGTAAGCGAGAAGAACAAGGGTGGCGCCGCCGCCAATGCCTGTCTCGACATGATCGAGCTCAAACGCAGTTTCGGCGCCTGACGCCGCTCGAGGTTTATCGAAGAAGATGGCGATTCCCGCACAGCCTGCATCCGACAGCGGCCTCGATCACACGGCGCGTTCGGCCGCGCGTCTTGGCGCCGTGCAGGCGCTGTATCAGATGGATATCGCTTCCACGCCGCTTGACGATGCGGTGGCCGAATTCATCGAGCATCGTCTGGAACATGCCGATGAAGGAGGCGAGATCGCGGACGCGGATGCCGCTCACTTCGAAGACATCGTCCGCGGCGTCGTGCGCGAGCAGCGCGAGCTTGACCGTCAGGTGAACAACGCGCTTGCCAAGGGCTGGTCGCTCGCGCGGATCGATTCGACACTGCGGGCCATCCTGCGCTGCGGGACCTATGAGCTCCGCCGTTGCAAGGATGTGCCGGTTAAAGTCATCATCAATGAGTATGTCGACATCGCGCATGCCTTTTTCGAAGGGGATGAACCGGGCGTCGTGAACGCGGTGCTCGACCGGCTCGCCCGCGACATCCGCGGCGGAGCGGGAGCGGAACATGGCTCCGGCGGACGAAACTGAGGGCGGCCGGCCCAGCGAATTCGCGCTGATAGAAGAGGTCTTCGCACCTCTCGCATCGGGAGCCGACGGTGCCCTGATGCTGAAGGACGATGCTGCCCTTTACCGTGTGGAGGCGGGCTGCGAAACCGTCCTTACAGTCGATGCCATCGTTGCCGGCATCCATTTTCTTCCCGACGATCCTGCCGAAAGCGTTGCCCGCAAGCTCCTGCGCGTGAACCTGTCCGACCTCGCGGCGAAAGGGGCGGTGCCGAAAGGCTACCTGCTGGTGACGGCATGGGCGGACGACACCGCTTTCGACTGGATCAAACGGTTTGCCGGCGGTCTTGCGGATGACCAGAGGCGCTACGGCGTTTCTCTCTGGGGGGGCGACACGGTGAAGACGCCGGGGCCGCTGACGCTTTCGCTGACCGCCATCGGCGAGGTTCCCATTGGCGGGATGATCCCCCGCAGCGGCGCCCGGCCCGGCGACGATCTTTATGTGACCGGTACGCTCGGCGATGCGGCGTTGGGTCTCGAAGTGCTGAAGGGGAGGCTGTCCGGACCTGGCAGCGAGGATGCCGCCTATCTCGTCCGCCGTTACCGCGAACCCGAACCGCGCTGTTCGCTCGGGCCGAGGCTGCGCGGCCTCGCCCATGCCGCGCTCGACGTGTCGGACGGACTTCTCGCCGATCTCGGCCATATTTGTGAGACCTCCGGGGTGGGCGCGCGAATCGAGAAGGGCAGGCTGCCGTTGTCTGTGGCGGCGCAAAGGGCGCTGCAGGGGGACGAAACGCTCTTTCCGCTGATCGCGGGGGGCGGAGACGATTATGAGATCCTCTTTGCCGCCTCACCCGAAAAGAGGGCCGGGATCGAGGCTGCCGCTGGGGAAGCCTCCGTCTTGGTCACGAGAATCGGCAGGGTGACAGGGCCGGAGGAGGGTGTGACGCTTGCCGATGGCGCCGGCCGCGCCATTCCCCTCAAGCAATTGGGATATCGCCACTTTTAGGCGGCAGGCCGGCCCGGGCTGCCGGTTGCTTTCCGATGTCGTATTTGGCATCTTTCCGCGCGATTTCTGCTTTCGGCAGGGGGAGGACTTCCGGCGTCAAATGCCGGGAGGAGAGTGGCAATTCCCGCCGGTCAATCCTTCAAGGGAACCTAAGGACAAAACAATGAGCACTGCTTTGTGGGCTATTATCGGCTGCGGCGTGCTTGCGCTCATCTATGGCATCTGGGCTGTGCGCTCTGTGCTGAAGCTGGACGCGGGCAATGCGCGCATGCAGGAGATCGCGGCAGCGATCCAGGAGGGCGCCAGCGCCTATCTCGCGCGTCAGTATACGACCATCGCCATCGTCGGCGCGGTGATCTTCGGCGTGGTCTGGTATCTCCTTACCCTCAAGGTCGCTGTCGGCTTCCTTGTCGGCGCGACACTTTCGGGTGCTGCCGGCTATATCGGGATGCTGGTTTCGGTCCGGGCGAACGTGCGCACGACGCAGGCGTCGAGCGTCAGCCTGGCGGCGGGCCTTGGCGTTGCATTCAAGTCGGGCGCGGTTACGGGCATGCTCGTCGCCGGCCTCGCGCTCCTCGCCGTTGCCGTCTACTACTCGGTGCTCACCGTTCATCTGGGATATGCACCCGGCTCGCGTGAAGTGATCGACGCGCTCGTGGCGCTCGGTTTCGGCGCTTCGCTGATCTCGATCTTCGCGCGTCTCGGCGGCGGCATCTTCACGAAGGGCGCGGACGTGGGCGGCGACCTCGTGGGCAAGGTCGAAGCGGGTATCCCGGAAGACGATCCCCGCAACCCGGCCACCATCGCCGACAATGTGGGCGATAATGTCGGCGACTGCGCGGGCATGGCTGCCGACCTCTTTGAGACCTATGCCGTGACGGTCGTGGCGACCATGGTTCTTGCCTCGATCTTCTTCGCGGGCGAGGGCATTGCCTCGATGATGACCTATCCGCTGGCCATCGGCGGTGCGTGCATCGTGACGTCGATCATCGGCACGTTCTTCGTGCGGCTTGGCAAGAGCAACAACATCATGGGCGCGCTCTACAAGGGCTTCATCGCCTCGGCCGTCCTGTCGCTCGTCGTGCTCTATTTCGTCACCGACTGGGTGATCGGGCTCGACACGGCCTACACGGTCGGAACGCAGAGCTTTACCGGCATGACACTCTATTATTGCGGTGTCGCCGGTCTTGCCATTACCGGCCTCATCATCTGGATCACGGAATACTACACGGGCGTGAACTTCCGCCCCGTGAAGTCGATCGCCGCCGCTTCGGCGACGGGACACGGTACGAACGTCATCCAGGGTCTGGCGATTTCGATGGAAGCGACGGCGCTGCCGGCTCTCACCATCGTCGTCGGCATTCTCATCACTTACAGCCTTGCCGGTCTCTTCGGCATCGCCATCGCCGTGACGACGATGCTCGCGCTTGCGGGTATGGTGGTTGCGCTCGATGCGTTCGGCCCGGTGACCGACAATGCAGGTGGCATTGCCGAAATGGCCGACTTGCCGGAAGACGTCCGCAAGACGACCGATGCGCTCGATGCCGTGGGCAACACGACGAAGGCAGTTACCAAGGGCTATGCGATCGGTTCGGCGGGCCTCGGCGCGCTGGTTCTCTTCGCGGCCTACACGGAAGACCTGAAGTTCTTCGCGGCCAACTCCGTCGACTACGGTTATTTCGCCGGTGTCAGCCCCGACTTCTCGCTGTCCAACCCGTTTGTCGTGATCGGCCTCTTCATCGGCGGTCTGCTGCCCTATCTGTTCGGTTCGATGGGCATGACGGCCGTCGGCCGTGCGGCGGGCTCCGTCGTCGAGGAAGTGCGGCGCCAGTTCAAGGCAGACCCCGGCATCATGGCCGGCACGTCGAAGCCCGACTATGCGCGTGCTGTCGACATGCTGACGAAGGCGGCGATCAAGGAAATGATCATCCCGTCGCTTCTGCCGGTTCTCTCGCCGATCGTTCTCTACTTCGCCGTTCTGGCGATCGCCGACAAGTCGGCGGCGTTCTCGGCCGTTGGCGCGATGCTGCTCGGCGTGATCATCACGGGCCTCTTCGTGGCCCTTTCGATGACCTCCGGCGGCGGCGCCTGGGACAACGCGAAGAAGTACATCGAGGATGGACACTTCGGCGGCAAGGGCTCCGAGGCTCACAAGGCCGCGGTGACCGGCGACACGGTCGGCGATCCGTACAAGGACACTGCCGGTCCGGCCGTCAACCCGATGATCAAGATCACGAACATCGTGGCGCTTCTGCTTCTCGCGGTGCTTGCGCACTCGTAAGGGCAAGAGCCTGAAATGACGAAGCCCCGCGGAGAAATCCGCGGGGCTTTTTTTCTACCGGGCCGGAAGGAGCGATCAGCGTCGACCGGACGGATTGCCCGCACCGGCCGAGGGATTTCCAGCACCCGGGTTGTTGAAGCGGCCGAGATTGCCGAAGAGCTGACCGAGGATCGTGAGTTCCTTGCCGCGGGTCGGTGTCTTGCGGTCGACGAAGTTCACGATCTGCCCGTCTTCGAGTCCGTAATATGCGATCTGCTGCACGACGTCGGTCTTGTCGAAGTAGACGGCGGCGACGGTGCGTTCGACCTCCTCGGGTGCATAGAAGGCGACAGTCTCGAACTTGCTCGAGATGTAGTACCAGGCTTCGCCGTCAACGGTGGAGACCGTGGAGGGTGAACCCATGACCGTGCGGACCTGCTCCTTCGAGGAGCCTGCCTGGAGCTTGTCGAGATCGGCGGGATCGAATATGTAGCCGCGTTCCTGCACAACGGGCGTGCAGGCCGACATCGTGGCGGCGCCAAGCGCCAGACAGACATATAGAGGCCTCCTGGAGCCTGAAAGGTCTGCCGTTGACCTACCCTTGTCGCCGGTTAAATTCAATCGGCATGTGCAGCATGGGCCAAAACCTAACACCCCCGGCTGGAGTGACGCCATGATATGGAAGAGGATTTTTGGCCGTTCCGGCGATGAGGATACACCATATGTCCTCTACGGGGCGCTGGTTGGACAGGCGCGTAACCCGGCTTTTTACCGCGACATGGGCGTGCCGGATACGGTGGAGGGGCGATTCGAGATGGTCGCTCTTCATGTTTTTCTGGCACTGCGGCGTTTGAGGGCCGGCGGCGAACCCGGCAAGGATCTGAGTCAGAAACTCTTCGACGTGCTGTTCGACGATATGGACCAGACATTGCGCGAAATGGGTGTCGGCGACCTGTCCGTGGGCAAGAAGATCAAGGCTATGGCCTCTTCCTTCTACGGGCGGATGCAAGCCTATGACGAGGGACTTGCCGGGACGGATGGCGGCAAGCTCGAAGCGGCGCTCCGGAGGAACATCCTTCCGGAGGCGGCGGCGTCGGAGCCTCATGCGGCGGCGCTTGCAGCCTATGTCCGCCGTGTCGAGGGTGACCTTGAGGCACAGCCCATGAGCGATGTCCTGGCGGGCCGGGTGGCGTTCGCGCCACCGGATGCACCGCCCGTGCCGGGAGCGCCGCGATGACGCGTCCGGAGTTTCGACTTTTCGTTTCTGCGAGCGACGTGCCGCCTGCAGGCAGGGAGGTGGCGTTCGAAGCGGACGAGGGCACGCTGAAAGACCTGGCCAAACGCTTTGGTATTCCGGAGGTCGTGTCGCTCTCCGGCATCGCGAAGGTGAGGCCCTACCGCAAGGCCGGCCTCACGGTCGAGGGCCGGTTCAAGGCGGAGGTCGTCCAGTCTTGCGTCGTATCGCTTGAGCCCGTTCATCAGACGGTCGAGGAGAGCTTCACGCAGCGCTATCTTCCGGAACACATGATTGCGCCGGATGTGCCGGAGATGAACGAGCGCGAAGTCGAGGTCGATCTGGAGGCCGAGGATGCGCCGGAGCCGATGACGGGCAATGGCGTCGATCTCGGGGAAGCCGTGGCCGAGAGGCTGGCGCTCGCTCTCGATCCTTATCCACGCAAGCCGGACGCCGCTTTCCTGGCCACCGCTGAAGAGCCCGGCGACGCTCCGGAAAGCAAGCCGAATCCCTTTGCCGCACTGGAAAAACTCAAGAAAAATTATTGAGTTGGCGCGATTCGTTGCGCTATCCGGCTATTGTCTGCCCGTCGCAAGGCTGTATCTTCGGGGCGCGCATGCCGGGCATGCGCTCTGAGCGCCGGATTGACGATTTTGGGAGTGACCGGGTGTCGCAAGGACTGACGATAGCTTTGGACGGGATGGGCGGCGACCATGGACCGGAAACGGTGATTGGCGGCGCCGAAGTCGCGTCCGTGCGTCATCCCGATATCCGCTTCCTGATATTTGGCGACGAAGCGCAAATACGCCCGCTGCTCGACAAGCATCCCCGTGTCGCGCAGGCAAGCGAGATCATTCATACCGATGTTTCCATTTCGATGGATGACAAGCCGAGCCAGGCACTGCGCCGGGGCCGGAAGACCAGCAGCATGTGGCGCGCGATCGATGCCGTGAAGGACGGCAAGGCACAAGTTGCCGTATCGGCCGGGAATACAGGCGCGCTGATGGCTATGGCCAAGGTCATTTTGAAGACGATGCCGAATGTGGAAAGGCCGGCGCTCGCGGCGCTCTGGCCGACGGCGCGCGGCGAGAGCGTGGCGCTCGATCTCGGCGCGACGGTCGGTGCCGATGCCTTCCAGCTCGTGCAGTTCGCCGTCATGGGCGAGGCCTTCGCGCGGGTCATCTTCAATATCGAGCAACCGACGGTCGGCCTCCTCAATATCGGCGAAGAGGAAGTCAAGGGAACCGAGGAGGTGAAAGCGGCCGCGCAGATGCTGCGCGAGGCGCAACTGCCGATCCGCTTTCATGGCTTTGTCGAAGGCGACGATATCGCGAAGGGAACGGTCGATGTCGTCGTGACCGACGGCTATACCGGCAACATCGCGCTCAAGACCGCCGAAGGCACCGCGCGGCTCATCGTGAGCTATCTTCGCGGTGCCATGCAAAGTTCGCTGATGTCGCGGATCGGATATCTCTTCGCGCGCGGTGCCTTCAAGGCGCTTGCGGCCAAGATCGACCCGCGTTCTTCGAACGGCGCGGTCTTTCTCGGGCTTAACGGGCTTGTCGTGAAAAGCCACGGCGCCACGGATGCCATTGGCTTTGCGGCCGCAATCGACGTGGCAGCCGATGTCGCTTCGGCCGATCTTGTCAGCAAGATCATTACCGATCTCGATCGCCTGACCGGGCTCAAGCACAGCCCCCGCATACAAAACACAGAAATAGCGGAATCCGAGGCAGCCCTGTCGTGAGTGTTATCAGAACTGTTGTAGCCGGCGTCGGTAGTTATCTGCCGTCGCGCGTCGTCACCAACGAAGACCTTTCGAAAGTTGTCGATACGACAGACGAATGGATCGTCGAACGGACGGGTATTCATAGCCGTCACATCGCGGCGGACGGCGAATTGACTTCGCATCTGGCGCTGGCGGCGGCGCGGAATGCGATCGCAGATGCCGGGATCGACGCACAGGAAATCGACACGATCATTCTGGCGACAACGACGCCGGACAACACCTTTCCCGCGACGGCGGTGACGGTGCAGGCGGAGCTTGGCCTCTATCACGGCGCGGCCTTCGACATTCAGGCGGTGTGCTCCGGTTTCGTCTATGCGATGACCATTGCCGATACGTTCATCAGGACGGGCCAGTCGAAGACCGTGCTGGTGATCGGGGCAGAGACCTTCTCCCGGCTGCTCGACTGGACCGACCGCACGACCTGCGTGCTTTTTGGCGACGGGGCCGGAGCGGCAATCGTAAAGGGCGAACAGGGGGCGGGGACAAATGCCGACCGGGGCATCCTGACGGCGCATCTCCATTCGGACGGACGCTACAAGGACAAACTCTATGTCGATGGCGGGCCGTCCTCCACGCAGTCGACCGGCCATGTGCGCATGGAGGGACGCGAGGTGTTTCGCCACGCGGTCGTCAACATCGCCGAAGCGATCAGCGAATCGCTCGCGGCGACGGGGCTGACGGCGGATGACATCGACTGGTTCGTGCCGCACCAGGCCAACAAACGCATTCTCGACGGGACGGCGAAGCGCATCGGCTTGCCGCCGGAGAAGGTGGTGATGACGGTTGGCGAGCACGGCAACACGTCTGCTGCCTCGGTTCCGCTCGCGCTCGACACTGCGATAAAGGACGGACGAATCAAGAGCGGCGATCTCGTGCTCCTTGAGGCGATGGGCGGCGGCTTTACCTGGGGCTCTCTGCTGTTGAGGTTCTAGGTGAAGCTTCGCGCCGGAGTCGCGAGAAAGCCTCAAAAATTAGCAGATATCCTGAATCTGCTGTGTCAGGGAAAACGGCCATCCCTTTGATATTGACGGGTTTCCCGTTGAACTGGTGCTGGCCGAGATTGCCGACAGCCTTGCCAAGGGCGACACGGTGAAGCTCTCGTCGTTCGGTTCGTTCTCCGTCCGCAAGAAGGGCGGACGCATGGGGCGCAATCCCAAAACCGGCGAGGAAGTGCCGATCAAGCCGCGGCGGGTGCTTGTGTTCCGGCCGAGCCATGTGCTCAAGGAGCGCATCAACGGCGCGCTCGGCGGACAGTCGGCAGCGGCCGAATAATCCTCGAGGGCAGGCGTCCTTGAGCAGATCCGGCTTTGCAGATCGGATTGAAGAAGACCAGCAAGGACTTCATTTGTCTGTACAAAAGTCACCCGATGCCTTTCGGACCATCAGCGAGGTCGCAAGCGAACTCGATGTGCCGCAGCACGTGCTGCGCTTCTGGGAGAGCAAGTTCAACCAGATCCGCCCGCTGAAGCGCGGCGGCGGGCGACGCTACTATCGCCCTGAGGATGTGGACCTGCTGAGAGGCGTCCGGACGCTCCTCTACAATGACGGCTACACGATCAAGGGCGTCCAGAAAGTCTTTCGCGAACAAGGCATTAAGTTCGTTACCGAGACGGGCCGCGGCACGGTCGATGCCTCGGTGGCGGAACTTGCGCGCGAGGCCGTGGAGCGCGGCGAGCAGGAGGAACGCGAGCCCGCCGGCAAGCCCGTGAGCGCGAGCGGCCGCAAGCGCCTGGAGGTGCTGCTGGAAGACCTCATCTCGCTCAAGGATGAGATCGACGAGACCTTGTGGGAGAGCGAGGACGAGGAGAGCTGAGAAAGCTCTGAAAATCCTGAAAATTCCTTGAAAAATGCGGGTTTGGCCCGTTGCCGCGATGAGGCAGCGCGTCTATATTCCGCGCCTCCGAGGCGGATTCGCCCCGGTACCGGTCGTCGGAGCGTAGCGCAGCCCGGTAGCGCACTTGTCTGGGGGACAAGGGGTCGTCGGTTCGAATCCGGCCGCTCCGACCATTCGGCCCGAAAGGGCAGACGCAGCAAAGCCTTGGGAGCCAGTGCGATGGTTGGCCAGATTCTTCCGATCTTCCTTTTCCTCGTTGCGATCTTCGCGCTCAACAAGGCAGTGACCGGCCGTTTCGGCTGACTGTCACGCGAGCGTCATCGAACTGTCGCAATCGGAAGACGGGTACCGATGCGCGCCCGCTTCTACACTTCGTCGGGACGGACCATCCAGACGATGAGGTATTTGGCGGGAAACGCCCAAATCACACCGGCGGTGATGTAGTAGAGAAACTGGACCAGACCGTTTTCCGGCAGGTGTCCGCTCACCGCGATCGTCATGATCAGAAACGAGTAGAGCACCAGGAAGGTCAGGAGCACGATCGTGCCGATGAGTTTGCGGGTGCGGATGCCGAGGCGCATTGGGCCGTCTCCGGGCGTCTTCGTTTCGGGATGGCTCTGCATACGGCATTCGCGGGATTTGCGCAAAGCGGTGAGAGCATCGCATGCTTTCCGCGCAGCGGCTTGCGGCCAGGCTTGAACGGACGGGTGGGGGCAAGAGATTTTCCATGAGCGTTCTTCCACGCATCAATGCGGTCGAGAGGGCCGACGAGAACAGGCGCGCGATTGCCTGGTGGCTTTTCGGCGTGGCCGCGCTCGTCTTCGTCATGGTGGTGGTGGGGGGCCTGACGCGGCTCACCGAGAGCGGGCTTTCGATTACCGAGTGGAAGCCGGTGACCGGCGCGCTGCCGCCGATGAGCGAGGCGCACTGGCAGGAGGAATTCGACCTCTATCGCCAGATCCCGCAATACCGGCTCATCAACAAGGGCATGACGCTCGCCGAGTTCAAGACGATCTACTGGTGGGAGTGGAGCCACAGGCTGCTCGGCCGTCTGATCGGCTTTGCCTTCCTCGCGCCTTTCATCTGGTTCGCGCTGACGCGGCGCATCGAGCGCGCGATGGTGCCGAGACTCATTTTCCTGTTCGTGCTGGGCGGCGCGCAGGGCGCGCTCGGCTGGTGGATGGTGAAGAGCGGGCTCACCGAGCGGACGGAGGTGAGCCAGTACCGGCTCGCCGCGCATCTCGGCCTTGCGACGATCATCTATGGCGCGCTGATCTGGACGGCGCTCGATCTGTGGCATGGGAAGAGCACAAGATTTTTGAGCGGGCTGTCGAAGGCGGCGCTGGCGCTGATCGTATTGATCTTCGCACAGACGATCCTCGGCGCCTTCGTGGCGGGCATTCGCGCCGGGCTCATCTACAACACATGGCCGCTGATGGCGGGCGCCTTCATTCCGGACGGGCTCTTCGCGATGAAACCCCTTTGGCACAATTTCTTCGAGAGCCATCTCACCGTGCAGTTCCAGCACCGGATGACGGCCTATCTGCTGCTTGCGTTCGCGGCATGGCATGCGTGGCGTGCGCGGAAGACGGAAGCGGCCGGAACGGCGAACCTTCTCCTTGCCGCCGTCGTCGCGCAGGCCGCGCTCGGTATCTGGACGCTGCTCTGGGTGGTGCCGATCCCGCTCGGCGCGATGCATCAGGCGGGCGCGATGATCGTGTTCGGCGTTGCCGTGTGGCATGCGCACAGGCTGGCGAAGTAGGGCGGGCGAGGCCGCGAAGCGTCGCGCAGAATGCAGAGAAGGTTTTGACTATCCAAACAGCACGTCATTGCCGGGCTTGACCCGGCATATGTGGACGGCCCCCTGTTTTGCAAGGACTGGATTTGATCATGCGTCGGATCGCTTGCGGTCATATGTCCGG
>PHEF01000094.1 GCA_002842875.1 Alphaproteobacteria bacterium HGW-Alphaproteobacteria-3 | reverse complement strand
CCACGGACGGTCTCCTTTGTTTGAGATCTCCAACGACCTCATTCTGGCACATCATGATGCCGTCGGGGGCCGTCCATCCCAACAATCCAGAAGGCGCGGGCCGTACCTCGATTGATTCGATGTCCATGTTCGGCATGTGCTTTCTCGTCCCCGGCCGGAACGCGGGCAACGATAGCGGCTTTTCCGCGGCCCCCGCTACCCCGTCGCCAATTCGCCCATCTGCCCCTATAATCGTTTCCCAGCCCTTGGGGACACCATGCTCTCGAACATCATCATCCTGCTCGTTCTGATCGCGTTGAACGGGTTCTTCTCGATGTCGGAAATGGCGGTCGTCTCCTCGCGCCGCCAGCGCCTTCAGGCGCTGTTGACGAGGCGCAAGCAGACCGGTGCGCCCCATGCGGGGCCCGAAACGGCCCTCCAGCTCCAGGCGGAGCCCGGCCGCTTCCTCTCCTCCGTCCAGATCGGCATCACGCTGGTCGGCGTCTTCGCCGGCGCCTTCGGTGGCGCGACACTGGCGGGCCCCCTGGGCGCGGCCATGTCGGGCTTGCCCTGGATCGGCGCCTATGCCGAGCCCGCCGCCTTCGGTCTCGTCGTCGTCATCATCACCTATCTCTCGCTGATCATCGGCGAGCTCGCGCCAAAGCGCATCGCCCTTTCCAACCCGGAAGGCATCGCCTCGGCCATCGCCCGCCCGATGAGCCGCCTCTCGAAGCTGCTCGGGCCCGCCGTCACCTTCCTCTCCTGGTCCACCGAGGCCGTCATCCGCGTCTACGGCATCACGGGCCGCGAAGTGCCGCAGGTGACGGAAGACGAGATCAGGCATCTCGTGGAGGAGGGCGCGGCATCGGGCGCCATCGAAAATGTCGAGCGCGACATCGTGAACCGTGTCTTCCGTCTGGGCGACACGCGCGTCGCCGAAATCATGACGCCACGCGTCCAGCTCGTCTGGCTCGATGCCGACGAGCCGGTGGAGCAGAACCTCGCCCTCATCCGCGAGCAGCAGAAGATGCGCTATCCCGTCCGCCGCGGTGCCAGCGGGCCCTTCATCGGCATGATCCGCCTCGAGGACCTGTTCCTCCAGCCCCGGTCGAACGACCAGCTCCTCGCGCGCATGTCGCCGCCGCTCTACATTCCGCGCACGGCGAGCGTGTTGAAGGCGCTCGGCATTCTCCAGTCCGAAAACATGTTCATGGGTTTCGTGATCGACGAATATGGCGATGTCGTCGGCACCATCACCATGTCGGAAATCTTCTTCGCCATGATCGGCGACATTTCCGATCACGCGGCAAACAACAATTCGGCCGTCGCGATCCGCGACGACGGCTCATGGATCATCGACGGCGTCGTCTCGGTCGAGGAAGTGCGCCGCCTCCTCAAGCTCGAGAAGCTGCCGGGCGACGAGAGCTCGGAAGTGAACACGCTGGCCGGCGTCATGTTCAACTGGTTCGGCCGCCTGCCGCGCGAGGGCGACTATTTCGCCTGGAACGGCTACCGCTTCGAGATCGTCGATATGGACGGCCCCCGCATCGACAAGGTGCTCATCGTCCCCGCCCAAAACCTCCCCATCGGCAGCGCGCTGGCCCGCAGCGCGGATTGAAATACGTCATCCCGGCAGAAGTCGGAGAAATTTTAATCCAAACAAACATGTCACCCCCGGGCTTGACCCGGGGGTCCAGAAGCCGCCGTCAGGCGGCGTCTCTCTTCGCAAGACTCAAAAAAGTTCTGGATAAAGATCGCGCCACGATAGGTTCGTCTCTTCGATCAGCGCAATCTTCCACGCGCGGGACCAATGCTTGAGATTCTTCTCGCGCTGAATAGCCACCCGCGCTTCGCTGTGCACTTCATACCAGACAAGATGTTTCACGCCGTACCGGCTCGTGAAACCTTTGTCGACCTCTTCACTGTGTTCGGAAACGCGGCGCTGTATATCGTTGGTCACGCCGGTGTAGAGTGTTCCATTCCGTCCGCTCGCGAGGATGTAGACATAATAGTCTTTCATGCACCTCGTCCGGAACCCCTGGACCCCCGGGTCAAGCCCGGGGGTGACATGTTTGTTTGAAATTCGAAAAAGCGGACAGCTGTTCCGAAAGCAAATACCCAACCAAAGAAACTAAAACCAATATGTCATTGCCGGGCTTGACCCGGCAATCCAGTAGGCGCTTGCTTCGTATTCTGCGTTTGCGCTGCTGCGTTCTCTTCGCGCCTCCGCACCCCCCCTCAAACAACCTTCCCCGGATTGAGCACCCCCTTCGGGTCCAGCGCCTTCTTCAGTGTACGCATCAATGAGATCTCGACCGGCGATTTCGTCGCCGCGATCTCGTCGCGCTTCAATTGGCCGACGCCGTGTTCCGCGCTGATCGAGCCGCCCATCTCGCGCACGATCGCGTGCACGATGCCGTTCATCTCGCCCCACAGCGCGAGGAACGATCCCTTGTCCATTTCCACGGGCTGACTGAGATTGAAATGCACGTTCCCGTCGCCGATATGCCCGAAGGGCACGGGCCGCACTCCGGGCAGCCTTGCGCTCACCGCATCCGTCGCGACCGCGATGAAATCCGCCATCCGCGACACCGGCACGGAAATATCGTGCTTGATGCTGCCGCCTTCCGCGCGCTGCACCTCCGACAGCGCCTCGCGCAAGCGCCGGAAGTCGCCGCGCTGCGTTTCCGACTGCGCGATGGCGGCGTCCGTCACGAGTTTGGTGTCGAGCCCTTCCGCGAGCGCCATCTCCATCGTCTCGTCGAGCTTCGCCATTTCCGTCCCGGCCGTCATCTCGATCAGCACATACCAGGGCGAAATGTCCGGCAGCGGATCGCTCGCACCATCGAGGTGGCGCGTCACGAACTCGATGCCGATGCGCGGCACCAGTTCGAACGTCGTGACCTGTCCGCCGGAAAGATCGTCGGCGACGCGCAGCAGCTTCACCGCCGCGTCCACGTCCGGCACGGCGGCAAAGGCGGTCGAGACGGCGCGCGGGCGCGGGAAGAGCTTCAGCACGGCGCCGGTAATGATCCCGAGCGTGCCTTCCGACCCCATGAAGAGATGGCGAAGATCGTAGCCCGTATTGTCTTTCCGGAGCCCCGTCAGACCGTTCCAGATGTCGCCGTTCGCCAGCACCACTTCGAGCCCGAGCACGAGGTCGCGGGCGTTCCCGTAGCGCAGCACCTGCGTGCCGCCCGCATTGGTCGCAAGGTTCCCGCCGATCTGGCACGAGCCTTCCGAAGCGAGGCTGAGCGGAAAAAGCCGGCCGGCTTGCCGTGCTGCGTCCTGCGCGGCGGCAAGCGTCACCCCCGCATCGACGGTCAGCGTGTTGTTCTCCGCATCGAGCGCGCGCACGCGGTTCATGCGTGCGAGCGACAGCACGATCTCCTCGCCCGTCCCGTCCGGCATCTGCCCGCCGACAAGCCCCGTGTTCCCGCCCTGCGGCACGACATGAAGCCCCGCCTCATGCGCGAGTTTCATGATCGCGGAAACCTCTTCCACGCTCGCCGGCTTCAGCACCGCCGCCGCGCGCCCCTTGTAGAGATCCCGCCGCTCGACAAGATAAGGCGCCATGTCGGCTTCGGCCTCGATGAAACCTTTCGGTCCAACGATGTCCCTCAGCCGCTGCAATGTCTCTGGTGTGGGTTTCATGAGGAAATTCTAAAAAACAGCGTCACCCCGGCGAAAGCCGGGGCCCATGGGCGGTGCGGCGCTCACCATACTTTCTATTGTACGCCATTGCGAGGCACAGACCTTCGAACACACTCAAAGACCAGTGTCGCTTCGGCGCTAGCGGAGGCACGGTGTACCTACAATCAATGTGTCACCCCGGCGAAAGCCGGGGTCCACGGACGGTGCATCAGGCGCATGAGCTACTATGTCTACATCCTCACCAACCAGAAGCGCGGAACGCTTTATGTCGACGTCACGAACGACATTGCCCGCAGAACCTGGGAACATCGTGAACATTCGGGTTCGAAGTTCACAACGAAGTACGGTCTGAAGCGCCTCGTTTATGCGGAAACGCATGACAATGTGGACGAAGCCATTCGCCGCGAGAAGGCGATCAAGGAATGGAAGAGGGCGTGGAAGATCGAACTGATCGAAAGCGCCAATCCTGATTGGAAAGACCTTTACGTGGAACTCAACCGTTAGGCATGGACCCCGGCTTTCGCCGGGGTGACACGTGGTGATGGGTTGCGCACCCTCACTCAACCCGCCGCAGCAATCCGGCATCGGGAAAATACACGAGGCTTGCGTCTTCTGACAGCACCAGTAGGCCGCTTTCGAGGTAACCCCATTGGGAGGCCGGATAGTCGGAGGTGAACTCGCCAGCACCGATCAGGCAGACGACCTTCCCGGTAATCGCTCCGTCCGTCACGCGGTCACCGATGCGGAAGGTGTCCTTCATCTCTCACGCTACCCTTCGATGCGCCCGCGCGCCCGTGTGCAGGTAAAGCGCGCGGCCTTGCGCATCCTCTTCGAGGAAGTGATAGGTCGCGGGCCGCGTATAGCCCGGCATCGTGCCCGTGAACAAAGTCTCGTCCACGGGACGAAGCGCCACCGCATAAGCGCCCTGCAGCGCCGCAAAGTCGGGCGCGGGCTTGTGCACCGCGACGAGCGCGCCGTCCCGCTCGATTACCTCGACGGTTCCGCTCGCCTTGCCATAAGTGCCGGTGAGTCGCGCCTTGTCCGCCTTGATCGCCGCATCGGGCACGGGCGGTTCCGGCGGCGCGATGCCTGCCGCGCCGGAAAAAATCTCGCGCAGCATTTCGTCGGCAAGCCCCTTGCCATTGCCGCCATTCGTCAGCAGCGCCACCGCCGTCTCGCTCTCCGTGTGATAGCGCAGCCACGCCGCCTGCCCGATGGTGGAGCCGTCATGGCCGAAAACCTCGTAGTGCCCGTCGCCATTCCAGTCCCAGAGAAAACTGCCGAGGCCGATCGCATCGATGTTCATGCGGGGCGGGCAGGTGACGGTGCGCAAATGCATCCGGTGCACGCTCTCCGCGCTCAATACCGGTGTGCCGTTCGCGGCCACGCCATCATTCATCATCATCCGCGCGAAGGCGATGACATCGCGGGCCTTCGCCATGGGCATCGAGCCTGCCGGTGCGTTCGATTGCGCGAGATAGGCAATCGGCGTGACCATCAGCGCCCCCGGCTGTCCCACATGACCGATCGCCGTCTGGTGCCGCATCGCCTGCTCCGGCAGCGTCGAGAAGGCGGGCGTGCCCAAGGGTTTGGCGATCCGCTCGCGAATGACCTTGTCCCAGCCCTTGCCCGCAGCCACCTCGATCATGCGCCCCGCCACCACGAAGCCCGCATTGCAATAAGAGAACATCGCGCCCAGCGGATGCACCTGGCGGACATCCTTCAGCAGGCGGACATATTTTTCGATCCGGTCTTCGCCGCGCCCCGCATCCTTGAAGAAGTCGCCATCGATCCCGCTTGTGTGGTTGAGGAGATGCCGAAGCGTGATCTTCCCGCTCGCTTCTTCATCCGCCACCGCGAAATCGGGCAGCACGGCGCGCACCGGCTGGTCGAGGTCGAGCTTTCCCTCTTCCACAAGCTGCATCGCCAGCGCCGTCGTATAGAGCTTGGTGATGGAGCCGATCTGGAACAGCGTCTCCGCCGTCGCGGGCACCTTCGTCTCGATATTGCAGACCCCCGCCGCCGCCTCTTTCAGCTCGCCCCCCGCCCAAACGGCAATCGCCGCCCCCGGCACGCCATATTGCCGCGTCAGCGTGTCGAGCATGGTGCGAAGGCGGGCAGGGGAGAGGGGCATGGGTTGGTCGCTTCTTGAATGTTGCTCGGGACACCGATCCTAAACATCGTGAGCCACTCTTCCCACCCTCCCAGCTTGTCTGCTTTGGCGGACAAGCCACCAAAGAGCGGGGAGGGTCGAAATTCGTCTCGCGAATTTCGGGGCGGGTGGGGGGGGACAGCAAGGAGCCGCCGCAAAACCGGGGACAACCCACCCGGGGATTACTTTCTTCCTTTGCCTCCCCCTCGCGGGGAGGCGCGGATCGCGGAACGCGATCCGGGTGGGGGGAGGGCCATCAAGACAGGAAGCGGCAGAAGAGAGGATAATGCCCATTTAATCCGTACACGAATTAAATCGAAACCCCGTTTGTGACACTATCGTGACATTCCGATGACAGTCACCCCCGGCTTATCCCCGCTCCGCGCAAAACGCCTTGCCATTCGGGCATCTGGCGGCCCTCCCGGAATGCTTCTAGAGTGCCGCGCGTTTTCGTCTGAAGGGCTGTCACAAATGACCGAAGTTACAAGCGTCGACCACATCATCATC
>PHEF01000093.1 GCA_002842875.1 Alphaproteobacteria bacterium HGW-Alphaproteobacteria-3 | reverse complement strand
CGATGTCGTCAAAGTGAAAGACGGCTTCGCACGGAATTTCCTGCTGCCCCGCAAGAAGGCGCTGCGCGCCACGAAAGCGAATATCGAGCAGTTCGAAAGTCAGCGCACGCAGCTTGAAGCCCGCAACCTCGAACTCAAGAAGGAAGCCGAGCAGGTTCACGCCAAGGTGAACGGCCAGGCTTTCATCGTGCTGCGCCAGGCCGGCGAAACCGGCATCCTCTACGGGTCGGTCAGCACGCGCGACATCTCGGACGCCATGACGAATGGCGGCTTCTCGACCGCGCGCAACCAGGTCGTTCTGGACAAGCCGATCAAGACCATCGGCCTCCACAATATCCGTATTGTGCTGCACCCCGAGGTTTCCGCCACGATCTCCGTCAACGTGGCGCGGACCGAGGAAGAGGCCCAGCGGCAGGCGGCGGGCGAAGACCTGACGCAGCGCCGTGACGACGCCGATGAGGACGTTCAGGATGCCGCCGAGTTCTTCGAGTCCGAAGACCTCGCGCCGGACGAAGGGGACGAAACCGCGGCCGGCGAGGACGAGGCCGACAAGGCCTAACCCTCTCCCACAGCACCGAAAATACGAAAGGGCGCCCTTTGCGGCGCCCTTTTTGTTTCTGGAACCGGCGACCGGGCGCGGCGTTTCTCTTGCAACCGCCGGAAGATTAACTTCTGATAAGATTTCGAAAGCTTGCCCGCGCCGCACCCCCCACGCGACGGGACCGGGTGAGGCGCTCGAAGTTCAATCCTCGGTACGGGAGGGTTCGATGCTTTTCAGTGCGCTCATGAGGATGATCGTCAAACACGGCTCTCTGACGGTCATACGGCAAGACGGAAAAAGAATGGAATTCGGCGACGGCACCGGAGAGCCGGTGGTCATCCGATTCCACGACAGAACGGCTCCGACCGAAATCGCGCTCAATCCCTATCTCAAGCTCGGCGAAGCCTTCATGGACTGCAGGCTGACCGTCGACAAGCCGTCAACGATCTACGAGTTGCTCGACCTGCTGACGTCCAATCTCGGCCAGAGCTTTGCCGGGCCGGTCTTCGAGATATATGGCGCGATCAGGCGCATGAAGCGGCGGATCGATCAACGCAATCCCGTCGGCAGGGCGGAGAAGAATGTCGCCCATCACTACGACCTCGACGGCGGCATTTACGACCTCTTCCTCGACCGCGACAAACAATATTCCTGCGCTTACTTTCAGCGGCCCGGCATGTCGCTGGAGGAAGCGCAGATTGCGAAGAAGCGCCATATCGCCGCGAAGCTCGGCATCGAGCCCGGCATGCGCGTGCTCGATATCGGCTGCGGCTGGGGCGGCATGGCGCTGACGCTTGCGGAGGAAACGGGCGCGGAAGTCGTTGGCGTGACGCTGTCGCGCGAACAATTGAAAGTCGCACAGCGCCGCGCGGAAGAAAGGGGCCTTGGGGCACAGGTGGAATTTCGCCTGCAGGACTATCGCCTGATCAAGGAGAATTTCGACCGCATCGTTTCCGTCGGCATGTTCGAGCATGTGGGGGTCGGCCACTACCGCGAATATTTCGACCGGGTGACGAACCTGCTCACCCATGACGGCGCGGCGCTGATCCATACGATCGGCCGGCTCGACGGGCCGGGATCCACCAACCCGTGGATCGCAAAATATATCTTCCCCGGCGGCTACATTCCCGCGTTGAGCGAGATGGCCGGCGTCGTGGAACGCACGGGATTGTTCATGACCGATGTCGAAATCCTGCGACTGCACTATGCCGAAACGCTGCGCGAGTGGCGGCGGCGCTTCATGGAGCGCCGCGAGACGGCGGCGCGCATTTATGACGAACGCTTCTGCCGCATGTGGGAGTTCTATCTCGCGGGATCGGAAACATCGTTCCGGAACGAAGGCATGGTCGTTTTCCAGATGCAGCTTGCGAAGAAGATCGATGCGCTGCCGCTGACGCGCGACTACATGCTGGAAGAGGAGCGCAGGCTCAACGCCGCGGCGCCATCGCAACAACGTCTTCTCGCGGGTGACTGAAAAAAAGCGGCACAGACTGCAGAGGCCTGTGCCGTTATGATTTCCCGCGCGATGCTTACGCGCCGCGGCGGCCGTCGATGCTGAAGCCGCCCGCCCCGTTCGCGAAGACGAAAAGCATGCCGCCCGCGATGGAGAGATTTTTCATGAACATGATCATCTGCGTCTGATCGGCGAAGTCCGTGTGGAAGATCAGTGCAGAGACGATGCTGAAACCCGCAAAGGCAAGCGCGACGAGACGCGCCTGAAAGCCGACCAGCAGCAGGATGCCGCCGCCGAGTTCGAGCGCGACGGTGAGCGCGTAAGCGACCTGCGGCAGCGGGATGCCCTTCGATTCGATATAGGCAATAGTGCCCGCCGCACCCGTCGCCTTGCTGAGACCGGCAAGAATGAACAGTACACTGAGCAGTACGCGGCCGATGCCGGTCGCGACGTTGGAATAGGCGTTCATGAGTTCCCCCTTGTTGAGATGAGCAAGAGTACTACGCCGGGGAGGCGCGGGGACAAGTGGCACGGCCGGGGCGGCTGTCACAAAAACGTCATCGCACCGTCACGAGACGCCGATGCGGGGATAAACCTAAGCCCTCTTGTCCCCCGCTCCGGGGACAAGCCACGACGGCTGTCATCGTAATGTCATCGAAACGTCACATAAGGCGGAAGCGGGGATAAGGCGGCATGCCGGTGACACGCCGGGCGCGACTCACGCTAAAATCGAAGCCATCCACAGCCTCCATCGAGGGAAAATCGTTCAGATACAAAGGCTTGTGGGATTTTTTCAGAGTTATGCACAGCGCCGGGAAAACTAATTCGGGGATAAGCGGCAAATTCGCCGCATCGCACCGCAAATTTGCCGGCGCTTCGTTTAGAACTTGTGCCCATGGACAACACGACAGCCGCCTATTCCCGATCGCCCGAACCGCATGACGAGGGTTCCCCCGCCGACTACAGGGTGCCGCCGCACAACATCGATGCGGAGCAGGCGCTGCTCGGCGCCATGCTCGTCAACAACGAGAGCTACGACCGCGTGGCGAGCTTCCTGGAGCCGACGCATTTCTTCGATGCCGTACACGGACGAATTTACGAGGCGGCGGCGAAGCTCATCACGCAGGGCCACCTCGCCTCGCCCGTGACGCTGAAGAATTTCTTCGAGCGCGACGCGGCGCTGGCCGAAATCGGCGGACCGCAATATCTCGCCCGCCTCGCCGGCGCGGCGACGACGATCATCAACGCGGAAGAATACGGGCGCACGATCTACGACCTCGCCATCCGCCGCGAACTCATCACGGTGGGCACCGACATCCACAACCGCGCCTATGACGCGCCGGTGGACGACACGCCGAGCGCGCAGATCCTCGATGCGGAGCAGATGCTCTACCAGCTTGCCGAGCGCGGCAAATACGAGGGCGGCTTCCAGAGCTTCCACGAGTCGCTCAAAACCGCCATCGACATGGCGGCCGAAGCCTACAAGCGCGACGGCGGGCTTTCCGGCATCTCGACGGGACTGCGCGACCTCGACCACAGGCTTGGCGGCCTGCAGCCTTCCGACCTGCTGATCATGGCGGGCCGCCCTTCCATGGGCAAAACGGCGCTCGCCACCAACATCGCCTTCAACGCGGCCAAGGCCTACAAGGCCGAGCACCACGCGGACGGCACGGTGACGGCGAAGGACGGCGCAATTGTGGGGTTCTTCTCGCTCGAAATGTCGGCCGAGCAGCTTGCGACGCGACTGCTCGCCGAACAATCCGGCGTGCCGTCGGAAAAGATCCGGCGCGGCAACATCCATGAGGACGAGTTCCACCAGCTTGTCGACGCGGCGCGCGAGCTGCAGAGCATTCCGCTCTATATCGACGATACGGGCGGCCTCACCATCGGCACGCTGGCGGCGCGCGCAAGGCGGCTGAAACGGCAGCGGGGCCTCGGCCTTCTCGTCATCGACTATCTGCAATTGCTGGCGGGCTCGGGCAAGGCGGGCGACAACCGCGTGCAGGAAGTGACGCAGATCACGACCGGCCTCAAGGCGCTGGCGAAGGAACTCAACGTGCCGATCATGGCGCTGTCGCAGCTTTCGCGCCAGGTGGAAAGCCGCGACGACAAGCGGCCGCAGCTATCGGATCTGCGCGAGTCCGGCTCGATCGAACAGGACGCCGACGTCGTCATGTTCGTGTTCCGCGAGGAGTATTACGTCTCGCGGCGCGAGCCGACCGAGGGCACGCCCGAACATCTTCAGTGGCAGGAGGAAATGGAGCGCGTGCACGGGCTCGCCGAATGCATCATCGGCAAGCAGCGCCACGGGCCCACGGGGACGGTGAAGCTGCAGTTCCAGGCGGAGGTGACAAGGTTCTCCGACCTCGATCAGGTGCATACGGAGGGGTTTGAGTGAGGGGGTGAGAGGAAGTCAGAAATAAAAACGGTCATGAAGTGAGTTTCGGGCGCCTAGATTTTCGACGCTTGCTCAAGGCGCGCTTCATTGACTCTTTGCGTTCCTGCCTTTCTGCAGCACGACGCTGTTGTCGCGTCAAACGCGCCACATCTTCGTGCAATTCTGGAAATTCCTGGGTGCGGAACTCGCGTCGTTTCATCCGCTTCGGGACCATCACATCATGTAGTTCACGTCGCTGCCTGACCTCCTCAATAAGCTCATCGGTCCATTCGTCAACTTCCACCGCCATGAGGTCTTCCGACCCACCGAGACGTCCAGTAATTTTCTCCGAAGCGTCGAATGCGATCCCAACCACTCTTTTCAGATGCCGATGTTCGTATAACGCCGCATAACAATACGTCTCAAGTATACCGATCCTAACACGACGGTATTGCTCATAACCTCCGTCGAGGACATGGTCTTTAGGATATGCCAAAATAAGAAATACATAGATCGCACCCTCCGGGTCCGTCTCTTTGTCAGGAACAACGACACGCGCGTAGCGGTCCTTCTCCATGATTTCCGTTATCTCGAGGACATCTACGAATGCTATAGAAAGTGCACGACGCCTTGTGCGGCTTTCGCTCGCCATTATGCGCAATGCACGCTCTGCTAGCGCTGGCTCAGGCACCAATTCCACGACGGTCACTGACGTACCCGCTAGCACATGCTCAGTGAACAGCGAAATCAAACGATCCCAGTTATATGAGATTTTGTTTGCTTTGATTTTTGCCTTGTACTCTGGCCGCAAGGTTAGTGCTTCGTATCCTCCTTCCGGGAGAAAATACGACACCGCTGCAGACTCGCCCTTCGATTCGAATGAGTGCTGGCCATATTTTCCTTCGTTTTGAAGGTAGAAAGCCAAGAGTTCACCTTCGTTATTTGCGGCAAAAATTTTGCCACCTCGGATCGCTTCGGCGCGGAGTTTAATGTACTGGACGAAATCGCCGACCGTATCTAGTTCTCGCATAAGTAAATCGAGGGCCGGTCTATCGAAGACGTGCACGAATGGTCCGGCAGGATCGACATCACCAATCATGAACGGAGAAAACTCTCTGCCTTTTGGACTTTTATGATCTTCTCCTTTCAGGGAAGAAAAAATCGCCAGCGACCTATCCTCTCCACCAAAGTACGACTGACTCGCGCTCTCTGCACCTTGAACAACCGCAATACCATGAACGGTCCGGCTTTGTAGCGGAGGCAATTGCATAGGTAATTTCTGCGTGCAGGCTTTGTCGAGGAATACCCTTTCAGGAAAATCCTTCAACCAGCGTTCAGCTCCTCGTATTTGATCCACTGATTTCTCAACAGCTCTCTTGAACCACCTGATCCACGACACATTGACGTCAGCATGTTCCGGCCAGCCAATCGATTTGTCGCTAAAAATCAGTACGTCATTCCCGAACACAACCAAGAGATCGCAAAGCTCCTTGCCATCTCCTTGGCCACGCAACTTCTTGTCAATGTATGTGTTGGGATACGCCCATAGGTCGAGAAAAGTCTTGTCGGCCAACGCGGCAAGATAGCGTTCGCTTTCTGTTGTTCCTGCTCCTCTGACGATCGGTGCCACTGTCCCTTTCCCATTAAGTTGCCCTGCAAGATAGGGGAAGACGGACTCCGAAGAAAGACAGGGCCGATCCCCTCCTCTGAGATCGAGGCTGGCACGCCCACGGGTCCGCGCTTGCGCGGCACGAGGGCAGGCGCCGCTGCAGAGGGCGCGGAGAAGAAAGTCGTGGATGGCCCGCATGAAGCGGGCCATGACGGTTCTGGGGGGAGGCGTCATTGCGAGGAGCGCGTTTGCGTGACGAAGCAATGAAGGGGTTGGGGTGGTGACAGGGTGCGGCCACTGACGCTGTCCCCCTCACCCTTCCCACCTACGCGGCTTGCGCCGCTTCGGCGGGCCCCTTCCCTCTCCC
>PHEF01000018.1 GCA_002842875.1 Alphaproteobacteria bacterium HGW-Alphaproteobacteria-3 | reverse complement strand
GATGCGCGTCGGGCCCTTGTCTTCCTCGAATTCGTACTTCTTCAGGATTTCGAGGTTGGTGTTCAGATGCGCAATGCCCATCGCGGCCTGCGCCTTTTCGGACAGCACCTTCGGCGCGCCCATTTCCTCGGTGATCGCGGCGGCGATGTCGGCATAGCGCTTCTGATAGACCGCCATAATCGACTGCAGCAGCTCGATGCGTTCCTGCTTCGTCGTCGTCGAGAATTTCGGGAAGGCGGCCTTCGCGGCGGCCACCGCCTTGTCCACGTCCTTCGCCGAACCCATGCTGATCCGCGCGAAGGGCTCTTCGGTCGCCGGGTTGATCACCTCAAGCGTCTTCGGCTCGACCGGGTCCACCCACTGGCCGTTGATGTAGAATTTCAGATAATCTTTCATTGGTCGTCCTCCGTTTGATGCCGTCCCTCCCTCGGCAACGCGCCGTCTTGTCGGTGGGCCTTTCGGCCCCCGCGGCGTTTGGCCGGAAGGGAATTCCTGTTGGCAGGAAACGTCGCATGGAGCGCGCCGCCCGGTCCAGCCGAAAACGCGCTCGTTTTCCGCCAAAGCACGGGGAAAATGTGGACTTCGCCACCCTTCTGCCCGACGCTCGTCTTTTTGGCGGCATGACATTATTGCGATTGCGTGGCGGTTCGGCCCGTAACCGGACGGCTGAGTGGACGGACAATGAAAAAGCGCACCTCCGGCGTAGGTCCTGGGCGGCAATCCGGGGAAAATGCAACGCGCTGCAGCGGCGGGGCCTCGCCGCTTCGCGAACGGCTGCGGCCGCTGCAGGAAAGAGTCCTTGCGCGCCCCGCGACGGGCTTTGCCGCCGACAAGGCATTCTTCGACGAACTGAGTGGGAAAAGCTGAGATCGGCCGCCCCTTGGCAGGGTCTACTGGCAGACAGTCATTCGAAGAGTTCCGCGTGCGTGCCGGTCCGCTCGAAAACGACCGATTTGTCATCGCATGTGTAGATCAGCAGAAAATCGCCACCGACATGGCATTCGCGATGGTCGGACCACGCGCCCTTGAGCGGATGGTCTTTCCACTCGGCAGGCAGAGGGCCGTCATTCGCGACAAGCAGGAGCATGACCTCCTTCAGGCGGCCCATATCGTAGCGGCCGGTGCGCGACAGGCGGACCCAGTCTTTTTCGAACGCCTTGGTGTGATCCGAAGTGCGCGGCCGTGAGGCCCGCTTGCCGCTAGCGGGCTTTTCCGAGGGCATTCAGATGATCGTCTGCACTGGAAAACCGCGCCCGCCGTGCTTTGATCAGCTTCCGGCCCTCCTTCATCGCTGCCTGCGTTTTTGCGTTGGGCGCGATGAGTTCGAAAGGAACCGCACGCTCCCGCGCCACGCGGGTCAGCGTCATACGGATAATGTCGGATACGGTCAGCCCGAGCTCGCCAAGCACGGCTGCCGCGTCCTCCTTCACGTCGTCCTCGACGCGGGCGCGCACGACACTGGTGGACATAGCCGAATCTCCTGTAAATTGAAGCCCACATGTAGCCCAATTGGGCCACATATTCAAGTCGTTGGCGCCGGAGACCGACGGCTGAAAATGAAGGCTTCCGCCGCGCCATGAGGTAATATTGAGCCAATTCAGGCATCCGGCGGCGGCGGCCTGGCCCTTCCACTGCCGCAATTCCGGCACGAATCCCGGTAATGAAGGGGTACAGAAAAAGAAGCCCTGGCACGCCCTTGAAAGGCACGCCTCCCAGGAGACCCTGAAATCCCATGTTTATCGACGGACGCAAGGTTCCGGATGGAACCGTCGTTGAAACCGGCCTCGCGATCATCGGCGCGGGCGCGGCAGGCATTTCCATTGCCCGCGAGCTCGCGGGCACCGGCATTTCCGTCACCCTGATCGAAAGCGGCGGCTTCGACTTCGACCCCGAAACGCAGGACCTCTACGAGGGCGAGAGCGTCGGCGTCGACTACCCGCTCACAAGTTCGCGCCTGCGTTACTTCGGCGGCACCACCAATCACTGGGGCGGCTGGTGCCGTCCCTTCGAGCCGATCGACTTCGAGGAGCGCGACTGGGTGGCTTATTCCGGCTGGCCCGTCACGCGCGCAGAGCTCGACCCCTTCTATGAGCGCGCCCGCGAGGTCTGCCAGATCCGCTCCCCCGCCTTCGACGACGCCTCCGCCTGGGAAGAGGGCGGCAAGCCGATGCCGCTGGCCGGCGGCGAGGTCGAAACGCGCTTCTTCCTCTACAGCCCGCCCACGCGCTTTGGAAAGAAGTACCGGCCGGACATCGAGCGCGCAAAAAACGTCTCTTGCTACCTCCACAGCAACGTGACCGAAATCGTCCCCACGGAGAACGGCGCCGAGGTGGAGCGCATCGATATCGAAACGCTTTCGGGCGTCCGCTTCTCGGTGAAGCCGAAGGTCTGCGTGCTGGCGGCGGGCGGCATCGAGAATGCGCGGATGCTGCTCCTCTCCAACAGTGTGGAGAAAGCGGGCCTCGGCAACCGCAACGGCATTGTCGGGCGCTTCTTCATGGAGCACCCGCACATCCCCTCGCCCGCGACCTTCCTCGTGACGGACCGCGCCCTCGTCGCCGAGTGGTACCGCACCTATACGAGGATGACGACGCCGGCAGGCAATGTCGTGATCCGTGGCTGCCTCATGTTCGCGCCGGAATATCTTCGCCGCACCAGGCGCCTCGGCACGGTCATCACCTTCTCGCCCGTTCGTCCCGTCATGGCGGTGCCGGAAGCGGTCCCTGCGGGCGCAAGCGACGAAGAACGCACGGCTGCGGAACGCCGTACCGCCGAGGACGAGATGTTTCGCGGCGTCCTCCAGCTCGCCCGCAGCACGAATTCCTCCGCCGCGCCCTCCGGCGAAATCGGCTGGCGCATCGGCGTCGGTTGCGCGTCCGAGCAGGAGCCGAACCCCGCGAGCCGCATCACCCTCTCTCACGAAAAGGATGCGCTCGGACTGCCGCGCACGAAGCTCGACTGGCGTCTGAAGAAATCCGATGCCGACAGTCTCCGCGGCAATCTCGAAGCCGTCGCCCGTGCCTTTGGCGGCTGGGGCGAGGGGCGCGTACAGGTTCTCTTTCCCGAACGCGACGAATGGACCGAGGCAGAGGGCTGGGGCAACCACCATCTCGGCACCACGCGCATGGCAGCCGATCCCGAGCGCGGTGTGGTCGATGCCGATTGCCGTGTCCACGGGATGTCCAACCTCTTCGTTGCGGGCTCGTCGCTCTTCACGACGGGCGCAACCGTCAACCCGACGCTCACCCTCGTCGCGCTGGCGCTCCGTCTCTCCGATCACCTGAAGCGCCGCTTCGCGCAAAGCGCCGCCGTCGAATAGGCCCACCCATGGAACACGAAGAAAATCAGGATACGGAACATCATGGCGACGCCCACCATGAGGGCGTGAGCCGCCGCACACTTCTCGTGCTCGCCGGAACGGCTATCGTCGCCGCCGCCGTCCCCTCGGCCCTCTTCCTGGCGGAACCCGAAACGGCGGCCGGCCGCGCACCCGGCTTCGTGAAGCTCCTGGCCGATCCCGCAAGCGCGGCTCATCTGGGTGAAGTCTGGTTCGAAAAGTCAGCGCCCGGCGAAACGCTCGCCGTCTATGAGGCGCGCCTGTCACGGACGCTCGAATTCCATGGCTGGCACGAGGAAATGGACGAGGCGGAGACCCATCGCGTCCTCGCGCAAGCCGTGCGCGCCGATTATGCGGCTAACCGCATGACCGCCATCGACGAATGGCACCTCTCCGAAACCGAAGCGAACCTCGCCGCCCTCGCCGCGCTCATCGCGCGCAAGAACCCGGCGCATGGCGAAGAGGAAGCTCACGGCTGACACGGTCCCCTCTTCGCTGTGTCCGTCCTCTCTCTCCCACCCTCCCCTCGGGAAGGGTCGAAATTCGCCCGGCGAATTTCGGGGCGGGGGGACGCAACTTCTTTATCCCCGGTAACCATCCACGCGACCGGCGGCAAAACCGGGGAAAAGAAAATATCATCCGTATACGGAATGTATTTGTGACGTTACGATGACATTTCGATGACAGTCGATCGCTCGCAGGGCCCGTTTATCCCCAGTTGCACCGAATTCATGCGCGCCGCGATCGTTGCCGCGCGCGTCCTTGTCCCCGGCCGCCATTCCAGCGGATTGGGCAGCACCGAAACGAGCTGCGCCGCCTGCATCGGCGAAACCTGCGCCGCACTCACCCCGTAATAGTGCTGCGCGGCCGCCTCCACCCCATATATGCCAGGTCCGAATTCGATCACGTTGAGATAGAGCTCGAGAATCCGCTTCTTGCTGAGCAGCGCCTCCAGCCAGACCGTGATATAGGCCTCGCCCCCCTTGCGGATGAAGGTCCGCCCTGGCCACAGAAAAAGGTTCTTGGATGTCTGCATGCTGATGGTGCTCGCACCCAGCAGATATCCCCCCCTTTTGTAGCGTTCGAGCGCCGTGTCGACGGCCTCCCAGTCGAAGCCTCCATGCTGGCAGAACTTGCCGTCTTCGGCCGCGATCGCGGCGCGTTGCAGGTGCGGGGATATCTCGGAGAGCGGCCGCCAACTCTTTGAAATGTCATGACCTTCCGCAAGTCGTATGAGCATCAGCGGCGTCGCCGGCGGCGGCACCACCGCATAGAAAAGGATGGCGATGGCCGGCCCGAAAAAGAGCAGGATCAGCACCTGCCCGACGACACGGGTAATCCGCGGCGCAAGGCCTTGCCTGTCCGGCGCCTCGCCCCCTTCTGCCCCGAGGCGGTCGCCGCCCGGCCCTTCTGGTCTGAAGTCATAGCTCACGGCCGCGATCATCGGTAAGCCGCGCCGCCCGCACAAGGCCCCTGCCCCTGAAAAAGCAAGGGAGACAATCTAATTTTGTGTCGCCGCCTCCCGGAATGCGGCACAATATCACACTCAAATTCTGGGTTTTATCCCCGATATTCTGTCCAACACCTACTGTCCGGGATGAGACGCATGAACCCCGAAGTGAAAGCTTTCTTCGACGAAACGACCTCAACCGTCACCTATGTCGTTGCGGACCCCGAAACGCGCCATGCGGCCATCATCGACGGTGTGGCCGACTACGATCCCGTGACCGGTGCTTTGAGCCACAAATCCGCGGACAAGGTCGTCGATTTTGTGCAAGCGGAGGGCCTCACGATCGATTGGGTGCTCGACACACATGCCCATGCCGACCACCTCACCGCAACGCCCTACCTGCAACAGAAGCTCGGCGGCAAGACCGGCATCGGCGAACGCATTTCCGACATCCAGTCCCACTGGCGCAACGTCTTCGACATGCCCTACGTCGCCGCGGATGGAACGCCCTACGACCGCCTGTTTCGCGATGGCGATACCTTCCCGATTGGAAATCTGGAAGCGCGCGTCATCCACACACCGGGCCACACGGGCGCCGATGTCACTTATGTGATCGGCAACGCAGCCTTTATCGGCGACACGCTTTTCATGCCGGACTACGGCACCGCGCGTACGGACTTCCCTGGCGGCAATGCCCATACGCTCTATGCCTCGATCCGGAAAATCCTCTCCTTGCCCGGCGAGACCCGCGTCTTTGTCGGCCACGACTACCTGCCGGAATCGCGCAAGGACTACCGCTGGGAATCGACGGTCGAAGAACAGCGAAAATCGAACAGGCACGTCCATGAAGGCGTAAGCGAAGAGGACTTCGTGAAGCTCCGCGAAGAACGGAACGCCAAGCTCGGCACGCCGCGCCTGCTTTATCCATCGCTCCAGGTGAACATCCGCGGGGGTCACCTTCCCGAACCGGAGGGCAACGGCGCCGTCTACATGAAGACGCCGGTCAAACAGGCGGGTTGAGCCGCCGTCCCCGCCTACTCTCCCCGCAGTTTCTTCACGCCAAGAAAACGCATGGCGATGCGCTCGTATATCGGTTCGCTCTTTCCCTTGCGGACCTTTCGCAGAAAATATTTCTCGAAGGCGATCTTCGCGAGGTGAACCCAATAACCCTGCCCCGCCCAGTTGACGTTGCGCGGCGGGATTTGCGGCAAGGCGATGAAGGCAACGCCGTCATTCCCGAAATCGGCGAGACAAACCGCGTTCCACGTCGCCTCCTTCTTCGGTTCGCGGCCATTGATGACCTCGCGGATGTTCTGCGTGACGGCCGTCACCATCGATTCGATCATGTAACCCGTCTTCGGCACGCCGACAGGCACCGGTGTACTCTCGAACGGCGGAATCGCGACACACACGCCTATGCCGTAGATGTTGGGATAGCGCGGGTTCTGCTGGTGCCGGTCGACCAGGACGAAACCTCGCGGATTGGCCAGTCCCTCGATTGGCTTCCCGTCTTCGTCGAACAGGCAGCGCACCCCGCGGAACGCCGGGATCATCATGTTGAGACGTGACGGCAGTTCGTGAACCTTGCGCACCCCGCCATCCCCGGCAATTTCGCTGACGACGACCTTGTCGGCATCGACCCGGTCCACGCGCGCATTCGTGATCCATTTGATGTCTCGGTCGCGCAGGATCGACTCCAGCAATCCCTTCGTATCGCCAACGCCGCCAAGGCCGAGGTGACCGATATAGGGCTCCGAGGTGATAAAAGTGATGGGAACGCGGTCGCGAATATGGCGCTTGCGCAGGTCGGTATTCATGAGCAGCGCGAATTCATAGGCCGGGCCGAAACAGGACGCACCCTGCACCGCTCCTACGACCACGGGCCCTGGATCGCCGCAGAACGCCTCCCACTTTCGCGCCAGATCGGTCGCATGGTCGACATGACAGATCGAGGAACTGTGTTTCGCTGGACCGAAACCCTCGATCTCGTCGAATGCCAGTTCCGGGCCTGTCGCGATCACGAGATAATCGTAGCCGATCGTGGTGCCGTCTCCGAGATCGACGGCATTCTCCGCTGGACGTATCCGGCGCGCGCCTGCCGATGAGAAGGAAATGCCGAATTTCACGAAGGTCTCCGGAAGATGGATCTTGATATCCTCCGGTTTGCGCCACATGACCGCGACCCAGGGATTGGACGGCACGAAATGAAACCATGGCGTGTCCGAAACGACGGTAATCCCGGCATCGGCGCCGAGCGCCTCACGCAGTTCATAAGCCGCTGACGTACCACCGATACCCGCTCCCAGAACGACGATTTTCTTGCGCATTTTCTTCTCCGGACAGGAAGAACCCGCAGCCTTGTTCTCAGAAGGCACTGGCGGACTTGAGGCCGAGCTTTTTGAAGATCATCGCCGCGGGACAGAAGCCGGTGAAAGAGGCCTGGAGCAGATTGAGCCCCACGAAGGCCGCCAGCAGCAGCCAATAGGTGCTGTAAACCTGGCTCAGCACGAGACTAACCAACACGACAAAACCCGCAAACGCCATGACGGCGCGATCGATCGACATTGTCATTCTCCCTTTGCCTTGCTCGTTGCCTGCCCGCTCGATATCTGCGTTGCCCGATCCTGGGCCGACCGGCCCTGCCGGAATATGATCTGGGTCAAATCCCCGGGTACCGGAGGGTGGTTGAATATCGAGGAAGCAGGATATATTTGTTTTTTCTAAATTAGCACTGAGTTATATTCTGGTCAAGACAACGCAACAACCCGGGGTCGTCATGACGGTTCGCCTTCTCCTCATCGCGGCAATGTTTTCGCTAACCGGTGTGGTGCCGGTTCGAGCGGAGACGGCAGAAGTGCGGTTGACGACGGTCGATGACCGGAAGGCCGTCATCGCCACGGTGGAACCGGTGCACGAACTTTTTGCCAGGGCCCGCATCGCCGGAACGATCTCCACCATCGGCATAAGGGAAGGCGACAAGGTGAAAGCCGGCGACAGCGTCGCGGTCGTCGTGGACGAAAAGCTGATGTTGCAAATGAAGGCCGTCGAGGCGCGGATCGAGGCGCAGGAGGCCGAGTTCGAACAGGCACGTATCGACCACGACAGAGCCACCGCCCTCAGAAAATCCGGTACCATCTCGCAGGCAACCCTCGACCAGGCACGCACCCGTTTCAACGTGGCCGAGAGGAACTTGCGCGCCTTGCGGTCCGACCGGCAGGTCATCGAACAGCAATCGATCGAAGGTGCCGTTCTCGCCCCCGGCGCCGGGCGCGTGCTGGACGTGTTGCTTCAGGAGGGCAGCGTCGTCATGGCGGGCGACAACGTCGCCAGAATGGCAACCGACAACTACATCCTTCGCCTGCAGCTTCCCGAAAGACATGCGCGTTTCCTGAAGACCGGCGACGACATCCTTGTCGGCGCGCGCGGCATGGCAGGCACGGAGAACGAGGTGACAAAGGTCGGGAAGGTGGTAACGGTCTACCCCCGGATCGACCAAGGCCGCGTCATTGCGGATGTCGACGTTGAAAACCTCGGCGACTATTTTGTCGGCGAACGTACACGGGTCTTCGTCGCGACGGGAGAGCGAGAGGCAATGGTCCTGCCAGACGGCTTTGTCTACCGGCGCTTTGGCGTGAGCTATGCAAAGCTCGACTCCGGCGAGGAAGTCGTCATTCAGGCCGGCCTCGCCGTGAACGGCGGCATCGAAATTCTCTCCGGCCTGCGGCCCGGCGACGTGGTGGTGAAGCCGTGAAGATCGGAATCTCCGGCGCCCTGACGCGCGCCTTCATTTCGTCTCCCCTCACCCCCTTGATGCTGATCGGCTCTTTGCTGGTGGGCACCCTCGCGCTCTTCGCCTTGCCGCGCGAAGAGGAACCTCAGATCAGCGTGCCGATGGTCGACATCATCGTGAGCACCAAAGGCTATCGCGCCGAAGATGCGGTCGAACTCATCACGCGTCCCCTTGAAGACATCGTCAAGGGAATCGACGGTGTCGAACATGTCTACTCGAATACGGAAGACGACCGCGTCCTTGTGACGGCACGTTTTCTGGTCGGCACGGATCAGGATACGGCGCTTTTGCGCGTTCACGAGAAGATCCGAGCCAATATTTCCGATCTGCCTTACGGTATTCCCGAGCCCCTGATCGTCGGACGGGGCATCAACGACGTTGCGATCGTCGCCTTCACGCTCTCGCCCCGGCCAGAGACGGCTGATCGCTGGAGCGATAACGGCCTTCGCCAGATCGCGCAGGAACTGCAACACGAGTTGATGAAGGTCGACGATGTCGGCCTGACCTACATCGTTGGCGGCAGTCCGAACCAGATTCGCATAGAGCCCGACCCCGAGCGCCTTGCCCTCTACGGGGTAACGCTCAATCAGGTGGTCGACAAGCTCCAGAACGCCAATCGTTCGCTCGTCGTCGGTCGCGTCATGCAGGATAATGTCAGCTCGATCGTCGTCGCCGGCGAGACGCTTCAGGGCGTGCCGGACATCGGGCTCCTGCTCCTCACCGCCCGCGACGGACGCCCGGTTTACGTCAAGGATATCGCAGATGTGGTGGTGGGCTCCGCGGAGACCGAATCGCGGGCGTGGAACCTGACGAAGACGGCGGCAGGCGACCTGCACCGGCTCCCCGCCGTCACCGTGGCAATCGCGAAACGAAAGGGAGCGAATGCCGTCGTCGTCGCGGACGACCTCCTCGCTCGCCTCGAAACCATCCGGGAGCGCCTCATCCCGGCGGGCATCGACGTCGCGGTCACACGGAATTATGGCGCGACCGCCACCGAGAAGGCGGACGAACTCCTCTTCCACCTCGCCCTCGCAACCGTTTCCATCGTCGTTCTCATCACCTGGGCCATCGGCTGGCGCGAGGGCGTCGTCGTTCTCGTGGTCATCCCGACGACCATCCTCCTCACGCTCTTCGCGTCGTGGCTCATGGGCTACACGATCAATCGCGTCAGCCTTTTCGCGCTCATTTTCTCCATCGGCATCCTCGTGGACGATGCCATCGTCATCGTCGAAAACATCGTCAGGCACTGGCATATGAGAGGAACGAAAGACCTCCTGTCGGGCGCCGTCGAGGCCGTCGCAGAAGTGGGCAATCCGACGATCATCGCCACTCTGACCATCATCGTGGCACTTCTGCCGATGATGTTCGTGAGCGGCATGATGGGCCCCTATATGAGCCCGATCCCGGCGAACGCCTCATTCGCGATGATCTTCTCGTTCTTCGTGGCGGTCATCATAACGCCCTGGCTGCTCTACCGGATCGCGCGTCGCCGATTCGAAAGCGGCGGAGCGGCCGACGAAGGCCACGAGGACGACAGCGCGCTTGCCCGGCTTTATCGGCGTATGGCAATGCCGGTCCTGACGGGCCGCCGGAATTCGAAGCGGTTGTTGATCGCCGTTGGCGTGTCGACGCTTGCCGTCTGCCTGCTCTTTTTCACGAGAGACGTCGCCGTGAAGCTCCTGCCCTTCGACAACAAGTCGGAGTTGCAGGTCGTCCTCGACATGCCGCACGGGACCACCCTTGAAGATACCCAGCGGGTTCTCTTTGCCGCCGCGGACAGGCTCAAGGCAATTCCCGAACTCATCTCCATTCAGCTCTATGCCGGAACCTCCGCGCCGTTCAACTTCAATGGCCTCGTCCGTCACTACTACCTTCGCAACAGCCCTCGGCAGGGCGACCTCCAGGTCAATTTCGTCTCCAAGGACGAACGCTCGCGCGCGAGTCACGACCTCGCCATCGCCGTGCGGGCCGAGCTGGCATCGCTGTCCTTGCCGCAAGGCACCGTTCTGCGCGTCGTCGAGGTTCCCCCCGGTCCCCCGGTTCTCGCCACACTGCTCGCGGAAATCTACGGGCCCGACGAGGAAACCAGGCGAGCCGCGGCGAGAAAAATCGAGGAGGCGTTCCGCTCGGTCGATTTCATCCAGGATGTGGACAACTCCTTTTATGCGCCCGCGCCGCGGCAACGTTTTCTCATCGATCAGGACAAGCTCGAGTTCCACGGTGTCGAGCAGCAGGTCGTCTACGATACGATCGCCACGGTGATCGGAGGGGCCGAAATCGGCTACTCGCAACGCAGTCACGGCGCCCGCCCCTACAACATCGTCGTGAAGCTGCCCCGCAGCGCACTTTCCATCGGCGAGCACATTCTTTCGACGCCGATCCCGGCGGGCGGAACGGTGCGAGAGGGCAAGAACGTCGAACTCGGCGATGTCGTCACCGTGGTGGCCGAACCCGGCTCCTACCCTCTCTACCGGCGGGACGGCCGTCCCGCCGAAATGGTGTTGGCGGAGGTCGCGGGCCGCTTCGAGGCACCCATTTACGGTATGTTTGCCGTGGAAAAGGCGATTGCGGAAATGGATTGGGGTGAGGATGGTCCGCCTGAAATCCGCTACCACGGGCAGCCGGAAGATGAGTCGCGGGTCACGCTGTTATGGGATGGCGAGTGGGAAGTGACCTACGTCACTTTTCGCGACATGGGTGCGGCCTTCGGTGTGGCGATACTCGGCATCTATTTGCTGGTTGTCGCGCAGTTTGGCTCATTCAAGCTACCGCTTGTTATCCTGATACCGGTGCCGTTGACGCTCATCGGTATCGTTCTCGGCCATTGGGCATTCGGCGCTGCCTTCACCGCGACCTCCATGATCGGCTTCATCGCCCTCGCCGGCATCATCGTGAGAAACTCGATCCTGCTCGTGGATTTCATCCAGCATCGGCGTGCCCAGGGAGATGCGTTGCGGGACGCACTGTTGGAAGCGGGGGCCATCCGCTTCAAACCGATCGCGTTGACCGCGGCGGCCGCCATCATCGGCGCGGTCTTCATCATCTCCGACCCCATCTTTCAGGGGCTCGCCCTGTCGCTCGTTTTCGGCCTCGCGTCATCGACGGCGCTTACGCTGCTCGTCATACCCGCCGTTTATGTTCTGCTGAGAGACGACAACCGGGGATTTGAGCGCCGGGACGAGCGCAAAAAAGAGAACGGCGCCGTCTAGAAACAGCGCCGCGCACGAAACGGTCGTGAACCGGGGTCCGGGGAGCGCCGCCTCCGCTTAGGCCTGTTTCACGGGAAGGCCCGCCTTTTTCCAGCCTTCGATACCGCCCGTCATCTCGAAGAGTTCGCCCTCGCAGGCGGCGGCGAGACGACCGGCATTGGACGTCGTTCGCATCCCGCCTTTGCAGTGAAAGATGACTTTCCTCTTTCCGAGCTTGCGGAGGTCATGGTTGTCGAGCTCCGAAAGCGGTACGAGGTGCGAACCGGGAATATGCTCCTGTGCATGTTCCCCGGCCTCGCGAATATCGACAAGGACCGTATCTCCTGCTTCCAGCCATTTTTCAACGGTTGTGGCATCGATTGGTTTGAGACTCATGTGCGTTTTCCCTTTCTGCCTGCTTTGCCCGCCGGCGGACAATAGATATCGGCCAGCGTCTCGATGATGCGCTGAGCTTCCGGGCTCGCCAGCCTGTAATAGATCGTCTGCGAAACGCGCCGCGTGGCGACGAGCCCTTGTTCGCGCAGCACCGCGAGATGCTGGGACAGCGCCGATTGGCCAATGCCCAGCAAGGACTGTATTTCGCCGACCGACATTTCCTCGCCGGCAATGTGGCAGAGGATCAGCAAACGGCGTTCGTTCGCGAGCGCGCCGAGAAGTTGCGATGCTTCGGCAGCGCTTGCTTCGAGCTCCCTTATTTCAGCCGTCGTCATTGGCCCGCCTGACTTTTCTGCCCATATCGATGATCTTTTATATTAGATTTTTATCATATAAAGTCAAGGGTTGCGCGGCGGCAACGCGCGCCGACCATGACTTCAATGGCCCCATTTTCGCCATGCTTCGGCCCCGAACGGCCACCAGACTCCTGCATGAGGCCAACCGAAGATGGAGTTGAACGTGAAGAAAACAGCAACGATTCTGACCGCGGCAGCCCTTCTCCTGACGACGGGCTGCACCAACCTCAGCAAGACGCAGGAAGGCGCTCTCTCGGGCGGCGCCATCGGCGCTGGCGTTGGCGCAGCAGCCACCGTAATCGCCGGTTCCAGCATTGCCGCCGGCATGATCGTCGGCGGTGCCGTCGGCGCCGCAGCGGGCGCCTACACAGGTTGCCAGAAGGAAGGCAAATGCTGATCTGACGGACCGGTTACGGTAAAGACGGCCCGGTGTTCTCGCTGGACGCTCTATTCGGCGAAGAACCGCCGGTCCACCGGATCGAAGGAGCCGGCGACAGGCGCCCCTGCGCCTTCGCTCCATGAATCGCGCTTGAGCGCCCGGTCGATCTGCACGACTTGCATCCCCGCTTCCCTTGCGGCGGCAATCTCGCCCGCATGGTCGGAAAGAAAGAGCATGGCACCCGCATCGAGCCCCGCCATTTCGGCGATGGCACGATAGGATCCGCTTTCGGTCTTCGCGCCGATCCGCGTATCGAAAAAGCCCTCGAAAAGCGGTGCGAGATCGCCCTTGTCCGAGCAGCCGAAGATGAGCCGCTGCCCCTCTTCCGAGCCCGAAGAATAGACGAAGAGGCGAACGCCGCGATCGTTCCAACGGCGCAGCATCGCCGCCGCGTCGCCATAAATCTCGCCCTTCAGAACGCCGTCCTCATACCCCCGCCGCCAGATCAGACCTTGCAGGACCTTGAGCGGTCCGGCCTTCCGGTCCTCATCCATCCATGAGAGAAGAAGGCGCACCGTTGCATCGGTGTCCGCCTCCACGACGCCACCCAGCTCGCGCGCATCGGCAAGCGTAGCGGCGACCTGGCTCTCGCCTTCATTCTCCTTCACGAACCGGGCAAGGCGCGCCCGCGCATATGGGAAGAGCACCTCATGCACAAAGGCGAGAGGCGTGGTCGTTCCCTCGATGTCGGTGACAACGGCGCGGATGGCCGTCATGCCGCTTCGCTCTCGAATTTCGGGAAGCGCATCGCGATATCGTCGCCGGTAAAATGGCCAACCCAGCCTTCCGGCGACGTGAATATGCGTATCGCACAGAAATCGGGCGCGGGGCCGGTATCGAACCAGTGCGTTGTCCCCGCCGGAACGCTGATGAGGTCGTCCCGCTCGCACACCACCCGGAAGACGCGCCCCTCCTTGCGGAGATAGAATGCACCCGCCCCGTCGACGAAGAAGCGTACCTCATCATCGTCATGCGTGTGCTCTGCGAGAAATTTCCGGCGAAGCTCATCGCGGCTCGGATTGTCCGGCTTCACGCGCACCACATCGGCGCTCCGGTAGCCACCCGCTTCCATGATCCGCGCAACCTCGCGCCCATAGGCCTTGAGCACCGTCGCCTGATCGGCATCCTCCGCAAGCACTCGCGACGCGGTCCACCGCTCGAAGGCAACGCCAATGCCGCTCAATTCCTTGGCAATCGTATCGCCGTCCTGCGTGTCGAGCAGCACGGTGCCTAGGTCGGTGTCGGGATAGACGGTGAGACGGGTCATCTGAAGCCCTCCTCATGCAGTTGCGCATTTAGCAGGAAATCGAACGCTTCCATGTGACGGACCGTCTCCGCCGCGTTCGCTCCCCAAACATATAGGCCATGTCCGGCGATGAGATAACCATAGGCCCTGTCCAACGCTGCCAGTCTTTGTTCGACGACATCGGCGAGCCGGTCGGTGTCCTGGTCGTTCGGCACGATGGGAACGTCGAGCACCGTCTCATGCGTCTCTACGCCGGAAAAAGCCTTGAGAAGCTCCCACCCCTCGAGGCGCACGTACCCCGCCCCTTCATGGCGCCGCGACAGCACGGTTGCCGCCATGCTGTGTATGTGGGAAATCGCTCCAATCTGGGGGGCATTCCGGTATCTCGCGAGATGCAACGGCGCTTCCGCCGACGCCCTCGGGTGCTTCGGTCCGAAAATTTCAGCCTCGATCACACCCGCCTCGGTGAGTTCAGCCTTGTTCGCTCCCGTCGCGGTCAACGCGGCCCTGCCCCGGTCAATCCGCGCCGAAAAATTGCCGCTCGTCGCGGGAACCCAGCCGCGCGCACCGGCAAAACGAGCCATGGCAATGACCCCATTCGCCGCGTCGGAATAGCTCTCATCGAGCGCCGGAGCGCGCTTTTCCGGGTTCATCTTGTCTCCGCCGCCTGAAAACGAGCGGCAAACATAGTGGATTCGGAGAATGATGAAACCCCCGCAAAGCGGGTTTTGCCGCCTGTTGACCGCGATCCGGGAGGCGGTCCATCCAAATCGGATAAACGTAAGGAGCTAGTCACATATATTTAAAGTTGCACAGACCCTTTTGTGTGTCTCGTCATGGTTGAACACAATCCGATTCGCCTATGCATAAGGGGCTATCACAATGATCTCCATTACGCAGAACCTCGAAAGCCCGGCATTCATGGCGCTTGTCGATCCTGACTGCGCCTCGCTCTTCCGGCAGTGGAACGTAACGCCGCCGCCGGGCCGCGAGATCGATCTGGCCTGGCAGGTCGCGGCGTCTCGCGGCACGGTCAAGGACAAGCTGCTGCGCGAGGACAATATCCGCGTTGCCGTCGTCAGTGCCGCATCGGAAACGGACCCGCTGCTTCGCGACATGGCAAGAAACGCAAGCCAGATGCCGAGCCATGCCTGGCTGCATCTGATCCTCCTCACCCCCATGCGCGTCACCCAGCCCTTCATGGCCCAGCTTCGCCAGTTCGCCTCCTGGTCCGGCTGATCGGGGTTGCATTCCTGCTTAATCCTGTTAATAGGCATTGTAAATACCAATTCATGGATGACGGGATCGCAATGCGCCTCACCTCCTTCACCGATTATGGACTGCGGATGCTGATGCGCATGGCCAGCGCGCCCGAACGCGCCTTCACGACTGCCGAGCTGGCCGAGGAGTTCGATCTGTCGCGCAACCATCTGAGTAAGATCATGCAGCGGCTGGCGCAGGGCGGGCTGGTCGCCACGCGGCGCGGCGGCGGCGGCGGCGCGATGCTGGCGTGCGCGCCGCGGGATATACGGCTGGGCGCGGTGGTGCGGCTGCTGGAAGAAGGGCAGGCGCTGGTCGAATGTTTCGGACCCGGCGGCGGGGACTGCACGATCACCGGCTGCTGCCGCATGAAGGCGCGGCTGCGCTCGGCCGAGGCGGCATTCCTCGCCGATCTCGACCGAACGACGCTGGCCGACATTGCGCTTTCCCCCGTCGAATTGAATGCAGCCTGAGCTAGCTCGGAAGGATTTCAGCATGATCGGCTCCCTGAGCATTTCCGAGCGTCAAACCGGGCTCGTCCTCGCTATCGGGCTCGCCCTGTTCGGTCTGGTCATGGCGGCGGCGGCAAAGCAGGGCCCGATGGCCGTTCACGGCGCGATGGCGCTGGCGCTGGGGGTGGCACTGATCTTCGCCATCGGTGGCGTGTTCTACGACGCGGACGCGCCGGCCGGACGCGCCGGGCGCTACTACGACGAGCCGACGCGCTTCGGCATCGTCATGGCACTGACCTGGGCGGCGATCGGCATGGGCGTCGGCGTCTGGGTGGCGGCGCTGCTCTATTGGCCCGAAGCCACGCCGCTCTGGTCGTGGACCAGCTTCGGCCGCCTCCGCCCAGTTCACACCACGGGCGTGATCTTCGGCTTTGGCGGCAATGCGCTGATCGCGACCTCTTTCCATGTGTTGCAACGCACCTCGCGCGCGCGACTGGCGGATGCGGTCAGCCCTTGGGTCGTGCTGATCGGCTTCAACCTGTTCTGCGCTTGGGCGGTGACCGGATACCTGATGGGGTCGACCCAATCGAAGGAATACGCCGAGGCTGAATGGTATGCCGATCTGTGGCTGGTGGTGATCTGGGTCGTCTATTTCGCGATTTACCTGCGCACGCTGGCGCGCCGGAACGAGCCGCATATCTATGTCGCGAACTGGTATTACCTGGCTTTCATCCTGGTCGTGGCGATGCTGCACATCGTCAACAACCTCGCCCTGCCGGTCAGCCTTGCCGGGGCAAAGTCCTTTACCATCTGGGCGGGTGTGCAGGATGCCATGGTGCAATGGTGGTATGGCCACAATGCGGTCGCCTTCCTGATGACGGCCGGGTTTCTCGGGATGCTCTACTACTTCCTGCCGGTGCGCGCCGGGCGGCCGATCTGGTCTTACCGGCTGTCGATCGTCAGCTTCTGGGGGATCACGTTCTTCTACCTTTGGGTGGGGTCGCATCACCTGCACTACACCGCCCTGCCGCATTGGGTGCAGACGCTGGGGATGACGTTTTCGGTGATGCTGTTGGTGCCAAGCTGGGCCTCGGCCGGCAACGCCATCGCCACGCTGAACGGCGCGTGGCACAAGGTGCGCGACGATGCGACATTGCGCTTCATGTTCGTGGCCGCCGTGTTCTATGGCCTCTCGACCTTCGAGGGATCGTTCCTGGCGATCCGCCCGGTGAATTCGCTGTCGCATTACACCGACTGGACCGTGGGCCATGTGCATTCCGGCACGCTGGGCTGGCTGGCGATGGTCAGCTTTGGCGCGATCTACACGCTGGTGCCGCAACTGTCGGGACGCGAGGCGATGGCCTGGCCGCGCGCGGTGGAGTGGCACTTCTGGCTCGCCGTGACCGGCACGCTGATCTACGTCGTTGCAATGTGGAACGCCGGCATCACCCAGGGGCTGATGTGGCGCACCTACGACGCGAACGGTGCGCTCGCCTACAGTTTCCTGCAATCGGTCGCGGCGATGGCACCTTATTATCTGTTGCGCACGATCGGCGGCGCGCTGTTTCTGAGCGGGGCGATCCTCTGCGCGCTGAATACCCGCGCGACGCTGCGCGCGGCCCCCGCAGACGCGGCGGCATCCGACCGCCCCTTGCAGCCTGTGGCAGCGGAGTGATGCGATGCTGAAACTGCATTACAACCTCGAAAAAGTCTCGCTGGGGATGGTGGCGGCGATCATCGTCGCCGCCTTGATCGGCGGCGCGGTCGAGATCGCGCCCTTGTTCACCATCGACGAGACCGTGGCGATCCCTGACGACCTGCGCCCGCACACGCCGCTGGAACTGGCGGGGCGCGAAATTTACATGCGCGAGGGCTGCTATGCCTGCCACAGCCAGATGGTGCGCGCACTTGCGGACGAGATTGACCGCTACGGTCCATACTCGCTAGCGGGCGAGAGCGCCTACGACCACCCGATGCTCTGGGGTTCCAAACGCACAGGCCCCGATCTGGCGCGGCTCGGGGACAAGTATTCCGACGACTGGCATGTGGTGCATCTGGCCGACCCGCGCTCTGTCGTGCCGGCCTCGATCATGCCGGCCTATCCATGGCTGACCACCTCCCTCGACACCGAAAACCTGTCCGCCCAACTCGCGACCCTGGCACGCCTCGGCGTCCCGTATTCGGACGAGATGATCGCCAATGCGATGCGCGACGCGTTGGCCCAGTCCCGCCCCGACAGCGACGGGGCTGCCGATGTCGCCGCACGCTACGGCGAGAGCGTCGCGATCCGTGCCTTCGACGGCAATTCCTCGCGGTTGACCGAGATGGATGCACTGGTGGCCTATCTGCAATCGCTCGGAACACTGACAAAGGCGGCCCACGAAACCCTCGCGCCGGAGGCGACACAATGAGCCATGATGCCCTTGTGTTCATCGCCAAGACCTTCGGCCTGATCTGGATGATGGGCTTCTTTCTGATCGTCGTCGTGCTGGCTTACCGGCCAAGGGCCCGCGCCGCGCAAGAGCACGCGGCGCGCTCGATCTTGTTGCCCGAGCCGGAGGATAGGGCATGAGCCGCCCAACCCGTCACGAGGTCGACACCGACCCGGTCACCGGCTACGAGACGACGGGGCACAACTGGAACGGAATCAGGGAACTGAACACGCCCTTTCCCCGCATCGTCATCTGGGCGCTGGCGCTGACCTTCGCCTATTCGGCCGTCGCATGGGTGCTGTTGCCCGCCTGGCCGCTGGGACGCGATTATACACGCGGGCTGCTGGGGCTCGATCAGGGCGAGATTGCCGCGGAGGGATATCAGCGCCTGGCCGAGGCGCGGGCCGATTGGGTAACGCTCTTCGCCTCCGGCGACTTCACCGCGCTGGCCGCCGATAAGACGTTGATGGCGCGCGCCATGCCGGCCGCCGCACGCCTCTTTGCCGACAATTGCGCCGCCTGCCACGGCGCGACGGGCACGGGCGGGCCGGGCTTTCCCAATCTCGCGGATCAGGACTGGCTCTGGGGCGGCGATCCTGAGACCGTTGCAGAGACCCTGCGCGTCGGCATCAACAGCGCCCACCTTGAAACCCGTTTCAGCCAAATGCCCGCCTTCGGCCGCGACGGCATGCTGCCGCGCAACGAAATCGCGGCAGTGGCCGACCATGTGCTGGCTTTGTCCTCGGGCAAGGCTGATCCTAACAGCCCGAGTGCGACGCTCTTCGCCGAGAATTGCTCCTCCTGCCATGGCGAGGCCGGAACCGGCGGGCTTGGTGTCGGCGCGCCGGTGCTGGTCGACGATCAGTGGATCTATGGCGGAAGCCGCGACGATATTCTGACCACGCTGCGACAGGGGCGCCAAGGCGTGATGCCCGCCTGGGAAAACCGCCTGAGCGCGACCGAGATCAACATGCTCGCGCTCTATGTCGCAGGTCTTGGACAAGATGGCGAAACCGGAGTCAGGCAATGAACCCGTCGATGCAAAAACGTCTCGCGATCCTCGGCGCGGTCCTGTCAGCGGCACTGTTTGTCGCCGCGAATATCCATCTGATCACCGTCGCCCTGCGCTCGCAGAGCGGTTGCGTCGTCCCCGCCCCGGACAAGCCGCCCGCACGGCGAGTCTGCTGAGGAAACTGCCATGCTCGAGCCGCTTCCCACCCTCTCCCCACCGCGACGGCCGCCGGCTGCCTTCGCGCGCAATCTGCCCGCCCGCGCGGCCATTGACTGGCTCGGTGAGGGATGGCGCGATTTCCGGCACACACCGGGGCCGAGTCTTGCCTACGGACTGTTCCTGTTTGTGCTGTCGGTCGCGGTGCTGGCCGGGTTGCATGCAGCGGGACTGCTCTATCTGGCGCTGCCGGCGATCTCGGGCTTTCTGATCGTCGGGCCGTTCCTCGCGCTCGGCCTCTATGAAAAGAGTCGCCTTCTCGCCAAGAGTCATCCCGTCAGCCTTGGCGCGATGCTGCTGGTGCGGCCGGCGTCGGGGACGCAACTCGCCTATGCTGGACTGATGCTGGGGCTTCTGGTGCTGTTCTGGCTCCGCGCGGCCGATCTGCTCTATGCCCTGTTCTTCGGGCTGGCTCCGTTTCCGGGCGCGGGAGAGGCGCTGGCGAACGTCATGACCACGCCGCGCGGATGGGCTCTGATCGTTGTGGGATCGCTGGTCGGCGGGCTTTTTGCCGCCTTCGCCTTCGCCATCAGCCTGTTTTCGATCCCCATGCTCATGAGCGAGAAGCGCGATGCACTGACGGCCCTTGGGCTCAGCTTCGCCATGACGGTCCAGAACCTGCGCCCGGCGCTGGCCTGGGGTGCGATCGTAGTGGCGGGGCTGGCGCTTGGTGCGCTGACCGGGTTCGTCGGGCTGATCGTTATCTTCCCGGTGCTGGGTCACGGCACCTGGCACGTCTGGCGCGCCGTCGGGGCGGGCCCTGCATCATGAGCTACCTGTTCCTGATCCCCGTCTCGATCGGCATGGCGCTGATCGGTCTTGCCGCCTTCTTCTGGGCGCTGCGCCATGATCAGTTCGACGATCCCGACGGGGCTGGCGCGCGCATCCTGCCATGCGACGAGGATGACGCTGCTGCCGCCGCTCAGGCCGGGTCCTCCGCCGCGATCCCCAGCACGGCGCGCACGTTACCGTGGCGGGGCAGCGCATCGGCGAGGCTGTAGCGGTCGAGCGTGGCGAAGAAGGTCTCGTTCGCCGCGGCGAGGATCGGGTTGAGGCCGCAGACCGGGGCGAGCACGCAGCGCACCGGCCCGCCGCGCATGCATTCGACAAGGCCCGACCCCGCCTCGGACCGGCGCAGCACGTCGCCAATGGTGATCTGCTGCGGCAACCGCGCCAGCCGCAGCCCGCCACCGCGGCCGCGGCTGGCTTCGACAAAACCCTCGCGCGCCAGGAACTGGGTCACCTTGGCGACATGCTCGAACGAGAGGCCATGACGTTCGGCGATCTCGCGCGAGGGCACCCGCCGGTCGTCCGAAACCGCGAGAAACATCAGCACGCGCAGGGAATAGTCGGAAAAGGACGTTATCTGCATGTCTTAGCTATCCGTGATTTGACTTGACAAGGCGATCGGCCCTCTCGTTGATACGATTTTAAAATACTTATTAAAGGGAGGGAACCCCGATGCAACTCACCGTTCTGGCGATCAGCCTGATCGTGATGGCCTTCATCGCCGCGCAGTTCATCACGGCCGTGCGCAGCGCGCCGGGCACTGTCGCCACGGGGGCCGAGCGTTTGCGCTCGCGGTTGATCATCGGGCTGGCGATTGTCGGTCTCGTCGTCTCTGCCGTCTCGTTGGCGCGCTGGCCGCATGCGGTGGCAGCCAAGGGCGTTGCAGCCGTCGTCAACGTCAGTGGCGGGCAATGGTACTGGGAGATCGACACCGCGCAGGTACCGCTGGGCCTGGTGGTGTTCAATGCCCAGACCGCCGACGTCACCCATGGGTTTGGCATCACCGATGCCGACGGCACGATTCTGGTCCAGACGCAGGTGATCCCCGGCTATGTCAACCGGACGCAATACACCTTCGAGCAGCCGGGCACCTATCGCGTGGTCTGTCTCGAATACTGCGGCGTGGCACACCATGACATGATCAATGAGTTCGAGGTCGCCGCCCGTTGAACGGCGCAAGAAAGCACGCCCGATGTGGCGGGGAGGACATGACATGACGACGACGACCGGCGCGATGTTGCCCGAGGCCGCCTATGGCCCGCAGGAAGGCGCGGTGAAGCTGACCATGCTGCTTGGTGGTGTGGTCTTCCTGTTGATGATGATCTTCGGTTTGATCATGCGCGCGGCACAGGGCGGGATGATCGCGGTCGACCCGGCGCTCTTTTATCAGATCATGACGGCGCATGGCGCGGGCATGGTAGGCACGGCGGGCCTGACCGGTGCGGCGATCCTGTGGTATTTCACCGGGCGCCACGTGCCGCTTCTGGCGGGCGTCTACTGGGCTTTTCTGGGGCTGTTCCTGCTGGGCGTGGTCTGCATCCTGGCGGCGATCTTTCTCGGCGGCTATGCCGGGGCCTGGACCTTCCTCTACCCGTTGCCGGCGCTGTCGGGCGGGCTGTGGGGGCCGGGGGCGTCGGTGTTGTTCCTGCTGGGCTATGTCTCGATCGGGGTCGGCTTTCTGCTCTTGCATCTGGAGGTGATGCGCAGGCTGATGGCGCGTTACGGCGGCATCGGCGGGGCGCTGGCCTGGCCGCTGGCCTTCGGCAAGGGCCGCCCCGAGGATGCCCCGCCACCCGCCGTGGTGGCCGCGATGGCGTCGAGCGTGTTCAATACGCTCGGCATCGTGGTGGGGGCTGCCGTGCTGGTCGCCAGCATCGTCAACCTGCTGGTCCCCGGCTTTGCCGTTGACGCACTTCTGGCCAAGAACATGATCTTCTTTTTCGGTCATGTCTTCATCAACGCCTCGATCTACATGGCGGTGATCGCGGTCTATGAAATCCTGCCCGAATACTTGGGCAAGCCGTGGAAAACGACGCGCATCTTCGCCATCGCCTGGACGGTGGTGCTGGTCTTCGTGCTGGCGGTCTATCCGCATCATCTGCTGCAGGACGTTCCGATGCCGGGCTGGGCACTGGCGATGGGGCAGATCGTGTCCTATTTCTCGGGTATTCCGCTGATCGCGGTGACCGCGTTCTCGCTGATCGTCTATCTGCGTGCCGCCGACATGCGCTGGGACATGGCCGCAGCACTTCTGGTGCTGGGGGTGGCGGGCTGGTCGGTGGGCTCGGTTCCGGCGATCCTTGACGGCATGATCGTCGTCAACAAGGTGATGCACAACACCCAATGGGTGCCCGGGCATTTCCACATCTATCTGCTGCTGGGCGAGGTGGCGATGGCCTTCGGCTTCATGGCCTGGCTGGTGCGTCGGCCTCTGGCCGCCGATGCGCGCCCCGGCGCGGCGCGGCTTTCCGGGCTCGATCACGGGGTTTTTATGGCCTATGTCGCAGGCGGCGCGGGGTTTGTGCTGATGTTCCTCGTCTCAGGGGCGCTGTCGGTACCGCGGCGCTGGGCGGTGCATGTGCCCGACTGGTTTCTTCAGGACCGGCTGGCGACGCTCTTTGCCGCGATGGTGATCGGCGCAGCGCTGATCATCGTGCTGCGCTATACGGCGGTCCTCGCCCGGCGCGCGGAGTAAGGACCGGTGCAGGCACTGGCTGCCTCGGTCGCGGTGGTGCTGGCGGGGCTTGCCGTGCTCTGGCAGGCGACCGATGGCGGGCAGGCGCTGACGGCGGAGCGCGCGCGCCGCCTGACCGCCCTGCGCGATATGCCAGCGGTGCCCGAGGTGGTGCTGGAGACGATGACCGGCACCCCCCTTCCCCTCGGGGGACCGACGAAGCGGGCGACGCTGGTCGAGTTCATCTACACCACCTGCCCGACCATCTGTCAGGCGGCGGGGGCCGAGATGGCGCGGTTGGCCGATGACGTTCGGGCGGCCGGTCTGGACGAGAGCGTGCGTCTCGTCTCGATCAGCTTCGATCCCGGTCGCGATGATCCCGACGCGCTCAACGCCTATGGCGAAGGCCACGGCGCGGATGGCGCGCTCTGGACGGTCGCGCGGCCCGATCCGGACGACCTGCCGGCGTTGCTCGCGACCTTCGGCGTGGTGGTCATCCCCGACCGCTGGGGCGGGTTCACCCACAACACCGCGCTGCATGTCGTGGATGCCGGGGGTCGGCTGCGCGCGATCGTCGATTACGACGATCCGGCGGCGGCGCTGACCGCCTTGCACGGGGTGGTGCAATGACGCTGCCACGGCTGTCGCTGGCGGCGGCGTTGATCGCTGCGGCCTGGGTTTTTCGCGCGCCGCTGGAGGCCGATCCGGTGACCCATATCCTCGTGCAACTGCCGCTGCTGGCGTTGGCGGGCGCGCTCTTGCCCGGTGCGCGGGGAACGGGCGGGGCGTGGAACCGGGGCGGCTGGGCGATGATCCTGACCGCGATCTTCGCCATGGCCTTCTGGATGCTGCCCCGCTCGATCGACGCGGCGGTGAGCGATCCGGCGGTGGCGGCGTCGAAATTCCTCAGCCTGCCGCTGCTGGTGGGGCTGCCGTTGCGGCTTGGCTGGCCGCGCGCGCACCCGTTGCTGCGCGGCTTTCTCAAGGCGCAGGCGCTGGCGATGCTGGGGGTGCTCGCGTTTCTTTATACCCATGCGCCGGTGCGGCTCTGTAATGCCTATCTGGCCGAGGATCAGGTGCGGCTTGGCACGGGTTTTCTCGCAACCGCGCTCGCGCTGGCGGTGCTGTGGGTGGCCCCGCTTCTGGGCGCGCAGGGCGCGGCGGCCCCCGCGCGGCGGCACAGGAGCGTTTCATGACCATCACCGAAACCGTCGATCACTTCGCCCGCTACGCCCAGACCAAGGCTGCCATGTTGAGCCGCGCGCCCTTGGGTTTTGCCATCTCGGCGATGAAGGCGGGGGCCTATGTCGGGTTGGGGATCATCCTGATATTTTCCGTCGGGCAAGAGGCCGATCCGTCGTTTCGCGCCCTGGTGATGGGGGCAAGTTTCGGCATTGCGCTGACGCTGGTGGTGTTCGCCGGTTCCGACCTTTTCACCGGGCACGCAATGTATGGCGCGCATGCCTGGCTGACCGGGCGGCTGGGGGTGGGCGCGGTCCTTGCCAACTGGGCAGGCAGTTGGGGCGGCAACCTTGCGGGGGCGTTACTGGTGGCCGCACTTTTCGTGATCGGCGGGGGTGGCGTGGTGTTGCAGGCGGGCGGCGCTGATCTTCTGCACGCAGTGGCGGCCAAGAAGATGCATGGCGGCGCGCTGGAACTAGTGGCGCGCGGGATGCTGTGCAACTGGCTGGTCTGTCTGGCGATCTGGACGGCGGCGCGCACCCGGGACGACGCGGCGAAATGCATCCTGATCTTCTGGTGCCTCTTCGCCTTCATCGCGGCCGGATTCGAACATTCGGTGGCCAACATGACGGTGTTTTCGGTGGCGCTCATGTCCGAGCACGGCGCGGGCATCGACCTCGCCGGCGCGGTGCACAACCTCTTCTGGGTCACGCTCGGCAACCTGATCTCGGGTGTGGTGATCATGGGCGCGGGCTACTGGATCGTCGGCGGCTGCCCGCGCGATGGCCTGCCGGAGCAGGCGGCGCTACGAGGGCCGGGCTGAGCGACAGCGGTCCTCGACCGCGACTTGATCACACACCGAGACGCGGCACCCAGTCCTCGACCGCGCCACTTTCGAGCCGCCTCTGCGCAAGGTTGCGCCAGGATGCCGAGAGCCCGTCGAGCCCGGCAAATTCCGCCAGCGCCGGACGGTTCAGCGCGTCGCGATAAAGAAGCCGCTGCACCCGCGCCAGATCCCATTCGGGGTTGGGGCGGGCGGCAAGCGTCACCGGATCTCCCGCCGCGACCGTGCCGGGCACCAGCACCCGGACATACCAGCCGGTGCGTCCGCATTCCTGCACACGCCTCGCCATGTCGGGCAGGTCAAAACGCAGGTTGAGCTTCCAGCAGGGCTGGCGCGCCTGGCTAATCTGCACCCGCGCCGTGCCGAGATCGAACCGGTCGCCGATACAGACATCGCCTTCGCTCAGCCCCTCCAGCACGATGTTCTCGCCAAAGGCGCCGGGGGAAAACCGGTCTGCCTGCTCCGGAAAATCCCGCGCCCAGGCGGCATAATGGGCGAGCGGATAGACATGCACGGCCTTGTCCACCCCGCCGTGGCGCGCCGGATCGCCCTGCGCGTCGCCGGCCAGCCCGAGCGCACCGACCGCCACAGGGCCAGAAACCGGTGTCTTGACGATGGCGCTTGGCACGCCCTTCGGGCCCAGCGGGCGCACTGCACCGCGTTGCACCGCGCGGACCGTGCCATGGACCCTTTCAGTCGGCATTCATGCCCTCCCGCACCAGCGCCATGATATCGGCCCCCAGCGCCAGATCGGGGACCGACCCGAAATGGCGCGCGCGCAGCCGGCCGGAGCGGTCGATCAGCAGCAGGGTCGGCGTGCCTTCCAGCGCATAGCGGGCCATGGTCTGCGGCAGTGGGCCATCCGTGCCCACCATGTCCACCGCCACCGGGAAGCGGATCCGGTATTCGTGCAGGAAGGCGGCGAGGCTGACCGGGCCCTGCGCGTCGTGATGTTCGAAGACGCAGTGCAGCCCGATCACCACCACATCCTCGGCCCGGAATGTCTGTGCGATGCGCTGCGCCTGCGGCAGGCCGTGACTGACACAGCCGGGACAGAGCATCTGAAAGCACTCGACTGCGACGACCCGGCCGCGCAGCGTCTCGAGCGCCAGCGGCGCGGGCGTGTTCAGCCACTCGGAGGCAAGGATCGGCGGGGCAGGATCATGCATGGCTCTGACTCACGAAAAGGACCGGCGGCGGGTATACCGCCACCGGTCGGTGTTACTTGGTGTTACTTATTAACCTGGCCGGGCAGGCTCAGGTCGCCCGAGGCGACATCGAAGACATCGGTGACGCAAAGCAGCGGCGCATGCACGTTGGCATTCACCCGCAGACCGGCGGTGACGCCATCGAACGTCATCGCCTTCACCACGCCGACGTCGTCGAAGGCGACCGGGATCTCAATCGCTTCGTCATCCAGCACAGGCTGCCAGCCGGGGCTGTCGATCAACAGCGGCAGGCCCGGCCAGGTTGCGGGCAGTCGCGGAGTTGCCCCTTCGGCGATGTCGATCACCTTCAGCGCCCCCGCCCCGCAGGCCTCGTCCGGCCCCAGCACAACCCAGTGGCTGTGCCACAGATCGCCGTCATTGCCACGGTCGCCGTCGCGGTTCTCGTCGTAAAGCGGCGTGTCGTCGAAGTCGGGGTGTGCGGTCGCCACCATCGCCAGGATGCCCGCGCCAGGCTCGAAGCCGACGACGGCACTGTCGAGCGTCGTAGGCCAGACATAGGCAAACACCTGTGACCCGGCCAGCGCCCCGGCGGGCGTGGGACGGCTTTCGCCGGCGCGCCCCGAGACCGCCATGTGGAACGTGGCGACGCGCCCGTCGGTGGTGATCCGGGCGTGGACGATATCGAAAGGTGCGGGATCACCCGCGGCGGTGCTGATGCCGCCCGAATGGCCATGCGCGCCGTCCGCCATCGCGGACCCTGCAAGCAGAAGCATGCCCGCAGTTATAGGGATGATCCGCATCACACCGTCCCCCGAAGATCGGCGAGCGAGGCGCCGAAATTGATGTGAAAGGCCTGATTGTCGATCACCAGCGCGGGCACCGAGACGACCCCAGCCGCTTCGGCTTCGGCCAGACGACCCCGATCCTCGCCCAGGTGGACGATTTCGACGGACAGGGCAGCCGGGTCGAGCGCGTGGGCAAGGGCCTGCTCGGCGCTGACGCAGACCTTGCATCCGGCATGGTAAAAGATGGCTTTGCGTGTCATGATGATGTGCTTTCTTTTCATCCTTTGGAAGGTTGGCAAAAGGGCGTCCGGGCCGTTGCTGCGGTTCCGGATGCCCGTCTCAGGCCACCTTGGAAAACCGCGCCCAGATATGGGCGAGGTCCTCTTCGGGGGCGCCTTCGTGGTCGCCGCAGTCGATCCGCAGGGCGGCATCGCCAAAGGCGGCATCCACAAAGGCACAGCGATGCGGTGCGTCCGCATCGTCATGGGCATGGGGGCGGAAATGGGCGCAGGTGACGCACATCCGCTGGAGCGGGATCGCCCGCGCAATTTGCAAGGCCCTGATCAGCCCGATGAGCGCCCGCTGCATCGCGTCCCGGTCACCGGGAGACAGCGTATCGAGCGCCGACATCAGCACCGGAGGCGGGTTCTTGGCCGCCTCGGCCACCCGACGCCCCAGTTCGGTCAGATGCAGCCGCACCGCGCGGCCATCGACTGGATCGGGCTCGCGCTTCAGATGCCCCTTGCGCAACAAGGCGGCAACCGCATCGCTGAGCGTCGGTTGGGTGACGCCAAGATCGGCGGCGAGAACGCTGACCCTGGACGGGCCACGCGATGCCAGGCGCGCGAGGATCTGCGCCTGCGTCGGATTGACCCCGGTCGGCTCGGCCTGCTCCCAGGCAAGGGACCTCAGGAAAACCCCAATCCGTGCAAGCGCGAAGGCGATCTGGCCGTTTGGCATCATGGACTCCTTTCAGGTCATAATACATAGGAATCCTAATTAAACAAGTTGAAACCTCGGGCAATGGGAGAAAATGTTCAGGGCTTCGTCGCGCAACTTCGCGCTCGCATTTCAAGCGGGCAACAGCGTCGGGGCTTTGAACTTTGTTTTGACCAGCCGAACATCCTGCGCGCTCAACCGGTCCATGACGGCTTGACCTGGAACAGCGGCGTGAACCGCGCGCAGGTCGGCGATGGCGCCGCAATCCTGTCCTCCCGGATGCCGGGCTTCATCGATCTGATGATGGACAATCCGGACAAGGACTGGGGCAAACCGTTCTATCCGGTGGTCGAATAGCCGGAACGAGTCGCGATCGACAGGTGCACAATTGTGCCCATTTCCGGCTTGGACACCCTGACTGGTCGACGGGTAGCATCGGAGTTCGAAAGATCGCCCTTCCTGCTCTTTGACATCGTAAGAGCCAGCTTCGGCAACCGGTCTGTTCAGTAAACCGTCTCCACGCAAACGCCCGAGCGATCGTAGGTGACCGCCGCCGCCGTGGCCCCGTTGTTCATGAAGAGCCGGGGCGAGAGGAACTAGGTGTTGGCCGGCAGATCGGCGGTAATCTCGTGCTCGAACACCGCCCCCGACACTTCGTCGACCACGCGGACCCAGACCGACGAGCCGTTCCGGGCCGCGGCGATGAACAGGGTCAGGGCGCCGCCGGTCGCGATCGCGAACTCCGCCCCCATGTCGGTCAGCGTGGGCACGCCGGAGAGGTCGTTCGCGGCGAGCTGCCGGCGGGTGTGGGTGCCGCGCTGGAAGCCGATGCCGACGCAGTTCACGACCGTGGCGAGGGTCAGCGTGGTAGCCAGAGCCGCCGTCGATCCGTAGAGGCCGAAGAACCCCATCCCCATCGCATGGAGCGTCGTCAGTGAAATCCTAGTGGCGAAAGTCCAGCCGCCAAGACCCGCCACATTGCCGCGCCAGCAGGCCCAGCCTGCGAGCGCTGCTCGGCCGCGGCATCGGCTGTGGCAACCGAAGTCAGACGCCAGCGGCGCATCACGCGCAGCCCTCCGCGCTGAACTTCCACACCGGGATTCCCATCTTGCGGGCTTTGTCGGCGAGGTTTTGCGAGATGCCGGAACCGGGGAAAGCGATAACGCCGATGGGAAGCGCGTCGAGCATGGCGTCGTTGCGCTTGAATGGCGCGGCGTTCTTAAAGCGGATCCAGTCGGGCTTGAAGACGATCTGCGCAACACCGCGATTATCGGCCCAGCAGGCGGCGATCTTTTCGGCGCCCTTGGGGCTTCCGCCATGGATCAGCACCGTGTCGGGATGCTTGGCGCGGACCTTGTCGAGGGCATCCCAGATGCGGGCGTGATCGTTACAGTCCATGCCGCCGGTGAAGGCGATGCGCGGGCCGGCGGGCAGAAGCGGCTCGATCTCGGCCTTGCGTTTAGCGGCGATAAAATCGCGGCTGTCGATCATGGCGGCGGTCAGCGCCTTGCGGTTGACCATAGAGCCCGAACGCGGGCGCCAGGCGGAGCCGGTGACCCCCTCGAACTGCTCGGCGGCGATGTCGCGGAAGGCTTCGAAGGCATTGCGGCGTTCGATCAGCGATATGCCCTGCGCGGTCAGGCGCTCCAGCTCGACGGATTTGACCTCCGAGCCGTCCTGTTCCCTTTGCGAGCGGCGTTGCGCCTGCTCGTTGTCATCGAGCGCGCGATCGAGATTGGCGATCTTGCGGCGAAAGATGTTGACGAAGCCCCAGAGGATGTCGTCGAGATCGTCTTCGAGCCGGGTCTCGGAGAGAAGGCCGGAGAGGTTTTCGACTGCCGCGCCGATCTCGGCGTGTGTCCGGTCGGCGTCGGGCAAGGGGCGTGAGTCGAGCTCGTCCGAATGCGGACGGTATCCGTAAAGCTGCAATTCATCGAGCAGATGCGCGGTCGGCGAGGATGTGTGATGCGGCTCGTCGCCGGCATCGGGTCGGAAGAGGATATCGAGCGTCATGGCGGTTCTCCCGTTCCAGCGAGGCCGCGCCCTTCGCGGCCTTTCCGGGGATCGTCCGCCGGCGCGGAACCGGCTTTGCACCCACCTGGGCCGAAACGGAGTGGAGGACGGCGCGCAGCGCCGTTGCAAAGCCGGGGCGGAGCTGGCAGATCCCCCACATGGAAAGGCCGTTGGCGCGGTCCCTTTCACGCAACGGGCACCCCGCGAGGATGCCGCCGCCCTTCCGGCCGGAGACCAGGCGAGCGGGACGCACTGCGGTTACAGCCCATCATCCACGATGAGAAAGCGTCGGATATCGTCGTCGGCGAGCTGCTCGGCGATCCACGCCCGCAGCCGATCCGGGTCGAGATTGAGGAGATCGGCGTTGAAATCCTCCGCCCTCGGGATGAGCGGGCGAACGGCGATACCGCTTCCTCGGGAGCGTTCGCGCAATCTCTCCAGCGCAAGGCGGCCAACATGATCGTTGTCGCGCGCGACGTAGAGCCGCTGCAATATCGGTGGCAGCGTCAGGGCGGCGAGATGGGCGGCCGAAAGCGCGGCGACCATGGGCATGGCGGGCGTGACCGTCTTCAGTGCCATTGCCGTCTCGATGCCTTCCGCCACCGCGAACACATCGGAGGCGACGCCGAATATGCGGTCCGTGATAAGTACGAAGGGCTTGTTTTCGATGACGTGAGCCCCTGAACTTCCTCCAGATTTGAGTAGAGTCCGTCAATTGAAGGAGACGGACGATGAAGAGATCGCGGTTCACGGAAGAGCAGATCATCGCGATCCTGCGGGAGCAGGAGGCAGGATCCCGGACGGCGGATGTGTGCCGGAAGCACGGGATCAGCGGCGCCACCTTTTACAAGTGGAAGTCGAAGTATGGCGGCCTCGACGTGTCGGAGGCGCGGCGGCTGAAGGTTCTCGAGGACGAGAACGCGAAGCTGAAGAAGCTGCTGGCCGAGGCCATGCTCGACAACACGATGCTGAAGGATATCGCCTCAAAAAAATGGTAACGCCCGCCGCCAGACGGGAGGCCGTGGCTCACCTCTGCGATACGCATGGGGTGAGCCAGCGCCGGGCGTGTTCGACGGTCGGAGCGGACCGGACTTCGATGCGCTATCGAAGTGTGCGCCCCGACGACCGGGCGATCCGGGACCGGCTGCGGGAGATGGCCGCCGAGCGCCGGCGCTTCGGCTATCGCCGGCTTCATATCCTGCTCGGCCGGGAAGGCGTCCATCTGAACCACAAGAAGCTGAGACGGCTCTACCGGGAGGAGCGCCTGCAGGTTCGCCGGCGCGGTGGCCGCAAACGAGCCCTTGGGACACGGGCACCGATGACGATGCCGCAGGGACCGAACCAGCGCTGGTCGCTCGACTTCCTGAGCGACACGCTGACCGACAGCCGGCGCTTCCGCATCCTCGCGGTCGTCGACGACTTCACCCGCGAGTGTCTCTGCCTGGTCGCCGACACCTCGCTCTCGGGCGCTCGTGTGGCCCGCGAACTCGGCACGCTCGCCGGCTTGCGGGGCCATCCGGCGACCATCGTCAGCGATAATGGAACGGAGTTCACCAGCATGGCGATCCTGGGCTGGTCTCAAGAGGCCCATATCGAGTGGCACTACATTGCCCCCGGCAAGCCGACCCAGAACGCCTTCATCGAGAGCTTCAACGGCAGGCTCAGGGACGAGTTGCTGAACGAGACCCTGTTCCGCTCGCTCGACCACGCGCGTGAAGCGCTTGCTCTCTGGAAGGACGACTACAACACCGTCAGGCCGCATGAGCCGCGCTCGGCAATCTGCCGCCCGCCATCTACGCCATGCTCGACGTCCCCGCGATGCAACGGGACGGGACGTCTGAGCTCTGTGGGGGCTCCACGCCCCGTCCCGTTGCATCACCGAGCCCAACAGGCTCAAATGGTCACGAGACTCTACTTCCGACTGGATGAAACTTGGGGCGCAGGTCATCGATCGTGGCCTACGTGGGACCAATGTGGCCTCCCGCGTACTCGGTGTCGGGCATATCCTCCTTGACTTCGCCCTGGATGAAGCTGGTGGTCTGCCGGATTGCATCGCAACACTTGATGGCCTTTCCGCTCCTCTGCTGATAGTTTCTGTTGAGGATGAAGTCACGGGCACAGGCGCATCGGTTCACCGGATGGTTTTTGGTGTCATGGAGCAAGAAGGCTCCGACACGATTCTGCGGGACTGGGAGCTTCTCCAACTCCTGAACTCCCTCACTCTTCGGACCCAGACTGGATCCCCGCGAGTTGTGAATTGCAATGAAGTTGTTGCCGTGGTGGAACGGTTAACGCGCTTCATCGGACCAGATCTGGCCAACCGCGCTCCATCAATGGCCCGGCCCATGGCATGGCCGGAACTGCTTTTGCTGCCCGAGGGATATCCCAAAACCTAATGCGAATCAGAGGCGCGCTATGCTTGCAGGTAACGGATGGGGCTACCTGCCCTTCCGGAGCAGGTAACGACCTACGCCCAAATTGGATTTCTGGTGTTACCTATATGAATTTTGGTTGCGGGGGCATGCAACCATCGATATCAGCAGGGCCTTTTCCAAGCGGCGGCGTGATGGGCCATCTTCATCCGACAAGCCGTCTCACCCTGATCTCGTCCGGTGAGTTATTGCTATCTCCGATACAGCAAATAGCGGCGCGACCATTAGCGTTGCCTTTGAGTGTATGTAAGCGTTTTGAAGGAATTTGCCATGAGCCGTTTCATACTTATTTCACGCAGCCTCGCCTCATCGAATACCAGTCACAAGAGGTAGTCCGGCGGCGCGCCATTCGGGCAATCCGTCTTCGAGGCGGCGCACGCGAAAACCTTTTGCACGCAGCTTGGCGACGGCTTCGAAGGACAGAATACAATAAGGACCTCGGCAATAAGCGACGATTTCCTGTGACGGATCGAGTTCGGCAAGCCGGGCTTCGAGGTCTTTGAGTGGAATGTTGACCGCGCCGGGCAGATGACCCGCCGCAAATTCGTCAGCAGGCCGTACATCCAGAACCATGACCAGCCCGTCTCGCGTCCGTTGCAATAGATCGTTGCGCGTAACCGGCTCCATGCTGTCGCGCGCGATAAAGTAGTCTCTGAGGATCCTGTCCGCTTCGGCGAGATTACGTTTACCCACGTCGAAAAGCGCCGCCATCAGCGCAAGCACGCGATCATCCGCAAGCTGGTACAGCACGAACTTGCCGTCGCGCCGCGCGGCGACGAGCCCGGCGCGCTTCAAGTGCTGCAAATGCTGGGACGCATTGGCGATCGAGAGGCCGACCCGCTCCGCCAAAGCCTCGACGCCGCACTCGCCCTGACCCAGATGTTCGAGAATTTCCAAACGATGCGGGGACCCGAGCGCTCGGGCGACAGTTGCGAATTCCGCGAACAGGGCCTGTTTGGGACCGATTGACATGAGCAAACCTTAGATTATATTATTCAATTGATTACTTGAATATAAAGCCATTCCCAGTCCCACACAAGGGACCTACGCCCATGACCGACGCACTCCTGGCGAATGAACCGGCAATCCGCATCGCCTTCTTTCTTGGAATCCTCGTCATTATGGCGGCGTGGGAGGCGACGGCGCCGCGCCGGTGGCGGGAGATTTCCCGCCGTGTCCGCTGGCCCAACAATCTTGGTGTCGTCGTCGCCAACACGGTGCTTCTTCGACTGGCGTTCCCAGTTGTCGCTGTCGGGCTTGCGCTGACGGCGGAGGCGCGGGGCTGGGGTCTCTTCAATATCATCGAGGCGCCCGTTTGGCTCGTCCTCGTCGGGTCGCTGCTCGCGCTCGATCTCGCCGTCTATCTCCAGCATGTGATGTTCCACGCCGTGCCCGCCTTGTGGCGGCTGCACCGCATGCATCACGCCGATCTGGAATTCGACGTGACCACGGGCCTGCGGTTTCACCCGGTGGAAATCCTTCTTTCGATGGGCATAAAGCTCGGTGTCGTCCTGGCGCTGGGACCGCCGGCCATCGCCGTGTTTGCCTTCGAGATTCTCCTGAACGCCACGTCGATGTTCAACCACGGCAATGTCCGTATACAAAGCGGACTCGACCGGGTGCTGCGCTGGTTCGTGGTGACGCCCGACATGCATCGCGTTCACCACTCAATCTATCCGCCCGAGACCAACAGCAATTTCGGCTTCAATCTGCCCTGGTGGGATCGCCTTCTGGGCACCTACCGCGCTCAGCCGAGAGAGGAGCATGAGGCCATGACGATCGGCATCGAACAGTTCCGTACACAGCGCGATTTGTGGCTCGACCGAATGCTGGTCCAACCGCTGCGCGGGCCGGCCATCGGCTACCCCATCAACCGCGAAAGGAACGAGCGGCAATGAAGGCGCGAACGGTAATTCCCAAGCTTCTCCTTCTTGCCAGTGTGGCGGCCGCCATCACCTGGGCGGCGCTGAACCGCGACCGGCTCGACCCGGCTGCGCTCGATGCAGCGCTTTCAGGCTTAGGAGTTTGGGCGCCTATCGCCTATGTCTGCCTTTACGCGGTCGGAACCGTTGTGTTTCTGCCGGGCTCGCTCTTCGCGCTGGCTGGCGGGGCGCTCTTCGGACCGGTGTGGGGCGCCGCATTCAACCTTGTCGGCGCTACCATCGGGGCCAGCCTCGCTTTCCTTGTCGCACGTTCCATCGGCGGTGACTGGATCGCGCGCAAGGCGGGTGGACAGCTTAAACGGCTAATCGAAGGCGTCGAAGCCGAAGGATGGCGCTTTGTCGCCTTTGTCCGGCTGGTGCCGCTGTTTCCGTTCAATCTGACCAATTACGCGCTGGGCCTTACCCGTATCAGGTTCCTATCCTATGTCATGACGTCGCTCATCTGCATGGCGCCCGGCGCCATCGCTTATACCTGGTTGGGTCATGCCGGCCGGGAAGCGCTTTCCGGCGACGCTTCGGCGATCCGCTACGGGCTCCTCGCGCTCGGACTTCTCGCCACCATTGCCGTCTTGCCGCGCCTGATCAAGCGCTTGCGTCAAGGCGGCGTCACTTGGACCGAGCCCGCGGAACTGCATCAGCAGCTCAATAAAGGTCAAACGACGCTGGTAGTCGATGTGCGTGGCACGGACGAGTTCACGGGCCCGCTAGGCCATATCCCCGGCGCGTTGAATCTGCCGGTCGATGCGCTGTCCCGTCGTCTGAGCGAAATCAAAGCGGAACAGGACAAACCTCTCATTTTGGTTTGTCGGACCGACAAACGCTCGGCGGCGGCTTACGCCATGCTTCATGATGCAGGCTTCAAGAATGTCGCGGTCTTGCGCGGCGGCATGGAACGGTGGAACGCCTTGGGATTGAAAGTAGCAGACGCGAAGGATGGACACACTAAAGCAAAAGGAAATTGATCGAGATCAAAGATTATCCGACAAGGGAACATGGATTGGTTACTTATGTTCAACTGTAGGTCGGGATCGTGAAATAGAAAACCCAAAAAGGAGACGGGCAAATGAAACGGCTTTATTCGATAAGAAATACTGCTGCTGCAATAGGCATTTTGGCGACAGTGGCAACTTTCTCGGCCCTAAGCTCAGCCAGCGCACAAGAAGAAACGGCGCCAACGCCCGAGCCGGAGCAAGGCCAAGCCATGGGCCCGATGCAGCAACAGATGATGCAGGGAATGATGCAGCAAATGCAGTCCTGCATGGGGCAGATGAGCCCAATGGATGAATCCCAACGAGACCAGATGCGTTCTCAGATGATGACGCATATGCAATCGTGCATGGAACAAATGCAATCAGGCGATGCGGACGACTCCGGCCAAGAGTGACTTGGAAGTTTTGCCTGCTGCGTGTTTTCCAAGCCGTCATCAGAAACGCTCGGAACAGGTGACAGCGCAGTTAAGGCCATCGAATAGGGATGGAATACTGGGGAGTGAAAAGATGACGGAACGCCGAATACTCACCACTACTGTCATTCGAATTGGCGCCACTGCAGCGGCGGGTTTGGCGTTTGTTTTGGCGCCCACTTGGAGTTGGGCGCAAGAGCCGTCTGACCCGACGAGGTATGGATACGGTCACCATATGATGGACTGGGGAGGAGGATGGTACGGCATGATCTTCGGGCCACCGATTATGATTCTTGTCTTGGCAGTGGTGATCGCCCTTGCGGTTCTGCTCGTGCGTTGGCTCGGCGGGCCATGGCCCGGAGGACAGCCGCAGCAGCATCAACCGCGAGAACGCACACCGCTCGATATCCTGAAAGAGCGGTATGCTCGCGGCGAAATCGACAAGGAAGAATTCGAGGAGCGCCGGCGCGTCCTGGGCGACTGATCTTCTCCGCAGTGTTCGGCACTGAAGCACACGCCTTCATCCTTCGAGTCCGGCAGCGTTGAGGCGCATGGTGCGATCAGGCATTGAAACGCCTCGGGGTTCGAAACGGTCCATGCTGAGGATGATGGCATTTCGGCCGTCTGATGTTTGATGTCGAACCTTATACAGCGCGGAGAGGAAAGATGAATTGGCCAAAGCGGATGATGATCGGTTTGGCGATATGCGCTTGCTGGACGGCCAGCGCCGCCCGCGCCGGAGTCGAATTCGAAATCGACGACAACGCCAAGTTGGAAATCGGCTTCTGGGGACAAGGCTGGTATCAGTTTGTCGAGAATGGTAAATCGAACGGCAGTAACCTGAATGATTTCATGGCCAGAAGGGTCTATCTGTCCTTGAAAGGTCAGGTCACCCCCTATTTCGAGTTCTTTACGCATATCGCGTCGGATCGGCTTGGCCAGGAAGGGCTCAACAATTCTTCACTGGGCCTGGGAAGCGGCGTCGCATTCCGCGATTTCTGGATTACGATCAAACTGGATGAGGCGTTCAAGATCCAAGCCGGGAGAATGTACGTTCCCTTGACCCGCAGCTTCGGCACGACCTCGACCAAGACCCTTCTCACGACCGACCTTCCCTTTCTACAGGGCGGCGTGCGCGGAAATATCTTTTACGCCAGCAAGGTCGGCCGCGATGACGGCGTAACCATCTGGGGCAATCCCTTTGACGGGCTCATTCAGTACAGATTCATGGTCTCCGAAGGCGTGGAGAACGATAACAATCCCGACGATAAGCTCCGTTTCGTGGGCCGTGTTGCGCTCAATCTGCTCGACCCCGAAAAAGGATGGTTCAATCAAGGCACGTATCTCGGAACGAAAAAGGTCCTGAGCGTCAGCTTCGGCTACGACACACAGAGCGGCTTAACTTTGAACGGCGTTGCGGGCCAGGACAATCGCGTTTGGACAGCCGATTTCTTCTTGGACCATCCGCTGGGCGATGGAGCCGTCACAGTCGAAGCGGCCTATATCGATATCAAAAACAGCACGCAGACGCACAATTTTTCCGATCTCGCGGCCGGCGACGACGCGCAGAACTATTACGTCCAGGCCGGGTATCTCATTCCCGGCGAAATCGGTCCGGGCCGCCTCCAGCCTTATGGGCGTTTCGAAACGATTGATGTCGATCGGAAAGGCGCTACTGATTTCATCAGCGTCGGGTCGAACTATTTTATCAAGGGTCACAACGCCAAGGTCAGTTTGGATTACACCTTTGTTGACCAGCAGAACAACCGGCCGGACCAGAGCATCGTGACGCTCCAGATCGCCGTGGGGTATTGATATTGAGAGGCTCCCCACCCTTTCGGGAACAGGAACGATGATGCAGAAAAGGAAAAAGCCGCAATGAACGCGCTCTTCATCCTCAACGATCCGCCCTACGGAACCGAGCGCTGCTACAATGCGCTGCGCCTTGTTCATGCGCTGCTAAAACGCGATCCGACGACGGATATCACCTTGTTTCTGATGGCCGATGCGGTGGTCGCCGCGCGCAAAGGACAGAAAACGCCCGACGGCTATTACAATATCGAGCGCATGCTGAAACGCGTAATCGGCGGCAAGGGCGCTGTGCTCCTATGCGGGACCTGCATGGATGCGCGCGGCATGACCGACGACGACATCATGGAGGGCGCACAGAGAAGCACGATGAATGAACTTGCCGAAGCCACGGCAGCGGCCGACAAGGCGTTGGTGTTCTAGCCAATGCAACGGATTTATCTCGACCACAATGCCAGCACGCCGATTGCGCCGGAAGTCGCCGCGGTGATGCGCGACGCCATGGATGGCCCTTACGGCAATCCATCGAGCCTGCATTGGGCGGGCGCGCCGGCGCGCGCGATGATCGAAAAGGCGCGCGGACAAATCGCCGATCTGCTCGGCTGCGCACCTGAAGAAATCGTATTTACAAGCGGAGGCAGTGAAGCCAACAATTTTGCACTTAAAGGCGCGTTCTTCGCGACCGATAAACCACGCCGCCATTTCATCACCACGAGCGTTGAGCATCCGGCGATCACGGCGCCTTTACGCTTTCTCGAAAGGTTGGGCGCGTCGGTGACCTTTTTGCCTGTTGATGGCACGGGACGCATTGATCCTGATGACCTGCGCCGGGCGATTACGCCTGATACGGTGCTCATCAGCATCATGCACGCGAACAATGAAGTGGGAACACTTCAGCCCATTGAAGAATGCTCAGCCATCGCCCACGGGCACGGCATTCCGTTTCATACCGATGCGGCCCAGTCGGTTGGAAAGGTCCCCACACACGTGGACGATCTCGGCGTCGATCTTCTGACCATCGCCGGGCACAAGCTCTATGCGCCGAAGGGCATTGGGGCGCTCTATATCCGCCAGGGAATCCACCCCGAACCGCTGATCCATGGAGCAGGCCATGAAGCCGGCCGACGCGCCGGCACAGAAAGCACCATACTGGCCAGCGCGCTTGGTGAAGCCTGCGCCCTTGCGCGCGATCTGACCTCGATGCAGAAGACAAGGACGCTCCGAGATGCTTTCTGGGCGATGCTCAAGGACCGATTCGGAAACGTCGTTATCCTCAACGGTCATCCGGACGAACGGTTGCCGAACACGCTGAACGTTTCCTTCATTGGAAGGAACGGCGCCGACATCCTCGCCGTAATTCCTGAAGTGGCGGCCTCAACTGGTTCCGCCTGTCATTCGGGGCGGATAGAACTCTCGCCGGTGCTCGAAGCCATGGGCGTAGCGTCGAATGTCGGCATGGGTGCGATCCGGTTCAGCCTGGGCCGCGCGACGACCCGTGAGGAAATCGACGCGGTTATGAACGCCCTTGTCAATACCATTCCGGCGAACGCCGGAGGTACAGGACTTGGCTAAGGGTTCGTGCGAGCAGGCAGAGTCTTCGGACTTTGCGTCCGCCTATGCCAATTGGCGCGCGAGCATGCTCGGCCGCGTGACCGACGATATCGAACGGACGCTGATCTTGGAGATGCTCGGCGATGTTCACGGGAAGCGCATATTGGATATTGGTTGCGGCGATGGGGACCTTGCTATCGCACTGTCGAAACGCGGCGCCAATGTCTGCGGTGTGGATTTATCCGCAGAGGCAATAGACGCAGCTCGCGAACGAGCGCGTGAGGAAGACGCAGATATCCGTTTCGAAGTCGCAGATGCTCAGAACCTTCCATTTCCATCGGGAGCGTTCGATGCGGTCATTGCCATCACGGTCCTTTGTTTCATCGATAATCCCGATGCGATCCTAAGCGAAGCTGTTAGGACTCTGCGTCCCGGCGGGCGTTTCGTTATCGGCGAGCTTGGGCGATGGAATCTATGGGCAGCAAGGCGTCGCATTCGTGGACGGATGGGCAATCCTCTCTGGCGCAGGGCGCGCTTTCGAACGGCTCGCGAGCTTCAAAAGCCCCTGAAGAGGGCGGGATTTGTCGTCGAGACAGTGCGCGGCGCTGTTTACTATCCGCCCTGGGGCGTCGCGGCGCGCTTGCTCGCGCCGTTTGATTCCTGGCTTGGACCACGGACGACTCTCGGCGCGGCTTTCATCGCTGTATCGGCGACCAAGCCGAATTGTCTCGATCCCAGTGTGGTAGAGGAACGAGCAACAATCAAGGCAAGGCCCCTCTCAAACTTTGTTTAATTCGGAGAAGACAATATTTTACATATGGTTTTCTCAGACTATTTAGAAGTTTCGCGCAGGTCCTTCAGATCCAGCCAGATTCCGGCGACCAGTTCTTTGACTCGCTTTTTGCGCCTGCCGCTGCATGTACTGGCGGTAGCAGGAATTTCTGCAGCTCATCAACCAATTTGACCAGTGGCGGCGGCGCGACAAAAAGGGGAGTTCTTCTGACGAAAGCCGCCCATCTTTCATTCACGTCGGCGTCTTCAGCGAATTCGGCCGACAGCGCCGGCGGGAGTTCCGTTGGCACTTCGGTTCCCCGCCGGTCGAACGTCGCGCGGATGGCCGCCGATAGGGTCTTGCCGTCAAACTCGAACATGCGCGCCAGACAGAAGAGATCGTAAAAATCCTTCATGCGGCTTGTCCGCGTACCGATGGAAACGATCGCTTCGAACTTTTCCGCCACAACCGTTTCGCGCGGATAGGTTTTCAGCCGGGGCGCAGGCATGTCGAGAAGCGTTGGATAGTCGCGCTCGTCGAGCCCGGGCGTCACGGCGTCGCCGAAGCCGATGTCGATTTGCACCGACACCCGCGCGGAACCGACGAAGGCGAGCGCGGAAACCCGAACGCCGTCATAGAGTTGATCGGCTCGGATGGGCTCCGCTTCGAGAGCGTTCAAGTCGAAGACAACGCCGTCGTCAGGAACTTGGGTCCCAAGAATGTCCGCGAACGCGCCGCGTATCTCTTCAATCTCGGAATCCCCAAAACCCAAAAGATCAAGATCACGCGTCGGCCGAATGACATCCTCGGTCCAGGCGACGAACAGCATCGCGCCCTTGAGCGCGAAGCGGTCTTTGTGCCGCGATGCGCTCAGGCGGAACAGGAGCCGCTCAAGGACATAGCGGACCAGGATGAGATTGTAGTCGAGCTTTAACCGAGGCGCGGCCGCCTTAAGGCGATCGCGAACAGACTGCGCGACGTTTTTGGGCTTATCCTTCATCGGCAAGCGTCGCATCGAGATAGGGTCTGATCACTGACCAGATTTTGAGCTCTTTGGCGAAGCGCACGATATCGTCGGGGCGCGCTTTGCGTTTGCGGACAGCGATGCGCAGGCCTTCGAGCGCGACATCGATCCCAACCTGCTTGCGGTAGCGAAAGCAATCGACCACGGTCTTCGCCGGGTCGAATATGGGTGTTTCGACACCGTCGATGACATGTTTTTCTATGCCGACGGACATCGCCTTTTCGCCGAACCGGATCGGCCGGATGGGCGGAAAATCGATCCGCGGAAGCTTTTGCTTTCGGCCGATTGCCACCCAGACAAAGGGCGGGACTTGAAGCGTGAGTTCATGGAATTGAAGCGCCGAGATCAGGCAAATGACGCCCTTCGGGACGGCCTTAGCGACCTCGGCGAGGCCGTGAGACAGGTCGAAATCGGCGTCGGGCAGTTGATAGAGCCCCCGCGACTGCCGAAGTACGGCGCCGTCCCCCGCCATGCGGGCCAGCGTCTGATAGTGGACGCCGGCCTGTTTCAGCTCCGAAAGGCGCATGATTCCGTGGCTCTTGAGAAGGCGTAGGGCGCGTTCGCGCTGGGTTTCGGACTGGTCGTTTCGCATGTGATAAAAGGTCGGCATATATTATTGAATGCCGCCTTTTTATCACAACGCCTCCGCCCTTGGCAATACGAGGATCGCAAAAATCCTACCCCTCCCGCCTATTCCACACCAGGAACGCTGCGCCATCCTCCTCGAACAGGGCCGCCCGGATGGGCTCGGGGAAGCTCGGGTCGTCGAGCTGGACGCTGAGATAATCCCGTGGCTCCTCGCTATTGGTCTTGGCCTTCCAGGCGGCGCCAAGCTCGGCGCGGCCGGCGTAGACGCGGAAATCCGGCGCGCCCTCGCTCTTTTTCTGGTCATTTGCTACGATCCTGGCCTTGACGTTGACCGTCAGGGTCCGGATCGTTCCGACATAGCCGTCCTTGCCGGCGGTGAAGCTGCCAATCGTAGCCATCTCTCAGGTCTCCTTTGCTTGGGTTGACGATGGACGCACGTCAGCCAAAGCTTTGCGCGCCCGCTTGAAGCCGGGATCGGCGCTCATGAACGCCTCCAGCATGAAGGGAATGAGGTCCGCCACCCCTTCCTTGTGGCCATAGGTGCGCCGGTAGATTTCGGCGTAATCGGTCAAGGCGGCCTTGAGCTCCGGGCTCGCGGTGAATGTGACCTTTGCTGGCTCGCGGTCAGGGAGCTTGTCGAGCTTAAGTGTCATGGTCGTCTCCTCATCCGCGGTAGGGCCTGAGCACCAAGTCCGAATGCACGATGATGCGAAGCGGCCAGCCGGGGCGGATGATGATGGTGGGCTGGATGTTGAGGTTGCGCTCGGTGATGCGCTGGCCGACCCGGTTGGCGCTGTCCTGGGTCGACTCGCGGATCGCCTTGACGAGATCGCCCTCGTCGTCGCCGAAGCTGAGCTCCGTCCCGACGCCGAGCAGCGTCGAAAGCACGATGCCCTTCAACAGCCGCCATGTATGGAAGTTCACCTCGTCTTCGAGGCCGGCATAGCCGGCCGTATCGGTGGCCGGCAGGTTTTCGATCACGACCGAAGAACCGTCGGGCATGATGATCCGTTGCCAGACGACAAGCGCGCGGCTCTGGCCGAAAGCAATGACGCTGTCATAGGTTCCGATGACGCGCGCGCCCTGCGGGATCAGCAGGAAGCGTCCCGAGACGGTGTCATAGACATTCTCGGTCACCTGCGCGATGACGCGGCCCGGCAGGTCGGAGTTGACGCCGGTGACAAGGCTCGCCGGGATGATGGTTCCGGCCATCACCTGATAGAGCGATGCCGGGTCCTGAAGTGCGTGGGGATTATAGATGTTCTCCTCGACCCCTTGCTTAAGGAAATCGAGCTTGCGACCCTGGAGGTTCTGGTCGTTTGCGAGATCAAGCCCGAGCCCTTGATCGGCCTCCGCCGTGCGGAGGCCGTCGAAGGGATTGCGTTCAGCCGGGCCTGGTGCAGGAACCGCATTGCCGATTGTGGCCGGCGTGTTCGTTGCGCCCGTCGTTCGCGTCGAGAGCTGAAAGAAGACGCCGGATTCGCGGCCTTGGCTCGCAAGCCGCGCCTGACGGATGCGCTCGGCGCGCGCTGCGTCATCCTCGGGATTCGGACGGAACGGCAAATCGGACGACGGCCCTACGCCAAGCTCGCGCTCCTTGTCCAGAATGGCGCCGCCAAGGTCGCCCGGCAGCGGCGGTCCGAGTTCGACCGGTTTCGGCAGATCACCGTAATTGCGTGGCAATCCTTCGAGTCCTTCGGGCGTCGGCGTGTTGTCGGTCCGGATCAGTTCGCGGCCGGTCTCATTGCGGTCGAACAGACGCGGCGGATCGAGGGCGAAGATGGTCGCGCCGAAGATCAGAAGAAGCCCCGTGCCGGACAGCAATATCAGTACACGTCGGTTGATCCGTGTCACCGGGCGCGGCTTGGCGCGCAGGGCGAGCGTTTCCGCATCGACCTTGGCCGCACCCGCGCCCGGCGGCTCGCCATGCCCCATATCGTCGTCGCGGGACGGCGCCATCAGCGATCTCCGGCGTCGAACGCGCCGATAGCGTCCGACCGTTCACGGCTGGTCACGGCGGGACGGCCGTCGGTGCGGGTGATGCGCACCACTTGCTGCGGCTCCTCGCCAAGCCGGAGCTCGGCGGCGGCGAACAGCCGATCGACAATGTAATAGCGCCCGCGCACCCGGTAGTTGACGAGCTGGTTGTCCCCGTCCGGCCCAACGACGAAGAGCGGCGGCGCCTCGCCCTGATCGAGGCGCGCCGGAAACTGGATATAGACCTTATGCGTATCGTCGAAGACGCGCACCGGCCGCCATGGCGGGTTGTCGCCACTGACGGCGTAGCGGAAACGCAGCTTGTCGATATCGAGGCCTTTGTCGACGACCTGGGTATCGGACTCCTCGGCGGCTTTGTTGTCCCGGCGAAGCGCCAGAAGTGCGTCATGGGGATATGTCCAGGACACCGAGGCCATATAGGTCTCGGGCGTGCTCGTAAGCTCCAGATGATAGGCGCGCCGGTCTGTGATGATGACGAGATTAGTCTTGAGGTCTCCCTTGATCGGCTTCACCAGCACATGAGCGCGGGCATTGTCCCCATCACCGCTCACCGTGTCGCCGATGACCCAGCGCACGGTATCGCCGGCGGAGGCGGAAACGATCTTCTCGCCCTTCTGAAGCGCGATGTCGCTCACTTGGCTCGGCGCCGTATAGAGTTGATAGAGCGCGCCTTCCGTATAGGGGTAGACCTGAATGGCGTTGATGTAGCCGTCCGCAGTCGGCTCCATGGCGGCGGCGGCGTTGGCGTCCTCCACCCGCTCTTCCGCCGATCGCGTGTCCGGCGCCGGCTGGGCACTGTCATTCGGCGCGGGCTTCAACTGACCCGGCAATGGCAGCGGCTCGGGAATTGTTACGATGCGGACGGGACGCAGCGGCTCGGCGGCGAGCGTCGCGGCGTCAAAATCGGCGCCGTCATAGCTGATCTCCGGTGGAAGCTCCTTGTGGGCGCAAGCCGCGAGCAGACCGGACAGGGCGAGGATGCTGATCTTCTTCATTGGTTGTCTCCGGGGATGTGGTCGCGGCTCCAATTGAGCGCGCGGACATAGATGCCGAGGGGATTCTTTCTGAGCGTCTCTTCGGTGCGCGGGCGCTGGAGAAGGATAGAGAGAACGGCGGTGTATCGGGTCGTGCCTGCGAGCGATCCGTTCTCGAATGTCTGTTCGCGCCAGCGCACGTCAAAGCTACCCGAGGACGAACGCACGACGCTTGTCACTTCAACGGTGACGGTGCGCTGGCCGACCTTGGAGAAAGGATCGTTCTCGCGGGCGTATTCGTTGAGAGTGTTCGCCGCCTCGGTCGTGGTGAAGCCATAGGCCCTGAGCCAGTTCTGGCGCACGACGATCGGATCAATCGATAGCGAGCGGACATTCTCGATGAAGCGCGCCAGGTGATAGGCAATCTGGGCATCAGTTGGTTCGTAGGCGGAGATAGCCGGGCCGACGGCGCGCACCTCGCCGAGATTGTCGACTTCAACCACATAGGGCGTGATGGTGCTGCGCCCCGCTTGCCAGACAGCGCCGCCCGAAAGGCCCATGGCGAGCGCCAGACAACCGAAGGCCATGTAGCGCCAGTTCCGCGCCTGAACGCGGGCGGAACCGATACGCTCGTCCCAGACCTGCGCGGCCTTCTGGTAAGGGGTCACCGGTTCGGGCGTCTGTCCGTATGCGGTCGTCGATCTCTTGAACATCATTCGTCATCCCTGAGCCGTGGGTTCTCGCCGGATACGGGCCGGTCGCCGTCTCGGACGGTGTGCGCGGCGACGCTCACGCCCTCGCGCATCCGCTGCTCGCGCCGCAGCCTTTGCGCCCAATCCGGCGCGCCGCTCGCTGCCGCGGTCGCGGCCGGGATATCGGTTCCGCCGGGAAGTACGCCGCCCGTGGCGGTGAACGCGCCGCGCGCGCCATCGGAAAAGGACTGGCGAACGCCGGCGGTCGCCCGGGCGGCAACATCGCGGATGCCTTGTCCAACGGCGCCGACGCCAGCACGGGTCATGCCTGTGACGCCGGCAGCGACACCGGCCGAACCGGAGGCCCCTGAAGCAGCGCGCCCGAAGCCATAGGCGGTGCTTGCTCCGCCGGCGACAGAAGCGGCCGCCCTAGTCGCACCGCCAGCGCCGGCCCCCAGCGCACGCGCGCCGCCCATCGCAACACTGGCGCCGGCGGCGGCGCCGAGCGCGAGGCCTGCGGCCGAGCCAACCACGGCGCCGGCGCCGAGTTGCGGCGCGCCGGAGACGAGACCCGCCGCGATGCCGGGGCCGAAGATCCCGAGCATGAAGATCGCAAGCGCGCCGAGCACGGTCGAAAGCGCCTGCTCGATGGTGATGTCGCCGCCGGCGAAGGAAGCAGCAAAGGCGCCGAACAGGGTCGAACCGATGCCGACGATGACGGCGAGCACCATCAGTTTGATGCCGGCGGCAATCACGTTGCCGAGCACGCGTTCGGCAAGGAATGCGGTCTTGTTCCACAGCGCGAAAGGCACAAGCACGAAGCCCGCAAGCGTCGTCAGCTTGAATTCGAGGATGGTGATGAAGAGCTGGATCGCGAGAATGAAGAAGGCCAGGAGCACGATGAGCCAGGCGACCATCAGCACGGCGATCTGCACGAAGTTTTCGAAGAAGGCGATCGGGCCGATGAGGTCGCTGACTTCCGCCAGGAGCGGCTGCGCCGCGTCAAAGCCCGTCGCCGCGACAAAGCCGGGACGCATCAAATCGGCGGCGCTGATCGGAGCGCCGGTGGCGCGCAAGCCAAGACCAGCGAAGGAATCGAAGATGACATTCGCGAGAAAGGCGAAATTGTTCAGGATGAAGGCGAAGGCGCCGACATAAAGCACCTTGCGGATCAGCGCCGGGATGACCGCCTTGTCGTCGGCCAAGGCCCAGAAAAGCCCGGCAAGCGTGATGTCGATCCCGATCAGGATGGTCGTGAGGAAGGCGACGTCCGGCGTCAGCAAGCCGAAGCCGGAATCGATATAGCTGACGAACGTATCCGTGAACTGATCGATGACGTTGAGGTCGTCCATCGCCTGTGCCCTTTGGTTAGCGCCGCGTATAGGCGTCGCCGTCGCCCATGAAGCGTGCGAAGCGGGCGCGGGCTTGCTCATGGGCGGCGAGGCTCCGCGCACGCTCCAGCGCGTCGGCCCGGGCCGAAGCGGCAAGAAGCGTCTGAAGCTGCATGGTCTGCTTGGCGGCAAGCGCCGTGAGCTGATTGCCCGCCTGCGCTACCTGAAGATTGCCGACGGCGCCCTGGCTTTCGGCGATCAGGCCGTCGAGCGTCACCGTGTCGGCGCGGACCTGCCCGACCACTTCCGCCTGAACCTCCAGACTGTGCTTGAAGCCTTCGCGCGCCAGCGACCAGGATTCTCGCGCATCGGCGATGATCTGCGGGGTCGAGACGGCGGCGGCATATTGTTCGGGGAAGAGCCGGCGATATTCGCTGTCGATAATCGAGACCTGATAGGCGATGCCGCGAGCGATGATGATGAGATTGTCGAGACGGGCAAGCGAGGCCTGAAGATTGGGCGCGACGGAATTCGGCAGGCGCGTGAGGTTCTGCGCCTGATGGGCCAGCATCTGTGCCTCGTTGGCGAGTTGCTGAACCTGATTGTTGATCTGCTGGAGCGTGCGCGCCGCAGTCAGGATGTTTTCGGCATGGTTGGCCGGGTCGTAGACGATATCGCCGAGGCCGAAGATGGCGTGGGCGTTCTGGACCGGACCCAGGGTCAGGGCGATAGCGGCGACGGCCGCCAGGAGCTTACGTTTCATGAGATTCCTCCGTGTCAGAATGGTTTAGCGGTTGGGTTTGGGTCGCGATGAGGTCGGCCGCCCAATCGAGGCCGTTGGCACGCAGCCAGGAGTCCGCGAACTCCTCCTCGCCATGGGCGGCGATGAGTTCGTCCATCAGGGCATGGTCCTGCTTGGCCGAGGCGGCGGTGAAGGCGAGCGCGACGGTGCCGAGGCCGAGTTCGAACAGCCGATTGCCGAGGCGGGACTGGAAGTAGTAGTCGCGCTTTGGCACGGCTCGGGCGATGATCTCGATCTGCCGGTCGTTGAGGCCGAAAGCCTCGTAGACCGCTTTGGCCTGGGGCTCGATCGCCCGGTCATTGGGCAGAAAAATGCGGCTCGGGCAGCTCTCGATGATCGCCGGCGCGATGGAGCTGCCGGCGATGTCCGACAGGCCTTGTGTCGCGAACACGACCGAGACGTTCTGCTTGCGGAGCGTCTTCAGCCATTCGCGGATGCGCGCGGCGAAGGCCGGGTTGTCGAGGAAGAGCCAGGCCTCGTCGAGAATGAGCAGCGATGGGCGGCCGTCAAACTGCGCATCGAGGCGGTGGAAGAGATAGGTGAGCACGGGCAGAACCGCGCCCGCCTCGTGCATCAGCTCCTCCATCTCAAAGCATTGGACGGCGCCGAGCGTCAGGCGGTCATCATCGGCGTCGAGAAGCCGGCCATAGGGTCCTTCGAGCGTATAGGGCTGGAGCGCCTGTCGAAGCTCGGTACGCTGCAACAGCGTCGCCAGCCCCGTCAGCGTGCGTTCCGGTTGAGGCGCGGCGGCGAGATTCGAAAGCGCCGACCATGCCGCATCCTTGACTTCCGGCGTCACCACAACGCCTTCGTGTGCAAGAAGCCCGAGCACCCATTCGTGCGCGAAGGACCGCTCGCCGGTGAGATCAATTTTGGCGAACGGCTGGAAGGCGAGCGCGTGCTTGACGCCGTCGTTGGCCGCCCCGAGGTCGAACCAGGCGCCGCCCATGCCGAGGACGGCGGCGCGCGCCGAGCCGCCCTTGTCGAAAATGGTGATCCGCGCGTCCTTATAGCGGCGAAACTGAAGTGCAATCAGGGCCAGCAGGACCGATTTGCCGGCGCCGGTCGGGCCGACGACAAGCGTGTGGCCGACATCGCCAAAATGCGTGACCAGCCGGAACGGCGTCGTGCCGTTGGTCCGGACCGTAATGAGCGGCGGGCCGCCCAAGTGTTCGTTGCGCGCCGGTCCTGCCCAGGTTGCCGACAGCGGCATCATATGGGCGAGGTTCAGCGTGTTGACCGGCGCGGCGCGCACATTGGCGTAGACATGGCCGGGCAAGGATGAGAGCCAGGCTTCGACCGCGTTGGCGCTCTCCTCGATCGTCGCGAAGCCGCGCCCGTCGATCACGCGCTGCGCGGCGCGCACCTTCTCGCGAATCGCAACCGCATCTTCGTCCCAGACGACAAAGGTCGTCGTGACATAGCCGTAGGAGACCAGATCGGCGCCAAGCTCCTGAAGCGCCGCGTCGGCGTCGGCCGCCTTATTGTCCGCGTCCGTATCGACCAGCGCCGACTGCTCGTTGGTCATCACCTCCTTGATGATGGCGGAGATCGACTTGCGCTTGGCGAACCACTGCCGGCGATAGCGCTTGACCGCCTTCTCGGCCGCCGCCTTGTCGAGGGGGATGAACCGCGTCATCCAGCGGTACTCGAAGCCAAGACCATTCAAGGCGTCGAGCAGCCCCGGCGTCGTCGAACCCGGAAAGCCGAGCACGGTCAGCACGCGAAGATGTGCCTCGCCAAGCATCGGCGTGAGGCCGCCGGTGAGCGATGTGTCAACCAGGACCGCATCGAGATAGGCCGGCGTCTCGGGAATAGTCACGGATAGGCGCCGGTTCGAGATGCAATTGTGCAGATAGGTCAGTGTCTGTTCGTCCGACAGCGGCGCCACTTCGGGCATGAGCTGTTCGAAAAGGTCGAGCGCCCGATCGGTCTTCTGGACGAAGGCGTCGAGATGGTCGCGATAGTCGAGGCCGCGGTGCTCGCCTTCGCTTTCGATCAAAAGCTGCTCGGCGCGGCCGATATTTTCGGCCGGCGGTAGATAGGCGAAGGTCAGGACATAGCCGCTCTCGAACAGCGCTCCGGACTCTTCGAATGCCGCGCGGCGCTCTTCGTCGACAAGGCGCGATACGGGGTCCGGAAAATTCGAATGCGGATAGTCCCGCGCGGGATGGCGCTCGGCTTCGAAGAAGAGCGCCCAGCCGGAGCCAAAGCGGCGCAGCACATTGTTGATCCGCGCGCACACGGCGACGAGCTCGGCTTCGGTGGCGCTTTCGAGATCGGGACCGCGAAACCGCGCCGAACGCTGGAACCCGCCGTCCTTGTTGAGGATGACGCCGGGCGCCACAAGGCAGGCCCAGGGGAGATAGTCGGCCAGCAGCGCCGGCCGGGCGCGGTATTCCGCCAGATTCAACATGAGAGGTGACCCTTGTGGCGGGTATGGCGGATGAGGACCTGCATGAAGGCGGGGTCCTTGCGCGCGGCGTAGACGGCGGCCGCATGGCCGACGATCCAGACGGCAAGTCCCGCGAGCCAAAGCTGGAGGCCAAGCCCGAGCGCCGCGGCGAGCGTGCCGTTGACGATCGCAACATTGCGCGGCGCGCCGCCCATCAGGATCGGCTCGGTGAGCGCGCGGTGAAGCGGAATCTCGAAGCCTTCGATGCTCATGAAATCAGCGCTCCGCCGCCGAAGGAGAAGAAGGACAGGAAGAAGCTCGTCGCCGCGAAGGCGATGGAAAGCCCGAAAACGATCTGGATCAGCCGGCGGAAGCCGCCGCTCGATTCGCCGAAGGCAAGCGACAGGCCGGTGATGACGATGACGATGACGGCGATGATACGCGCGACCGGGCCTTCGATGGATTGAAGGATCTGGGTGAGCGGCGCCTCCCACGGCATGCCCGAACCGGCGGCGTGGGCCGCATCCGACCAAATGAGCGCCAGCCCCATAACAAGGCCGGCGAAGAGAGCCTGCCGGTACGGGAAACGGTCCAAAACATGAGGCGAAAATGGATTCATATGACGGTCTCCCTGGTCAGGCGGTTGGAACGAGGTGAACGGGCGTGAGCGGTGAAAGGCGGTAATCACCATCGGCATTGAGGCCTTCGAGCGCGGCGACCGTCTCGACGCGCCGGCCCGACCCGCGCCCTGTCAGGAAGACGACGATGTCGATCGCCTCGGCGATCAGCCGGCGTGGCACGGTGACGACGGCTTCCTGAATGAGCTGTTCGAGCCGAAAGAGCCCGGCATGGGCCGAGTTGGCGTGAAGCGTCGTGATCCCGCCGGGATGGCCCGTATTCCAGGCCTTCAGCATGTCGAGGGCTTCGGCCCCGCGCACTTCGCCGACGATGATCCGGTCGGGGCGCAGGCGCATCGTCGAGCGCACGAGATCGGCGAGCGAGGCGACGCCGGGTCTTGTCCTGAGACTGACGCTGTCTTCCGCCGCGCAATGGAGCTCGCGCGTGTCCTCGATCAGGATCACCCGATCGCCGCCAGTCGCGACCTCGGCGAGGAGCGCGTTGACGAGCGTCGTCTTGCCCGAGCTCGTCCCGCCGACAACGACGATGTTCCTGCGCGCCTCGACAGCTTCTCGCAGCGCCTTCGCCTGCAGCGGCGTCATGATCCGCGCTTCCACATAATCGGCGAGGCGATAGAGCACGCGGGCGGGCTTGCGGATGGCGAAGCACGGCGCCGGCACCACCGGCGGCAGGAGCCCTTCGAAGCGCTCGCCGCTCTCGGGCAGTTCGGCCGAGACGACCGGGCGTTCGCGATGGCATTCCTGGCCAATATGGCTCGCCACCAGCCGGATAATCCGCTCGGCCTCGGCGGCGCCGATCCGTGTCCCCGCGTCGATGCGCCCGTCGCCATGGCGATCGATCCACAGCCGGCCGTCGGGATTGACCATCACTTCGATGACGGCGGGGTCGGCCAGCGCCGCCGCAATCGCCGGTCCCATGGCGGTGCGCAGCATGGTGCGCTGGCGATCGACCGTACTGGCATGAAAGCGGTCAGCCATGGTCTGCGCCTCCGTTTGGCTTGTTTTCGTCCGGAGAAGCGGCCTCTCTGATGGCCCGCAGGGCGTCGACCTCCTCCTGTGTAAAGAAGTCGTTCTCTTCCGCGCTCACCTCATCGAGCACGTCGCGGATCATGTTCTTGCCGCCGGCGAGGCGTCGCGCGAGCTGACCGATGAAATAGTCGAACCGCTCCTTGCCGAGCGCGCGGGCGGCGTCCTGGTCGGCGTTCGGCAATGGCGGCGTGACGGTGAGAAAGAAGCGAATAAAGAGCGCCAGCGTTTCGGTCGTGACCGAGAGATTGCGCTCCAGACGATCATATTGCCGGGTCATCCGGTCGAGCCGCCGGATGAGCGCGCCGTCGCGTTGGTCGTCGAACTCTTTCGAGAAGAAACCGAGAAGCGCCGCCTCGACCACGGCTGCCTTGGTGACGCCCGGCCGCTTTGCGGCAATTTCAACCTTGTCGAAAAGCTCGTCTGAGACATGAACGTTGAGGCGGGGTTTCATGGACACGCTCCCTCTAAAAGCTCGGGATCAGGTCGTCGTCGGCCTGGTCCATGGCGTGGGCGCGCTGGACCACGGCCGCATTACGCGCGAGCTGTTCCATCCGCCTGGCGTCGTTGGGGTCGAACTCGTCGTCGAGAAGCCCGGCATCTGGCGCATGTTCGGGTTCCGCCTTGACCGGCGATTCCTCCGGAAGCGCGGGATGGCGCTTGAGCCCTCCGTCGTCTTCATCGCCGTTGGAAACCAACTCCGACCACGGCTTGACGAGATCGGCGTGGGGCGCGCGCACCGCCGCGAGCGCGGGCGGGGGGCACACCCGGCCCGTGAAGTTGGCGTCCTCGAAATAGCGAAGCTTCTTCGCGCGGATCGGCGGCTGGCCGGAAACCATGACGATCTCTTCGTCGGCGGGAAGCTGCATCACCTCGCCGGGCGTCAGCAGCGGCCGCGCCGTCTCCTGCCGGGAAACCATGACATGAGCGAGCCATGGCGCGAGGCGATGGCCGGCATAGTTGCGCATGGCGCGCAGCTCCGTCGCCGTGCCCAGAGAATCCGAGATGCGTTTCGCTGTCCGTTCGTCGTTCGAGGCGAAGGCGATGCGCACATGGCAGTTGTCGAGGATCGAGTTGTTCTCGCCATAGGCCTTCGAAATCTGATTGAGGCTTTGCGCGATCAGAAAGCTTCTGACGCCATAGCCGGCCATGAAGGCGAGCGCGCTCTCGAAGAAGTCGAGCCGACCGAACGCCGGGAACTCGTCGAGCATCATCAGGAGCGGGTGACGCCGGCGCTTGCCGGCCTGCCCTTCCAGGCGCTCTGTGAGCCGGCGGCCGATCTGATTGAGGACGAGGCGAACGAGCGGTTTGGTGCGCGAAATATCCGAAGGCGGAATGACGAGGTAAAGCGAGACCGGCCGCTCGGCGTCCACCAAATCGGCGATACGCCATTCGCAGGCGCTCGTCGTTTCCGCCACGGTCGGGTCGCGGTAGAGTCCGAGAAACGACATGGCGGTCGAGAGCACGCCCGAGCGCTCATTCTCCGACTTGTTCAAGAGCTCGCGCGCGGCCTGCGCGACCACGGGATGAACCTGCGGCGCCTCGTCCGTTCCGAGATGATTGGTGCTCATCATCACGCGGAGCGTGCGTTCGAAGGAGCGCGACGGATCGGAAAGGAAGGCGGCGACGCGGGCGAGCGTTTTTTCCTTCTCGGCATAGAGCACATGCAGGATCACGCCGACAAGGAGCGCGTGGCTCGTCTTCTCCCAATGGTTCCGCCGTTCGAGCGCACCCTCGGGATCGACCAGGATATCGGCGATGTTTTGAACGTCGCGGACCTCGAACCGGCCTTTGCGCACTTCGAGAAGCGGGTTGTATTTGGCGCTCGCGGAATCGGTCGGATTGAACAGGAGGCAGTGCGAGAATCGCGAGCGCCAGCCCGAGGTGAGCTGCCAGTTCTCTCCCTTGATGTCGTGAATAACGGCGGAATGCGGCCAGGAAAGCAGCGTCGGGATGACAAGGCCGACGCCCTTGCCCGAGCGGGTCGGCGCGAAGCACATGACATGCTCCGGCCCGTCATGGCGCAGATAGCGATCCTTCAGCCTGCCGAGGAACACGCCTTGCGCCTCGAACAGACCGGATTTGCAAACTTCACCCTTGGTCGCCCAGCGCGACGAGCCGTAGGTCGTGACCAGCCGGGCCTGCCGCGCCCGCCACAGCGATCCGGCGATCGCGACGACAACGCCGAGCATACCGCCGCCCGCCGCCATCGCGCCGGCGCGGTTGAAGACCCCCGGCGCATAAGCTTCGTAGGCGTACCACCATTCGAACAGCCGCCACGGGACGTAAACGGGATAACCGCCGACATGGAACCAGGCCGGACCGAGCCGCGCCTGATAGCCGAACTCGGCCGCCGTCCACTGTGTCGCGCCCCACACCGCGCCAATGACGATCGCGAAGACGAGGAAGATTTGGCCTATGAGGAGTCTGGTCGGGGTCATCAATCTCTTGCCGGTATTGGAGCCGAAGGCTCGGGTAAATTCCGGCAAAGGATCGTGACGAAATCACATGTGAATCAAGGCAATCACTTCCAGTGTCATCCAAAAACGGAGGATAGAGGAAACTATAGCCAAAAGCGGAGAAGACTAGCCAAGAACATCAGACCTTATTTTTGCAACCGGAAGCCGCTATGATTCTGGATAGTGTTGGACGGATTCTCTTGCGCACCGCGGTTAATGCGCAAGAGTCGTCATTCGCCGGGGTTTAGGGGGCTGAGAAGGAGATGTTCGATGCGATCACATCGCCAATCACGCCGCGCCTGCCGTATTGCTGTCGGTGCAGCCTCTATTCTCGCCGTAGGGCTCGTCGGTCCGGCCCTGGCCGCCGACTTTGAAGTTCGGACGTTCGGCGGCGGACCCGGCTGGTTTGTCTATGACGAGCCGGTCGATGTGGCGCTCCGCTTCCTCCACCCGGCCGGGCCCAAATGCCACGAAGTCACGGAGATGATCCTGCTTTTCGAAACGGCCGATCAATTGCGCGACGATGCGCTGATCGAAGAAGCCGCACTTACGGGCATGAACCACTATGCCGCGCTTTGCCGCTCCCTCGGCGTCAATCCTTCCAACCAGCTCAAGATCTCAGGGGTTGTCGTCGGTGCCGGCGAGGCCAACGCCCAGGGTTTCGTTATGGGCGACGCCCGCGTACTTGACGCCATGGTCGGTTCGTCCACTGGCAAGTACCAGCTTCGTGTTAGCCGAAACGCCGTCGCCGGTGGCACAGCGGCGGCCACCCCTAATACGGCGCATAAGCCAGCCGACGATCAAGCTGCTCAGATT
>PHEF01000017.1 GCA_002842875.1 Alphaproteobacteria bacterium HGW-Alphaproteobacteria-3 | reverse complement strand
GTGGTGCGCAGGATTTCCGGATTGGTGAAGAGGAAGTTCGAGGGCGAGACGGCATTCGCCATCTGGCGGACATAGAAGTCGGCCTTTTCGCGCGTGTGCTGGTCGACGTCATCGGCGCTGCGAATGCGATCGGTGAGCCACTTGCCGGCGAGCAGGTAGGACTGCTTCATCAGGTCGAAGACGATGTTTTCCTGCCAGTCGGGATCGCGGAAACGCTTGTCGCTGCGGCTTGGGGTGGCAACCGGCGGCACATCCTCGCCGAGAAGGCGGCGCGTCATGTTGCCCGCGAGGCCCAGATAACTTTCCCATAGTGCCGTCTGCGCCTCGACGATCTTCGCCGGGTTGCGCATGTAGCTCGCCGCGACATCCATCAGCGTTTTGCCGACGCGCTGGAGATCGTGGAAGGCCTGGTTCGCGCCGGATTTCGAATCGTCGTTCTGCATCAGGAGACGCGCGGCCTTTTGACCCAGGTTCGCCGCGTGAACGAGATTGATCGCGAGGCGCGCGACGTCCGGCATCACATAGTCCCGCGATGGCGCTTCGGGCGCCGCGGCCGCTTTTTTAGGGGCGGGTTCGGGCGCGGCGGCCTGTGCTGCCGCTGGCTTTTTCGGGCGCGGCTTCTTCGGCTTGCGGGGTTTTTCCTTCGCGGGCACGGCTTCTTTTTCGCCGGTCGTGTCCTTGAGGTTCATCTAAGGCGCTTCCCTGGGCTTGTCACGGGGCCTTGGGCCGCCTCCACCGCCCTGTGGAGAAAGCCCTTCTGACGATGCGGTTTCGCCCTGAAACGCTCTAAAGGTTTCACCGGCGAAGCGTATACTATACGCTAAAGACGTCCGCTGGGTGACGCGGATATGGGGACACAAAACCGGCGCTCAAGGCGCCAGCAGCAGGAGTGCGGAAATGTCGGAACTGGCGAATGGCCGGGGTGTGAACAGGCTTGCCGCGGCGGCTCGCTCAAGCGGACTTGCGGCGGCGCTGATCATGGCCGGTGCCCTGGCTGGCTGTTCGGCGATTTCGGACGATGTGAAGCCCGATGCGGCCTATGGCGGCACGCCATCGGCGGCGCCCGCCGGCGCCGCGTTCCCGGACCTGCGCGACGTGCCGCAGGAGCAGCCTGCCGCGACGCCGCTCGATGAGCGCAAGGACGTCGCCAAGGGCCTTGCGGCCGACCGCGAGAATGCGCTTCACAGCGACCAGGTGCTGCGCGGCGGCACGGAGGCTCCGGCGCCCGCGCCCGTGGTGGCGCAGCCGACGCCCGTGCCGGCGCTTGACGACGATGTGCCGGCGGCGAAGGACAAGCAGTCCTTCTATGACAGCGCGCCGGTCATTCCGCTGCCGGAGGCGCGAGGCGGGCACAGCGACTACTCGAAGGTGCTGCCGCAGAAGGAAGTCCAGACCGCCGCGAAGGAGCCCGAAGGGGAGCCGGAAGTCATGACCGAGGACGGCGCGGCGGCGGCGGCCGAACCTGCCGAGGACACGGGGCCCGAAGTGACGGCGGCGCCGACCAAGCGCGTGACCGTGAAGCCGGCCGTAGGCATGCCCTGAGCGGAGGAGCGGCCGGGGCAAGCCCGGCTTTCCGCCATAAATTTGCCATGTCCAGGCTGTGTTCTGCGGGACATATTCCCTTGTAGCTGGCCGTTTTCGCATGGCCCGGCTTCCCCTTTGGCGTTATAAGACGCCGTGAACCGCCGCGGGTCCGAATCGGGGGCCGTGGACGGTATGTCGCGTCTCCAGGATTGAGCCATGAGCGAAGAGTTTCATCGCATAAAGCGGTTGCCTCCTTACGTTTTCGAGAGCGTGAACAAGCTCAAGGCGAAGGCGCGGGCCGAAGGCAAGGACATCATCGATTTCGGCATGGGCAATCCCGACATGCCGACGCCGCCGCATATCGTGGAGAAGCTGATCGAGGCCGTTCGCGACCCGAAGACGCATCGCTATTCCTCGTCGCGCGGCATTCCGGGGCTCCGGCGCGCGCAGGCCGCCTATTACGAACGGCGCTTCGGCGTGACGCTCAATCCGGAGACGGAAGTGATCGCGACGCTGGGCTCCAAGGAAGGGCTCGCGAACCTCGCCCAGGCGATCACGGCGCCGGGCGATGTCATTCTGTGCCCCAATCCGAGCTATCCGATCCATGCCTTCGGTTTCATCATTTCGGGCGCCGTCATCCGTTCCGTGCCCTTCGAGAGCGAGACGGGCTTTTTCGACATGCTGGAGCGCGGCATTCGCCACAGCGTGCCGAAGCCGACGGCGCTTGTCGTTTCCTATCCGTCGAACCCGACGGCGCAGGTGGCCGATCTCGACTTTTATCGCGAGGTGATCGCCTTTGCGGCGAAGCACGATCTCTATGTGATTTCGGACCTCGCCTATTCGGAAATCTATTTCGACGGCAATCCGCCGCCCTCGATCCTGCAGGTGCCGGGCGCGAAGGAGCGCACGGTCGAATTCACCTCGCTGTCGAAGACATTTTCGATGCCGGGCTGGCGGATGGGCTTTGCGGTCGGCAATGAGCGGCTCATCAATGCGCTCGGACGGGTGAAGTCCTATCTCGATTATGGCGCCTTCACGCCGATCCAGGTGGCGGCGACGGCGGCGCTGAACGGGCCGCAGGATTGCGTGGCGGAAATTCGCGCCACCTACAAGCATCGCCGCGATGTGCTGGTGGACAGCATGGCGCGTTCCGGCTGGGACATTCCCTCGCCGCCCGCCAGCATGTTCGCCTGGTCGCCGATCCCGGAGAAGTTCCGGCATCTCGGCTCCATGGGCTTTGCGACGTTGCTGCTGGAACAGGCGGATGTGGCGGTCGCGCCGGGAATCGGCTTCGGCGAGTATGGCGACGGGCATGTGCGCATCGGCCTCGTGGAAAACGAGCAGCGCATCCGGCAGGCGGCGCGCAATGTGAAGCGCATGATGCAGAACGCCGACCAGATCATCGCGGAATATGAAGAGCGCGTCGGCATCACGGCGAGCGTCGTGCCTCACCCCAGTTCAACGAGGGCGGGGCGGACGTGAGCAAACCTCTCCGGATAGGCATTGCCGGCCTCGGCACGGTTGGGGCGGGCGTCGTCAAGATTTTAGCCGCGCGTGGCGAGCATCTTGCGGCGGCGTCGGGGCGTGTGCTGGAGCTTGTCGCCGTGTCGGCGCGCGACAAGTCGAAGGATCGCGGCATCGACCTCACCGGCGTGCGCTGGGATGACGATCCGTTGGCGCTCGCGGCGGCGGACGACATCGACATCGTCGTGGAATTGATCGGCGGCTCCGAAGGCGTCGCCCGCGATCTCGTGGAAGCGGCGCTCAAGGCTGGCAAGCATGTCGCCACGGCGAACAAGGCGCTGATCGCGCATCACGGGACGGCGCTTGCGCGGCTTGCCGAAGAGAAGGGCGTGGCGCTCAACTACGAAGCGGCGGTGGCGGGCGGCATTCCGATCGTCAAGACGATGCGCGAGGCGCTGGCGGGCAACGAGATCCGCAGCATTCACGGCATCCTCAATGGCACCTGCAACTACATCCTGACCGAGATGGAGACGACGGGGCGCGACTTCGCCGATGTGCTGAAGGACGCGCAGGACCTCGGCTATGCCGAGGCCGATCCGACCTTCGACGTGGGCGGGATCGACGCGGCGCACAAGCTCGCGATCCTGGCGAGCCTCGCCTTCGGCACGCAAGTCGATTTCGCCAATGTCCATATCGAGGGCATCGAGAAGATCAGCGCGACCGACATCGCTTTCGCGAAGGAGTTCGGCTTCAAGGTGAAGCTGCTCGCCATCGCCGAGAAGGGCGAGGCGGGGATCGTGCAGCGCGTGCATCCGGCGCTGGTGCCGGAAGGAACGCCGCTCGCGGCGGTTTCCGGCGTTTACAATGCTGTCGCAATCGACGGCGACCGGGTGGGCCATCTGGTGCTCGAAGGGCGCGGCGCGGGCGAAGGACCGACGGCATCGGCCGTGCTCTCCGACATCGTGGACGTTGCGCGCGGTCTCATCGTGCCACCCTTCATTGTGCCGGCGGCCAAGCTCAAGGCGCCCGCGAAGCCGCTCATGGACGAGCACAAGAGTTCGTTCTATCTGCGGCTCAGGGCGGTGGACCGGGCGGGCAGCATGGCCGAGATCACGCGCGCGCTTGCCGAAGCATCCATCTCCATCGAGCGGATCGTGCAGCGCGGCGGCAAGAGCGACGAGAGCGGCAGAATGCCGGTTGTCTTCATCACGCATGAAACCGACGAGGGCACGATGGCCCGTGCGCGGACCTTGCTGGCAAAGCACGAAGATGTGGCGGGTACGCCGCTTGTGATCAGGATAGAGGATGGCGAGCTCCGCTGAGCCGCCCGCGATACATGCCGCCCGGGGTGACGGGCAGAGGAAACGAGGATTTGAGATGGTTGCGAAGAAACCTGGCCTGAACCGGATGCTGGCGCTGGAGATGGGGCGCGTGACAGAACGCGCGGCCGTCTGCTCGGCGCTGTGGGTGGGGCGCGGCGACGAGAAGTCTGCCGACCAGGCGGCAGTCGACGCCATGCGCAGGGAACTCAATGTTCTCGACATCGACGGCACGGTGGTGATCGGAGAGGGCGAGCGCGACGAGGCGCCGATGCTCTATATCGGCGAGAAGGTGGGGACGGGTAAAGGTCCGAAGGTCGACATCGCACTCGATCCGCTTGAAGGCACGACGCTTACCGCGAAAGCGATGCCGAATGCGATGGCCGTGCTGGCGGCTGCGTCCGGCGGCACGCTGCTCAACGCACCCGACACCTATATGGACAAGATCGCCATTGGCGGCGGCTACCCGCAAGGCGTGGTCGATCTCGACGCGAGCCCGGCCGAAAACATCAAGGCGCTCGCCAAGGCAAAGAAGGTCGATGTGTGCGATATCACGGCCTGCATCCTCGACCGGCCGCGCCACGCCGATCTCATCCGCGCGGTGCGCGAGGCGGGCGCGAAGGTGACGCTCATCACCGACGGCGATATTGCCGGTGTGATCGCGACGACCGACCCGGCAACGACCGTGGATATCTACATGGGTGTCGGCGGTGCGCCGGAAGGTGTGCTCGCGGCGGCGGCGCTGCGCTGCATCGGCGGCCAGATGCAGGGCCGCCTGGTGACGAGCGTCGAGGAGCAGAAGGCGCGCGCCGCGAAGATGGGCGTGACGGACTTCAACAAGAAGTTCGACCACACGGAAATGGCTTCGGGCGACGTTATTTTCGCGGCGACGGGCGTGACCGATGGCTGGCTTCTGGACGGCATTCATCACGAACGCGGCGGTGTGACGACCCACACACTCGTCATGCGCTCGGCGACGGGCACGGTTCGGCACCTCAAGTCCTTCCACGCGTTCCTCGACAAGTTCCATTAGAATTCCGCCGGAAGACGCCTCGATCCGATACGATTCCCGGTGAGGAAAATGGATTCGGATTCCACCACGGCAGGCAGGCCTTTCCTCGGTGTCGATCGTTCGGCGACGGGGCGCGCCTGGGCGAGCCGCCTTGCCGACGAGCGGCTGGCGCTGGCGATTGCGCAACGCGAGGGATTGCCCGAGATCGTCGCCCGCGTGCTGGCGGGACGGGGCGTGGCACCGGAAGATTGCGCGGCTTACCTGGCGCCGTCGCTGCGCTCGCTGATGCCGGACCCGCGCGAACTCGCCGACATGGAGAAGGCTGCGACGCGTGTTGCTGCGGCCATCATGGACGGGGAAAAGGTTGCGGTTTTCGGCGATTACGACGTGGACGGAGCAACGTCCAGCGCGCTTCTCTATCGCTTCTTCAAGGCGGCGGGAAGCGAGTTGCGCATCTATATTCCCGACCGTATCCGGGAAGGCTACGGGCCGAATGCGCCCGCGCTCAAACGCTTGAAGGACGAGGGCGTGGACCTCGTCGTCACCGTCGATTGCGGAACGATGGCGCACAAGGCGCTGGGGCTCGCGGCGGATTACGGGCTTCCCTCCATCGTCGTCGATCACCATCAGGCCGAGCCGGCCTTGCCGCCGGCTTTCGCTCTCGTCAATCCGAACCGGCTGGACGATACGAGCGGTCTCGGCCAGCTTGCGGCTGTGGGGGTGAGCTTTCTCTTCGTTGTCGCTCTCAACCGGGCGCTGCGCGAGGCGGGGTGGTATGCCGGGCGCGACGAGCCGGACCTCATGCAATGGCTCGACCTGGTGGCGCTGGGCACGGTTTGCGACGTGGTGCCGCTTACGGGGCTCAACAGGGCCTTTGTCGCGCAGGGCCTGCGCGTCATGCAGCGGCGGCAGAACACGGGACTTGCGGCGCTTGCCGATGCCGCGCGGATGAACGGTACGCCCGCGCCCTATCATTGCGGCTTCTTGCTCGGGCCCCGGGTGAATGCAGGCGGGCGTGTCGGCAGGGCCGATCTCGGTGCGAGGCTGCTGACGACGGAAGACGCCATCGAGGCGCGCGCGATCGCCGAAGAACTCAATGTGATGAATGCAGAGAGGCAGGCGATCGAGGCGCAGGTGCTGGAAGAAGCAATTCTGCAGGTGGACGAGCGGCTCTCATCGGCGCGGGCAAACACGCTGCCGCCGCTCATTGTCGCGGCAGGCAAGGGCTGGCATCCCGGCGTCATCGGCATCGTGGCGAGCCGCCTCAAGGACCGCTACGAGCGGCCGAGCCTCGTCATCGCGTTCGACCGGAACGGCGAGGGCAAGGGTTCGGGGCGTTCGCTCACCGGGGTCGACCTCGGCCGGGCGGTGACGGCGGCGCTCGAAGCGGGGCTTCTGGTCAATGGCGGCGGACATGCGATGGCGGCGGGCCTGACGCTGCGCGAGGACAAGATCGAGGCGCTGGAGGCATTTCTTGCGAGGCGTCTGGAGGGCGATGTGGCGCTCGCCTCGGAAGCGCGGGCGCTGAAACTCGACGGCGCCATTGCGGCGCGGGGCGCCACGCGGGAGCTCTACGAGCTGCTGCAACAGGCGGGGCCTTACGGCGTGGGAAACGCCGAGCCGCGCTTCGCGGTGCCCTCCGTGCGGGTGGTGAAGGCCGATATCGTGGGCAAGGCGCATGTGCGCTGCGTTCTCGCGGGCGAGGACGGGGGGCGGCTCAAGGGAATCGCCTTCCGGGCGGCGGAGTCGCCGCTCGGCGCGCTGCTGCTCGACAAAGGGGCGGGGCTTCTGCATATCGCGGGGCGGCTCGGCGCCGACGACTGGCAGGGACGGCGGGGCGTGCAGTTCACGATCGAGGACGCCGTTCCGACGCGGGATGCGCAGCCCTGAAAATGACAGGATTTGCGCGCTTTCCAGGATGAAATCGGGGGTTGCCAGAGGCGGCTTTGCCGCTTATAAGGCGCGCTCGTGGCCGGTGTATCCGGTTGGCCATTCGAGGCCGTGCGCGCCCTTCGTCTATCGGTTAGGACGCCAGATTTTCATTCTGGAAAGAGGGGTTCGACTCCCCTAGGGCGTACCACTTTCTCCTTCTCTTCCCTCCGCTGCTCGATTTCCGTCACGGTCGCGATTTGCGGCCGGTGCTGTGCTATCGGATAAAATCAGCCGGACCGGATCACACAGCCCGGCCTCAGGGAATTCTCAGTAGGCGCCGAAGCTGGCGGCATTCGGCGGGGTCGAGGCCCGGGTCTCGCTGGTCGTAATGGCCCCACTGGGGAGAAAGCCTGTTGTAGTAGGCATCCCGATTGCGGAGCTGGACATAAGGCTCCCGGCGCGAGTCGAGCTCGTTGCCGGTGCCGGGGCGAAATCCATTGAGGCCGGGGTGCATGGCATCGACCTCATCCGCCGCCGCGACGGAGGCGGAGAGGGCGAGAAAACCGGCCATCAATGTGTGAGCCAGTATTCGCATCATGAAAGCAAGTATAGCACGGAAGGTCACCAGTGTCCCGTGTTCGCCATGGAGGCCCAGGGCTCGCGCGGTTCGAGCGGTTTGCCTGCCTGGAGAAGTTCTATCGAGACATTGTCCGGCGAACGGACGAAGGCCATGCGCCCGTCGCGTGGCGGGCGGTTGATCGTGACGCCGGCCTGCATCAGGCGGTCGCAGGTTTCATAGATGTCGTCGACCTGGTAGGCGAGGTGACCGAAATTGCGGCCTTCGCCGAGCTCTTCCGCGTCCCAGTTCCAGGTGAGTTCGACCTGCGCGTCCTTCTGGCCGGGAGCGGCAAGGAAGACGAGGCTGAAGCGGCCCTCCTCGATGTCGAAGCGGCCGACATTTTCGAGGCCGAGTTTGCCGCAATAGAAATCCAGCGACTTGTCGAGGTCGCTGACGCGCACCATGGTGTGCAGATATTTCATCGATGATCCTTGATGTGTGGGGCCGTTGACGCATGATTCCCCATGACGGAGGCGAGGTCAAAGGGATGGAGCGAGAATGCAGCGCGAACTGAAGCGTGCCATCGAGGAAGCTTACCGCGTGGTGATTTTCACGGGCGCCGGGATCAGCACGGAATCCGGCATTCCCGATTTCAGGAGCCCGGGCGGGTTATGGACCAAGATGGCACCCATCGACTTCCAGGACTATCTGCGCTCCGCCGATGTCCGCGCCGAGGCCTGGCGGCGAAAGTTCGAAATCGACAAGACCATCGTGGCGGCGGAACCGAACAAGGGGCACATGGCGATCGCGAAGCTGGTGGACGAGGGGAAGGTGGCCCACGTCATCACGCAGAACATCGACAATCTTCATCAGGCGTCGGGCATCCCGTCCGAAAAGATCATCGAACTGCACGGCAACGGCACTTACGCGAAGTGTCTCGATTGCGGGGAGCGGTACGAACTTTTCCAGGTGAAGGAAATGTTCGATGCGTCGGGCAAGGCGCCGGACTGCACGTCTTGCGGCGGCATCGTGAAATCCGCCACGATCTCGTTCGGGCAGGCGATGCCGGAGGATGAGATGAACCGCGCGCATGAGGCGACGCTCGGTTGCGACCTGTTTCTGGCCATCGGCTCGTCGCTGCAGGTCTATCCGGCGGCGGGTTTTCCCATTCTCGCAAAGCGGAACGGGGCGACGCTCGTCATCCTCAATCGCGAGCCGACGGAACTCGACCGGATCGCCGATCTCGTGATCAACGACGAAATCGGGCCGACGCTCGCACCGATTGCGATGCTGAACTAGCGCGCTAGCGCGCGGTCGCCCAGCCGCCGGCAACGGGGATCAACTGGCCGGTGATGAAATCGGAGTTGGGCCCCGCCAGGAAGGCGACAATGGCGGCGGCCTCTTCCGGCTTGCCGAGACGGCCAAGCGGAATGTTCGAGAGGATTTTCTCGCGCGATTTCGGATTGTCGAGAAGCGAGGCCGGGAAGTAATCCGGGTTTTCGATGAAATTGAAGGCCAGCGCATTCACATGGATGTTGAACGGGGCAAGCTCCTTGGCGAGCGTGAGGGCGAGCGAGTTCGCGGCGCCGCGCGCGGCGGCATAGAGGCTGTAGTTCGGGATGCCATTCAGCGGCGCGGCGGAGGAGAGGAACAATATCTTGCCCGCCTGCTGCGTCTTCATCTGCGGCACGGCGGCGCGCGTCATCGCGAAAGATTTGAAGACCAGCGCCTCGAAGGTCTCGTGCATGTCCTTGTCGGTGGCCTCGTCGACGGCACCGCGCACGGCGGGCCATGCGTCATTGTTGATGAGAACGTCGAGGCGGCCCTCGGCCTCGATGACGGCGGCGACGGCTTCCTTCGGGCCGATCATGGGAAGCGTCTTCACGCCGGGCACCTTCTCCTCGAAGGCAGCGCGGGCGGCGGCATCCGAGAAGCTCGCATCGACGCCATAGACGGAAGCCCCCTCGGCGAGGAGGGCGCGGGCGGAGGGGCCGCCGACGAAATGGGCGATGTCGGTGATCAGAATGCTGCGTGCCATGCTTCCCCGCCAAATCAGGATTGTCAGTTCTTGTCTGGCCGTGAGACTGTGTTGCCTCGGGAAGAAGGTCAAGAACAAGCAGGGGATGCGGCGTGGGGAACAAGGCTGAGTGGTGGAAGGGCGCGGTCGTCTATCAGATCTATCCGCGCAGTTTCCGCGACACGAACGGGGACGGGATCGGCGACCTGAAGGGCATCGAGGAAAAGCTCGACCATGTGGCGGCGCTGGGGGCGGATGCAATCTGGCTGTCGCCGTTCTATCCCTCGCCCAACAAGGATTTCGGCTACGACGTGTCGGATTATTGCGACGTCGCGCCCGAGATGGGGACGCTTGCCGATTTCGACCGGCTGGTCGCGGCGACGCACAAGCGCGGCATGAAGCTCATTGTTGACCAGGTGCTCGCGCATACGTCGGAGCAGCACGCGTGGTTTCAGGAGAGCCAGCTTTCGGCGACCAACGCGAAATCGGACTGGTATGTCTGGGCCGATGCGAAGGAAGACGGGACGGTGCCGAACAACTGGCTGTCGGCCTTTGGCGGGCCGGCCTGGTCGTGGAACCCCGTCAGGCGGCAGTATTATCACCACAAGTTTCTGAAGAGCCAGCCGAAGCTCAACTTCCACAATGAGGAAGTGGTGGAGGCCTGCATGAACGTGCTGCGCTTCTGGCTCGACCGGGGCGTGGACGGGTTCCGGCTCGATGTCGCGAATGCCTATCTGCACGATGCGGCGCTGACGGATAATCCGCCGCTGCCGATGGAAAAGCGGACATTCATGGACTGGGCGCATGCGCCGCGGCTGCAGCAGCACATTCACGATGCGAACCGCGAAGAAAACGAATGGGCGATGAAGCGCGTGCGCGCCGTGATGGAGGAATATGACGAGCGGCTCGCTTTCGGCGAGTTCTCCGAGCGGCAGGAAATGCTCGGGCTTTATGCGGGCGGGCTGGAACGGCTGCATACGGGCTATACGTTTCATTTTCTGGAGGACTGGAGCTTCGAGCCGCCGGTCTTCCGCGAATATTACGAGGCGCTGCTCGCGCCGCTCGCCGATCTCTTTCCCTGCGTGACATTCTCCAATCATGACATCGTGCGGCCGGTGACGCGCTGGGGCGGGGGGCAGGGCGACGATCGGCTCGCGAAGCTCGCGCTCACGATCCTCGTCGCGCTCAAGGGCACGGTGCTGATGTATCAGGGCGAGGAGCTTGGGCTGCCGGAAACGGACCTCGACCGGAAAGACATCAAGGACCCGGTGGGCGATCTCTATTTCCCGTGGGTGAAGGGGCGCGATGGCTGCCGCACGCCGATGCCCTGGGAGAGCGGGGCTGCAGGCGCGGGCTTCACGAGCGGCACGCCCTGGCTGCCGATCCCGGAGTATCACAAGGTGCGGGCGGCGGATGTGCAGGCGGGGGACCGGAACTCGGTGCTGGCGCATGCGAGGCAAGTCGTGGCGCTGAGGAAGGCGCATCCGGCGCTGAAGCTCGGCGATATCCGGTTTCTCGATACGGAAGGCAAGGTGCTCGCCTTCACACGCGAGGCGCAGGGTGAGAGGCTCATCTGCGCGTTCAATCTCGGGACGGAGGCGGCGAGCTTCGCTCTGCCGGCGGGGGCAGGTGAGGCTGTGTTCGAGCTTGGCGAGGTGAAGCGGGAGGGCGGTGCGTTGTCGCTCGGGGCGCGTGGTGGGGCGGTATTAATGTTGCTCTGACAATAAGCTTCTCCCGATCTTCAGCAGAGCATGCTCGGCGCGATGACAAGTCGGACAAAGAAGCGTGAAGTCTTCTACGGTCGTGTATCTTACACCTTCGGCGAGAGGATGTTTGTGATGTACGTCCAGCAGAGATCTAGGCCTGATTCCGGTCCCATCAGTAATTTCATTAGGTGAAAATCTACACACGTCACAGTGCACGGAGTTGGTTTTGATTCTGTTTTGTATGAATCTATCTGCTATCCAGGCTGCGCGTCGTCGAACTTTAGCCCATCGTTCCTTGGTCATCCCCTCTTGTGCTTGAGAGTTTTGAAGGTCTCGATCAAGAAGCCTTTCCGTCAAAGAGCTAACTTCGCTGCGTTCTGCCGAGGGAAACTCGTCTTCGATACCTATCCAAGAGTTCGTCGCAGGAACTTGTGTGATCTGGAGATTCGCGATCGCAATTTGGTCTTGTTGTTCAAGAGGTCGTAGGGTGGCTGACGGGTGACCAAAAAGTCGTTGGTAAGCGGTGTTTCCTAAGACATCTTTCGCTTTGGGTCTGCCTTCTATTCTGTAGGATTCAATGATCGGAAAGGCGACAGACCATCTGTGGCGTTTTCCTTCCTTTGCCCACATATCTTGAAGGCGCTCATAGTCTTCATTTCCGATTATTTCTTCGAGTGGTCGCGACGTAAAACGCAACTTGTGGATAGAAAGAAAGCAACCTTTTATCCCTTGATGCTGCTCTCGTTCGGCTAGATAGACTGGATCTGTTTCGTAGCCGGGATTGGGTTCGCTAAACGCCTCGGTTATGTATTCAATGACGTAGCCACCGGAGAATTGCCTTTGGATAGTGCTTTGACACTGCTGCCGTGAATACCCGCTTCCGTTGCTAGGGGTAAAGCCTAGCCAGGTGGTGCCCATCAACCAATCAGCTTTGGAAGCCACAACCGGCTTGGATAAATCCTGAACTTGCATTTGTTCAAACTTTCTTCCGCGCCTCGAACTCCGCCTGCGTGTCGATGTCGGTGAGGGCGGCGTCGTCGGGCATCGGGACTTCGCAGACGGCGTCGGCATTTTCGCCGATCAGGTGCTTCGCGCCGGTGTCGCCCTTCACCTCCATCATCGCGTCGAACCAGTCGCGGCCCCAGAGCACGGGGTTGCCGCGCTTGCCCGAAACGGTGGGGACGCAGATGGTGCGGCCTTCCTCCGGGTCGAAGGCGGCGATGAGTTTCTCCAGATGGATGCCGCGGATGTCAGGCATGTCGCCGAGGCAGACGAGGGCGCCGTCCGTCTCTTCGGGCAGGGCGGCGAGGCCGGCGCGCAGCGATGTGGAGAGGCCTTCGGCGTAATCCGGATTGTGGATGAAGGTGACGGATTTTCCGGCGAGAGCGGCGCGGACTTGCGCGTCCGCATTGCCGGTGACGACGATGACGGGCGCGGCGCCGCTCGCAATCGCGGCATCGACGACATGCGCGACCATCGGTTTCCCGTCGAGCGGCATCAGAAGCTTGCTCGGGACGCCCGTGTCTTCGCTCTTCATGCGGGTGGAGCGGCCGGCCGCGAGGACGAGGGCGGCGATGCGCGCGCGGGCGCCCGGCGCGGCGGCACCTTCGCGGGGCTGGGGCCGCGTCGGGATTTCCTTCAGGAGGCCGCCCAATCCCATTCCCATTATGTCCGCGGGCGAGACTTCGAGCCCCGCGACGAGGCGGGCGAGCACCCAGTCGAAGCCGTTGAGCTTGGGCGAACGGGCGCAGCCGGGAAGGCCGATGACAGGCGTCTCGCCGAGGCGCGCGAGGAGCAGCAGATTGCCGGGGTCGACCGGCATGCCGAAATGCAGCACGTCGCCACCTGCGAGCACGATGCCCGCCGGGACCACGTCGCGCCGGTCGACCGTTGCCGAGGCGCCGAAAACGAGGATGGGGGAGAGGCCGTCCCCGGCGAGTTCCTTTACCGCGTCGGCGACGGCGCGGATGTCGTGCGGCACGCGGATTTCGCGGGCGATGCGGCTTCCCATGGCGTCGAGGCGGGCATCGAGAATGGCGCGGCTCTTGTCGAGGATGCTTTCCTTTGTGCCCGGAAGCTGCGTCGCGACGAGACCGGCCTGGCGCGGCTCGAAGCGGCGGAGCGTGACGGGAGCGGGGCCGTCGCGGGCGATGGCGAGCGCCTTGTCGAGATCGGCGCGAGGGACGGCGAAGGGGATCACTTTCACGGTTGCGAGCATCTGGCTCTCGGCGACGGTCTCGAAGGGCATGAGGGTGGCGACGGTCAGCGCCTCGCCGATGGCGTTGATGGCGCCGATGCGCTCCGGGTCGATCTCGATGACACCTGCCGTTTCGGCGTGGAGGTTGGCGCGGCCCGTGAAAGGCGCGGAGGCGCGGACGGAGAAGCCCGCAAGGGCGGCGGCAAGCGTGCCGGCGGCTTCATCCTCCGGCACATCGCCGGGTTCGAGGCGCGCAGCGACGATATGGCCGACGCCCGCTTCCTTGAGCGCCACGATGTCGGCGCGCGTCAGGACGCGGCCCTTCTTGAAGGTGCCGTCGCCTGTCCTCTGCGAATGAGCAAGGATGGCGCCCTCGGCTTCGTCCGGTGTCATGTCGCCGAAGATCATCTGCGAAGCGTCTCCGTGATCTCGGCCATGATGGAGACGGCGATTTCCGCCGGGCTCTTCGCGCCGATGGAAAGGCCGACGGGGCCGTGGATGCGGGCGATATCGTCTTGCGCGAAGCCGGCTTCCGCGAGGCGGGCGACGCGAGCGGCATGGGTCTTCTTCGAACCGAGCGAGCCGATATAGAAGGCGGGGCTCCGGAGCGCCGCGTGGAGCGCCGGGTCGTCGAGCTTCGGATCGTGGGTGAGGGTGACGATGGCGGTGCGGGCGTCGGGGGCGAGGGCGGCCATGGCCTCATCGGGCCAATCGGTGACGAGCGCCACGTCCGGGAAGCGCTCGGCGGAGGCAAAGGAAGTGCGCGGATCGATGACCGTCACGTCGTAACCGGCGAGCGAGCCGATGAGGGCGAGCGGCTGCGCGATATGGACCGCGCCGACAAGCATCAGGCGGAGAGGCGGGTTGAAGGGATTGAGGAACCAGTCGCCATCCGGCCCTTCGACGACTGCGCCGCGATCGCCGGCGAGCACTTGAGATATTGCTTTAATTAACCAGTTTTCTTCTTGTTTATCAGTCGGATAAACAAGTTTCTGGATTCCATCCGTTAACCTTGTGGCGAGCACCACAGCGCGTTTTTCGGCGCGGTCTCGGACAAGCTGCTGGAGGATTGACGCTTCCATGTCAGCCCGTCACCGGCTCGACCATGACGCGGATGCGGCCGCCGCAGGCGAGCCCGACCTCCCAGGCCATGGCGTCCGAGACGCCATATTCCACGATTTCCGGTTTGCCGGTTTGGAGCGCGTCGAGGGCGCGTGTCACCACATCGCCCTCGATGCAGCCGCCGGAGACGGAGCCGACGAAGGTCGCGTCGTCGCGGATCGCAAGCTGGCTGCCGACTGGACGGGGAGCGGAGCCCCAGGTTTCGATGACGGTGGCGAGCGCCACCTTGCGGCCTTCACCGACCCAGCGGGCAGCCTCTTCAAGGACGCGATCGTGGTTCAGGGTTTCGCTCATGCGGCTTGCCTCCTGCCGGACCTTTCGGGCTTCCTGCCGATATGGGCATCGGACAGCGCTTCGACCAGAGAGGCAAGAGAGGCGATGTTGTGGACGGGGCGGAACTCGTCCACATGGGGGAGGATCGCCTTCACCCCCAAGGCCTTCGGCTCGAAGCGCTCGTAGCGAAGCAGCGGGTTCAGCCAGATGAGGCGGCGGGCGCTGCGGTGGAGCCTTGCGATCTCGGGCGCCACGCCTTCGCCCGCGTCGCGGTCCAGCCCGTCGGTGACGAGGAGGACGGTGGCGCCTTGCCCCAGCACCCGGCGCGCCCAATCCACATTGAAGCGGTGCAATGTCTCGCCGATGCGGGTGCCGCCGTCCCAATCCTCGACACGGGCGGCAACGCGGGCGAGCGCCTCATCGACGTCGCGGTGCTTCATCTCGCGGGTTACATGCGTCAGCCGGGTGCCGAAGAGGAAGACATGCACCCGGTCGCGGTCGTTGGTGAGGGCGTGGAGGAAGTGGAGGAAGACGCGCGCATAGGCGGACATCGAGCCCGATATGTCGCAAAGGACGACGAGCGGCGGACGGCGGCGGCGGTAATCGCGGCGCCTTAGCGGGATGACGCCGCCGGAGCGGAGCGTCGCGCGGAGCGTGGCCCGCATGTCGACCAGATGACCGCGCGCGGCCGGTCTCGTGCGGCGCGTGCGGGCCTCGTCCAGCGTCAGGCGGAGACGGGCGATGGCGGCCTTTGCTTCCGCGAGCTCCGCCACAGACATCTTTTCGAAGTCCCGGGTGCGGAGCAGTTCTTCCTTCGAGAAGGTTTCGCTCCGGTCGATCTCGATATCGGGTTCATCCTCGATGCGTTCGGGGCCTTCGCCGAAGAGCGCTTCCGCGAGGCGGCGGCTTTTTTCGTCCTCGGTGGCACCTGGCGGCGTTTCGATCTCGGGCAGCATCAGCGACATCATCTTGTCGAGGAGCTTCGGGTTGCGCCAGAAGACGTGGAACGCTTGGGCGAAAAGCTCCTGCTCCTCGTGGCGCTTCACCAGCGTTGCGTGGAGCGTCCAGAAGAAATCCTCGCGCGTGCCGATGCCCGCCGTTTCGACGGCTTCTACAGCATCGAGCACCTGACGCGGGCCGACGCGAAGACCGGCGCGGCGCAGGACGCGCGCGAAATGAAGGATGTTTTCGGAGAGGCGGCCCGCAGAGGCTTCCATGTCATTCCGCCGCCGCGGCCATCCGGATTTCCTCCAGGATGCGCGCGGCCTCGCTGCCCGCGACACGGGCGATGTCGTCCTGATATTTCAGAAGCGCGCCCAGCGTGTCGTTGACCGATTGCCTGTCGAGGGAAACGGCATCGAGGGCCGTCAAGGCTTCCGCCCAGTCGATCGTCTCGGCGATGCCGGGGTTCTTGTAGAGGTCGAGGCCGCGCAGCTTCTGCACGAAGGCGACGATCTCGCGGGAGAGTTTTTCCGGCGTGCCGGGCGCCTTCAATTTCAGGATTGCGAGCTCGCGTTCCGCATCCGGATAATCGACCCAGTGGTAAAGGCAGCGGCGCTTCAAGGCATCGTGGATTTCGCGTGTGCGGTTCGACGTCACGATGACAATGGGCGGGCGCTCGGCCTTGATGGTGCCGATTTCGGGAACGCTCACCTGGAAGTCGGACAGGACTTCGAGGAGATAGGCCTCGAAAGGTTCGTCGGTGCGGTCAAGCTCGTCGATCAACAGGACGGGCGGGCCTTCGACGGCAGGTTCGAGCGCCTGCAAGATCGGGCGGCGGATAAGGAAGCGCTCGGAGAAGATGTCCTTGCCGAGTTCGGCGCGGTCGCCGACGCCTTCGGCTTCCGCGAGGCGGATCTCGATCATCTGCGCCTGATAGTTCCATTCGTAGACCGCGGCGCCCGTGTCGAGGCCCTCGTAGCATTGCAGGCGAATGAGGCGGCGGCCGAGCGCATCCGCCAGCACCTTCGCGATCTCGGTCTTGCCGACACCCGCCTCGCCTTCGAGCAGAAGGGGACGGCCCATCTTGAGCGCGAGGAAGATGACGGTCGCGAGCGAGCGGTCGGCGGCATAATTGCCGCGCGCGAGAAGCTCGACCGTTTCGTCGATACTGGCAGGTAGCGTCATGGGCTCAATCCGGGCCTGCAAGGCCTCTTCGTCTGGTTATCCGGCAGCCGCAACGGCGCGCTTCGCCATGACGGTGACGAGATGCGCCCGGTATTCGGCGGTGCCGTGGAGATCGCTATTGAGGCCCGTGGCCGGCACCTTGATGTTTGCGACAGCATCCGGCGACCAGTTTTTCGCGAGCGCCTCTTCCATTTCGGCGATGCGGAAGACGCCGTTCTGGCCAGCGCCTGTGACCGCGACGCGAACGCCCCACGGCCCCCTGGAAACGAAGACGCCGACCATTGCGTAGCGCGACGCCGGATTGGGGAACTTCATGTAGGCGGCTTTCTCGGGGTGCGGGAAGGTCACTTCCTTGACGATCTCGCCGTCCTGCAATGCGGTCTCGAACATGCCCTTGAAGAATTCGTCGGCTTCGATGAGGCGCCGCGTCGTGTGAATCTTCGCGTCGAGGCCGAGACAGGCGGCCGGATAGTCGGCGGCCGGGTCGTTGTTCGCAATGGAGCCGCCCAGCGTTCCCATGTGGCGGACGGCAGGATCGCCGATGCTCCCCGCGAGCGCGGCGAGTGCCGGGTTGTGCTTCTTCACGTCGGCGGATTGCGCGACCGTCGCGTGGCGGGTTGCGGCGCCAATCATCACGGCATCGCCCTCGGCGCGGATGAAATCGAGTTCCCCGATGCCGCCAATGTCGATCACGTCGCTCGGCATGGCGAGACGCTGCTTCAGCGTCGGGATCAGCGTTTGACCGCCAGCGAGGATTTTCGGGTCGTCCGCCTTGCCGAGAAGCGCCTCGGCATCGGCCAGCGTCTTCGGGCGCTCGTAGTTGAACTGGTACATATGCGGTCTCCTATTCGGCGGCTGCGCGCGGGGTGGCGGACTGGAGTGCCGTCCAGACGCGCGCGGGCGTTGCGGGCATTTCGATGTCGCGGATGCCGAGAGCATCCGTTACGGCATTGATGATGGCGGGAGGCGAAGCGATGGCACCTGCCTCGCCGCAGCCTTTCATGCCGAGCGGGTTGGACGGGCAGATGGTGGTGGTGAACCCGAGGTCGAAGCTCGGCAGGTCGTCCGCGCGCGGCATGCAGTAGTCCATGTAGGAGCCGGTGATGAGCTGGCCGGACTCCGCATCGTAGATGCCGTGCTCCAGCAGCGCCTGTCCGACGCCCTGCGCGATGCCGCCGTGGACCTGGCCTTCGACGATCATCGGGTTGATGACGGTGCCGAAATCGTCGACGGCGACGAACTTCTCGATCTTCGTGACGCCGGTGTCGGGATCGATCTCCACCTCGCAGATGTGGCATCCCGACGGGAAGGTGAAGTTCACCGGGTCGTAGAAAGCGCCTTCCTTGAGGCCGGGCTCGATCTCGCCCGAGGGAAATCCATGCGCCGTGTAGGCGGCGAGCGAAAGTTCCGCCCAGGCGAGCGACTTGTCCGTGCCCTGCACGGTGAAGGTGCCATTCTCGAAGACGATGTCTTCAACGGCGGCTTCCATCAAATGCGCCGCGATCTTTTTCGCCTTTGCCTCGATCTTGTCGAGTGCCTTCACGATGGCGCTCATGCCGACGGCGCCGGAGCGCGAGCCGTAGGTGCCCATGCCGAACTGCACCTTGTCCGTGTCGCCATGGACGATCTCGACATTGGCGAGGGGCACGCCGAGGCGGGAGGCGACGAGCTGGGCGAAGGTCGTCTCGTGACCCTGGCCGTGGCTGTGCGAGCCGGTAAGGACTTCGACATTGCCGGTCGGGTTCACGCGGACCTCGGCGCTCTCCCAGAGGCCGACACCGGCACCGAGCGAACCGACGGCGGCGGACGGGGCGATGCCGCAGGCCTCGATGTAGGAGGAAAAGCCGATGCCGCGCAGCTTGCCACGCTTTGCCGCTTCGGACTTGCGGGCAGGGAAGCCCTTGTAGTCGATGGCTTCCATGGCGGCGGCGAGCGATGCTTCGTAGTCGCCCGTGTCGTAGTTCATGATGACAGGTGTCTGGTGGGGGAAGGTGCGGATGTAGTTGCGGCGACGGAGTTCGGCGGGATCGATGCCGGTTTCGCGCGCCGCCGTCTCGACGATGCGCTCGACGAGATAAGTCGCTTCGGGCCGGCCCGCGCCGCGATAGGCATCGACGGGCGCCGTATGCGTGTAGACGCCGTCGACCTCGACATAGACCGCGGGAATGTCGTATTGGCCCGAAAGCAGCGTGCCGTAGAGGTAGGTCGGCACGGAGGCGGAGAATGTCGAGAGATAGGCGCCGAGATTGGCGACCGTCTTCACGCGCAGCGCGAGGAACTTGCCGTCCTTGTCGAGCGCCAGTTCGGCGTGGCTCAAATGATCGCGGCCATGCGCATCGGACAGGAAGGCCTCCGAGCGATCCGCCGTCCATTTGATCGGGCGGCCGACCTTCGCGGCTGCCCAGACGCAGGCGGTTTCTTCGGCGTAGATGAAAATCTTGGAGCCGAAGCCGCCGCCGACATCGGGCGCGATGACACGAAGCTTGTGTTCCGGCGCGACGCCGACGAAAGCGGAGAGGACGAGGCGCGCCACATGCGGGTTCTGGCTCGTGGTGTGGAGCGTGTAGATGCCGGTGCCCTTGTCGAACTCGCCGAGCGCGGCGCGGGGCTCCATAGCGTTCGGGATTAGCCGGTTGTTCTTGAGGTCGAGCTTCACGATACGGCCGGCCTTCGCAAAGGCCGCTTCCGTTTCCGCCTTGTTGCCGAGTTCCCATTCAAAGCAGGTGTTGCGCGGCGCTTCGGGATGAACCTGGGGCGCAGCGGCGTTCTGGCACGCGGAGAGCGAAGCGGCGGCGGGGAGCGCGTCATAGTCGACGTCGATCATCTCGGCCGCGGCGCGGGCATCGGCAAGCGTTTCGGCAACGACCATGGCGACGTGATCGCCGACATAGCGGACGGTATCGAGGGCGAGGATCGGGTGCGGGCCGACCTTCATGGGCGTGCCGTCCTTCGATGTGACGGTCCAGCCGCAGATGAGACCGCCCAGCCCGTCATCGGCAACATGACGGCCGGTGAATATGGCGACGACGCCGGGCGCGGCCTCTGCGGCCGAGGTATCTATCGACTTGATGCGGGCGTGGGCGTGTGGCGAGCGAAGAAAATAAGCCCAGGTCTGGCGCGGGCGGTTGATGTCGTCGGTATAGTGGCCATTGCCCGTGATGAAGCGGAAGTCTTCCTTGCGGCGAACCGGCTGGCCTATGCCTTCTCCAGATGCTGCATCCGACATTGGATTTCCTCCTCCCGTGAAATTGTTCGTCCTCGCCTTCAGCGCATCTCCCGAGACGCCGCGAGGATCGCCTTCACGATGTTGTGGTAGCCGGTGCAGCGGCAGATGTTGCCTTCGAGTTCTTCGCGCACCGTCTCTTCGTCGAGATCCGGCTTGCGGCGGATCATGTCCACCGCCGTCATGATCATGCCCGGCGTGCAGAAACCGCACTGGAGCCCGTGATGCTCCCGGAAGGCGGCCTGAACGGGATGGAGTTCGCCGTTCTTCGCCAGCCCCTCGATGGTGACGATGTCCGCGCCATCCGCCTGCGCGGCAAGCATGGTACAGGATTTCACGGCGCGACCGTCCACATGCACGACGCAGGCGCCGCACTGGCTGGTGTCGCAGCCGACATGCGTGCCGGTAAGTCCGAGCTGTTCGCGGATGAACTGGACAAGCAGCGTGCGCGCCTCGACATCGGCGCTTGCGGACTTGCCGTTGACCGTCATGGACACAACGGGCATGCGACTACCTCTCTGAATTGGCTGGGTCTTGGGCGGAATTGGCCTTCCGCTGCGTTTTCAAGAGTCTCGACTGTCGGCCTTGCGCCGTCAAGCGCAAGCAGGCCGTCCCCTCAAATGCCGATGAACCAAACCAACAAAATGAGAGCAATTATCAGAAGGGGCGCCCAAACCCAGGGCGAGAAACTCATCCCGGCTTCCTCGTCCGGCACGAGCGGAACGCCTGTCGGCGAAATCGCATCGTAGTCGGGCGACTTTGTGGGGATGCCATGCCCCATCTCATCGACGAGTTCCGGGATGTCGGAGGCGGCAGGTTCGACCCGGCTGCCGCCGGCAAGCTGCGAGAAATTGTCGAAGAATTCCTGCGACATGCGCGACGCCGTGGATTCGATGAAGCGCTGGCCGATCTGGGCAAGCTTACCGCCGACCTGGGCGCTGACGGTGTAGGAGAGGAGTGTGCCGCCATCGGCCTCGGTGAGAGAGACTTTCGCGGAACCCTTGGCGAAGCCGGCCGCCCCGCCATTGCCCTCGCCGGAGATCGTGTAACCGTTCGGCGGGTCGATGTCGGTGAGCTTGACCTTGCCCTTGAAGCGGGCGCTGACCGGGCCGACCTTCGCCTTGGCGACGGCTTCGAACTCATCATCGGCAACCTTGATGACGGATTCGGCACCGGGGATTGACTTCTGCAGAACTTCAGGATCGTTGAGCGCCGCCCAGACTTCCTCGCGCGGGGCCGGAATTCTGTATTCGCCTGACATTTCCATGGGGCGTCTCCTTCCTGATTTGACTTCCGGCGCGCGCGGTGGCGCTTCATCCGGGCATTATATGTAGGCGAGCACCAGCGTCATACCCAGAAGCACCGCGATCCACAGCACCATGGAACCGGTCGGCCATGTGCGCGCGAGCGGGCCTTGCGGTCCATGCGCCCGGTAGACGCCTGCGATCAGGCTGTCCACGCGCCCCATGACGATACGCGAGGCGAACCGCCATGTGCCCTGGACGAGATAGGCGACACCGGAGAGGGCCGCCGGCAGCAAGCGGCGATAGGTCCAGTCGAAGTCGAGATTCACTGAACGGATTTCCGCCGGGTAGAGCCCCGTGCGAATGAGCACGGCAAAGGCGAGGCCGGCGAAGAGCAGCAACTGGAGCTGGGTAACGACGTGCGTGACTGTGTAGGGCGTGTAGTCCACCGCATAGGGCAGGATGCCGTAGAGAAGCGACGGGAAGACACCGAGGCCGATGCAGAGGGCGGCTGTGATACCCATGGCAAGCAGCATGTGGAACGGCGCTTCCTTCACGCGATGGCCTGCGTCGTGCGCGAAAAAGGTGAAGTAAGGAATTTTGATGCCCGAATGTTCGAGCACGCCGACCGAGGCGACGACAAGCGCGAGCCAGACGAAGAAATGCCCCGTATCGGCGCTCGCCGAGAGGATCAGGCTTTTTGAAATGAAACCCGAAAAGAGCGGAAAGGCGGAGATCGACATGGCGCCGACGACGCAGAAGATCATCGTGAGCGGCATGGACTTGTAGAGACCGCCGAGTTCGGACGCCTTGCTGGTTCCGGTGCGGTACATCACGGCGCCCACGCTCATGAAAAGCAGGGCCTTGTAGAGGATGTGGCAGAACGCATGCGCGACCGTGCCGTTGAGCGCGAGCGGCGTGCCGATGCCGACGCCAACGACCATGAAGCCAAGCTGGTTGTTCAGGCTATAGGCGAGCACGCGGCGCAAATTATTCTCGACGGCAGCGAAGAAGACGGGAAAGAGCGTCATCGTGGCGCCGATATAGATGAGAAGCTCAGTGCCGGGATAACCACGGGCGAGCGCATAGACCGCGAGCTTGGTGGTGAAAGCCGAAAGCGTCACCGTTCCCGTTATTGTGGCCGCCGGATAAGCGTCCTGCAGCCAGTTGTGAAGCAGCGGGAAGGCGCATTTGATACCGAATGCCAGGAAGATTGCCCATGTGGCCGGACTTTCGAGGCCCATTTTCGAAAAGGCGATCGAGCCGGTTTCCCGATAGAACAGGACGATGCCAGCGAGCAGGATGACGCCCGAGCCGACCTGCACGATGAGATAACGCATGCCGGTCGCATAGGCGCCTTCAGTCCTGCGCGCCCATATCAGGAAGACCGAGGCGATGGCCGTGCCTTCCCAGAAAACGAAGAGCGTTACAAGGTCCGCCGCGAAAACCGCGCCAAGCCCGGCGCCCGCGTAAAGCAGCGTCGCGACCTGTTGAACGGTGTCGCGCACATGCCAGGCGTAGAGCAGGGCGAGGAAGGCCGCGAGAGAGAAGATCAATCCGAAAACATATGACAGCGCGTCCAGCCGCATGAGGCCGATGTGCATGTTCATCAGGTTGAAGGTGCCATAGGTTCCATAGGGCAATTGCCAGAACGTGAGCAACCCCAGCACCGGAACCGCAAGCAGCAGTATCTGCCGAAGCGTCGCCGGGCGCACGAATGGTACGATCAGTGCCGCGACCATATAGACAAGAGCGGGAGTTCCGATCTCAGGCATTCGGTTTGCCTCCCGTCGCTTCCGGGGCGCTTCCGGCGGCACGCTCGTCTTCCGTGTCTATGGCGAAGGGTTCGTAATAGTTCTCCGGACGCTTGATGATGAGGCGAAGGCCCTTGGCGAGAAAGATGACGGCCGCATAGACGACGAAGCCGAAGAGACCATAGATCGCCGGAAACTCTTCGACCGCGAAGTAACCGTGCTTGCTATAGAAAAAGTCGGCGAGGCCAAGCGCGACGCAGACGGCCAGCAGCAGATAGAACAAACGCGCGACATTGCGCGGTTTGTCGATACCCGAGAGGAGGCGCGCGAGCGGCGGCATGCCCTCGGTCTTGCCGTTCGATTGATCGGTCATGGCGCGGTCTCCGGCAAAATCGGGATACTGAGCAGGTATTCGTAGATGCCGCCGACGGCAAAGAAGAGCGCAATGCAGCCCAATGCCGTCAGGCAGATCGGCACGAGGCAGAAGAGAGGCGCTTCCTCCCACCCTTTCGAGGGCGAAGCCGCGGCGCCGAGCGAATGCGCCATCTGTCCTCTCGGCGGCGCGAAGAAGGCGCGCGCCGGAATGGAGAGAAGATAGGCGACGTTGAGCAGCGAGCTCAGCATCAGCACACCGATGATGACAAGTTGTCCGGCATCCGCAGCGGAGAGCAGGAGATACCACTTGCTCCACGCGCCGCCAAAGGGAGGCAGGCCGATGATGCTGAGCGAGGCGATGGTAAAGGCGATGAAGGTGAGGGGCATCTTGCGGCCGAGGCCGTCGAGTTCGCTCACTTTCGTCTTGTGCGCCGCGACGTAGATCGCGCCCGCGCACATGAAGAGTGTGATCTTGCCCATGGCGTGCATGACGATATGCATCGCGCCGCCGACAATGCCCATCTGGTTTGCGAGAGCCATGCCGAGAGTGATGTAGGAGAGTTGGCTGACCGTCGAATAGGCGAGCCGCGCCTTCAGGTCGTCCTTGGTGAGCGCGATAATGGAGGCAATCAGGATCGTTGCGGCGGCCAGCCAGACGAGCCATTCGGAGGCGCCGGTCCTGCCGAGAAAACCGATGCCGAAAATATAGGTGCCAACCTTCAGCATGGTGAAGACGCCGGCCTTCACCACGGCGACGGCGTGAAGCAGCGCACTGACGGGCGTCGGCGCGACCATGGCGGCTGGCAGCCAGCGATGGAAAGGCATGAGCGCCGCCTTGCCGATGCCGAAGGCGAAGAGCGCCAGCAGGAACGGAACGAAGGCCGGGTCGATGTTCCCCTCGAGAATACCGCCCGCACGAAACTCCATCGTGCCGGTCAGGTTCCATGTCCAGATCACGGCGACCAGCAGAAACAGGATCGAGGTGGTCATCAGGATACCGAGATAGACGCGCGCGCCCGCGCGCGCCTCCGGCGTTTCCTTGTGGGCGACGAGAGGATAAGTCGAGAGTGTCAGCACTTCATAGAAGATGAAGAGCGTGAAGAGATTGCCGGAAAAGGCAATGGCGAGTGCCGCGGCGATCGCCAGGGCAAAGCAGATATAGAAGCGTGTCTGCTTTTTTTCGTGTGCGCCGCGCATATAGCCGATCGAGTAGATCGCGGTCACGATCCACAGCCCCGAAGCGACCGTCGCGAAGAGCATGCCGAGCGGCTCGATCGAGAAGTTGATCACGAGGCCGGGCATCACCTCGACCAGCGTCACCGAAGGGCGCGCGCCTGCCATGATGGATTCGAGGAGGCGCAGGACGACGGCGAAGGTGGCGATAGAAGCCACAACGCTTATGCCGTCGCGGATGTTCGGGCGGCTGCCGGACGCCGCGATCAGGAACGTGGCGATGGTGGGGATCGCGAGGGCGAGGAGGAGGGCGTTCGCATCGGTCATTGCGACTTACTCCTGCCAGAGAATTTGAGATGAACCGATAAGTGTATCGGCGGCGCGGCTTGCTGCGGTCGTCGTGAGTGTCGCATCGATGCCGAACCAGATCGAAAGGCCAACCAGTATCCATGCCGGCACAAGCATCGACAGGGGCGCTTCGCGGCGGGTAACGCCCTCCGGCGCGGGCTTGAGATAAGCCGCTTCGACGACGCGCCAGACATAGATGATGGCGAGGAGCGAGGAGCCCATGATGAGGAGCGCCACGGGCCACCAGCCGAGTTCGAGAGATGCCTGCACGAGATACCATTTGCTGATGAAGCCAACCGTCAGCGGAAGGCCGATCAGGCTCAAGCCGCCGGCAACGAAGGCAGCCGTCGTCCACGGCATGTCGCGTCCGACGCCGCGAAGACCGGAAATCGAACTCGTGCCGGCGGAGAGGACGAAACAGCCGGCGACCATGAAGAGCGCGCCTTTGGTTACGGCGTGGTTGAAGAGATGCACGATGGTCGCGACGAGCCCCGTATGCGTCAGGAAGGCGAGGCCGAGAAGCATGTAGCCGATCTGCGCGATGCTCGAATAAGCGAGCATGCGCTTGAGGTCGTCCTGGAAGATGGCGACGAGCGATGCTGCGAACATTGCAACAATGGCCACGGGAAGAAGCACATTTTCGAGCGTCGATGCCTGAAAGGCATAGTCGAAGCCGAAGACGGTGAACATGAAGCGCAGGAGAACGTAGACCGCGACTTTCGTTGCCGTTGCCGCAATGAAGGACGTTACGGCGGACGGAGCGAAGCTGTAGGCATTGGGCAACCAGAGGTGCAGCGGGAACATGGCCAGCTTCAGCCCGATGCCGATGAAAATGAAGACGAAGCCCATGCGCAGCGTCCGGCTGTCGCCATGTTCGGCGATCCGCACGGCGAGGTCGGCCATGTTGAGCGTGCCCGTTATCATGTAGAGCATGCCGATGCCGATGACGAAGAAGGTGGCGCCGACCGTACCCATGATCAGATAATTGTAGGCCGCCGTCAGGGCGCGCTTGTTGCGCCACGCGCCGGATGCAACGAGGGCATAAGTCGAAAGCGACGAAATTTCGAGGAAGACGAAGACGTTGAAGGCATCGCCGGTGATCGTCACGCCGAGCAGGCCGGTGAGACAGAGGAGGAAGGCCGTGTAGAAGAAGGCCTGGCGCTCCGCCGGAATTTCCGAAGCCACGCTGAGACGCGCATAGGGCATCACGAACGCGGCGATGCCCGACACGATCATCAGAACGAACGCATTCAGGACATCGATGCGGTATTCGATGCCGATCGGTGGCGCCCAGCTGCCCATCTCATAGGAGATCGGCGAACCGCCATAGGCAGTGGCGAAGAGCGAAACGGAGATCGCGAAGGTCAGGAAGGAAATGCCCGTGGCAAATGCCCATGCCCGGCCACCACGGCCAAGCATGGCGCAGACGGGCGCCGCGACAAGCGGCACCACCACCTGCAACGCAGGCAGATTTGCTTCGATAATCTCGAGCATCAGCGGCTGCCTCCACCGGGCTTGCGCACGCCGAAGTCCATCTCATGCTCCATTTTCAGAATGTCGTCTTCCTCGACTGTTCCGTAGGTTTCGCGAATACGAATGACCAGCGCGAGCGCGAGCGCCGTCGTGGCGATGCCGACGACAATGGCGGTGAGGATGAGAACGTGAGGCAGCGGGTTCGAATAGACGGTATCGGGGTCGCCGGTCAGGATCGGCGCCGTGCCGCCGATGACCTTGCCCATCGATATGTAAAGCATGAAGACCGAGGTCTGGAACAGGTTCAGCCCGACAATCTTCTTGATGAGGTTTCCGCGGCTCACCGTCACGTAGAGGCCCGTCATCATCAGGATGACGAACATCCAGTAGTTGTAGTGGCCGAGAAAAAAATCGAGATCGAGGACGATATCGGGCATCACCATCCCTCGTCCTTGATGGGCGGATTATGGCAGGCGAAGGCAATGAAAATCGACATCATCACGGACGCAACGGTCAGGCCGACGCCGAATTCGACGACGATGATGCCCCATTCCTGCCCGTGTCTGGGATCGTGCGCGAGCACATTGTAGCCAAGGAAATTTTCGCCGAGCAGCATCGTGACGACGCCAGTGCCCGCATAGATCAGGACGCCGATACCGGCAAGCGCATGCAGCAGGCGCGGCGGAAGAATACGCATCATTTCGTCTACACCGTAGACAAGCGCGAAAAGAATGAAGGCCACCGCGAAAACGACGCCCGCCTGGAACCCGCCGCCCGGCCCGTAGTCGCCGTGCCACTGCACGTAGAGTGCATAGAGGATGATCGGCGGAATGAGGAGCTTCGAGACGACACGAAGAATGGAGTGGTGTTCCACGGGCGATTACTCCTTGCTGCCGTCTTTGCCGGATTGCCGGGTACCCGCACCCAATAGCAGCAATACGGCAATGGCCGCCGTGAAAATGACCGCCGTCTCGCCGAGCGTGTCGTATCCGCGGTAGCTTGCAAGCACCGCCGTCACGATGTTGGGCACGCCGGTGTCGATCGGTGTGCGTTCGATATAGGCGGGCGCCACATGCAGATGGATCGGTGCATCGGCGGATCCGAAAGCAGGCATGTCGAGCGTACCGTATATGAGAGCGGCACCTGCCACGAGGCAGACAAGGACAGGCAGGAAAACGGAATGCGCCGGCTTCTTCTCCTCGCGCACGGTCAGCGCGAGCGTGCCGAGCATCAGAACGGTCGATATGCCCGCGCCAACGGCCGCTTCCGTGAATGCCACATCGACGGCATCGAGCGTTACGAAGAGGCTGGCCGAGAGCAGGCTGAAGACGCCTGCAAGCATCACCACCGCGAAGAGATTTCGCAGGTGCATGATGGCAATTGCCGTCACCACCAGAAAGGTGAAGAGCAGAATGTCGATGGTGGCGATACCGAGGAGGTCGGCACTCATGATTTCGCTGCCTTTTTTACCGTTTCGCCGATGACGTCCGCTGCTTCGTTGCGACGCAGGCGCACGGGCCTGATTCCCGCGACGAAAGCGGCGTTGGCGACCGCATGGGTGGCGGTCGGGCTGGTGACGAAGAGGAAGAGGCTGATCAGGAGAAGCTTCACTGTTGCTTGTGTGAACCCTGCCTGGATCATCATGCCGATGAGCATGAGCTCGGCGCCCACCGTGTCCACGATGCCCGCGGCATGCAGCCGGGACCAGACGTCGGGCAGGCGGACCAGGCCGAATGTGCCGATCAGCAGAAAGACGCCACCGGCGGCGAAGGCTATTCCGCTCGCGATGTCGCGAAGAAGATCGACGGTGAAAAAGTCCATCAGCGCTCCTCCCCATCGGCGGATGCGCGGCCGAGCGCGCGATAGCGGAAGAACTTCAGGATGGCGATGGTGCTCACGAAATTGATGAGTGCATAAAGCATCGCGATGTCGAGGAAGTCCGGTCTGCCGGTGATGAACCCAAGGATACTCAGCAGCAGCACGGTCAGGGTGCCGAAAGTGTTGACCGCAAGCACGCGATCGTAAAGCGTCGGCCCCGCGAAGAGCCGGATCAAAACGAGCAGGATGGCAACGAAAATTGCCGCGGCGGCCCCGAGAAACAAGGTCATTTCAGCGAACCTCGACGGCGGTTACGCGCTTGTCCATCTCGGCGAAACCCTCGGGCGCCGCGAAGCCCTCGTTCAACGCATGAACAAGAAAGCGCCCGCCGCCCGCCGCCACGGTGACCGTGCCTGGGGTGAGCGTTATCGAGTTGGCAAAAATGACGTGCCCCATTTCGGTTTTCTGCGTGCTGGGAATGGCGATCAGTTGCTGGCCGATCGGCATTTCCCGGGCAAGGATAACCTTCGAAACGGCGAGCGCGGATTTGAATATTTCGCGCCCGAGCCAGCCCCAGTAAAGAAGCAGCGACAGGCGAAGCTGCAGCGGCACGGCTTCGTCGTCGAGAAGCTTCATGCGCGCCGCCAGAAAGACAGTGAAGAGGCAGGAGAGAACGCCGAGCGTCAGCAGAAAAGGTTTGAAATAGCCGGACAGAGCCAGCCAGAGCGCGAACAACGCAACCAGTAACGCGACGGCCTTTGTCATGATCTCCCTGCTGGCAAGTGGCACGAACGGCCATGAAGGGAGCGCCGGTTGCCCGGAGATGATGCCGGGACCGCACGAATGCGCGGCTGACGAGACCCTCCAATCGCCCGAAGCGCCGGAACCCCTGTTGATTGGTTCCAATATGCAATGCGCCCGCGGGCAGGGCAAGAAAGACCGGAAATTCCCCGGCCGATTTCCGCCGATCCTGCGCGCTTTCAATGTTTAACCAACGCTGTTATAGTTGTCATAATAATGGGGGGCCTTAGGGGGAGGAACCACGGGCCATCAAAAATTCCGGTGCGGTCAATACTGGGGCCAAACCTTTCGTTGACTGTCCGGATGACGATCGTGGTGGGGATGGAAGAGCGTTTAGAAAGTGTGGCGGATTCCGTCGACGTGTCTTTCGAGGTCACGGGCGTCGTCAAATGGTTTGATGCGGTCAAGGGCTACGGCTTCATCATTCCCGATGACGGGCGGGACGATGTTCTGGTTCATTTGTCTTGCCTGAAGCAGGCGGGACGGGATGGGCTTGACGAAGGGACCACCGTGACTTGTGAGGCGGTGCGCCGCCCCAAGGGAAATCAGGCCATCAAGGTTCTCGATATAGATGACACAACCGCAGTCAGGCCGGCGGGCGAAGGCGCGCGCGTGGCGAACCGTGCCGGCGCGGCGCAGGTTGTTCCAATCGGCGACTTCGAAACAGTGACGGTCAAATGGTTCAACCGGGCGCGTGGCTATGGCTTTGTGACCCGTGGCGAGGGCACGCCCGACATTTTCATTCACATGGAAACGCTGCGCCGATTCGGCATCAGCGACCTGACGCCGGGCGAGCAGGTGCAGGTGCGCTTCGGTGAGGGCCCGAAGGGGCTGATGGTCGCCGAAATGTTGCAGAATACGCCGCTGGGCAACTGATCGCCGTTTTATCCGTCCGGCAACGCATGTTATGAGGACGGCGCCCCGCCGTCCGGCGACGGCTTGTACCATTCCCATTGAACACGGCCGAATGAGCGAACCGGAAGACGACAACCCGCCCGAAGGCTTCGTCCTGTCGACGAGCCGTGGGCCATACACGACGCATAACGGCCCCTTCTACCACAAGGTGACGCCGGACGGCTTCGTGCATGGCGTGCGCGTGAAGAAACGTCACTGCAATTCGCGGGGCATCACGCATGGCGGAATGCTTATGGCCTTCGCCGACGGGCTTCTCGGGACCGCCGTCTGGCGGGAGACGCAAACCGTCGCGCTGACCGTTCGGATGAATTCGGACTTCCTGTCCTCGGCACGGCCGGGCGAGTGGCTCGAAGGGACAGCGCGGGTAACGCGGGCAACGAAGTCCGTCGCCTTTTGCGAGGCTGACCTCCATGTCGGCGGCCGGGCCGTGCTGAAGGCGAGCGGCGTCTTCAAGCTGATGCCCCGGCACAAATCCAAAGGCTGATTTGCCGTTTTCCTCTGCGGAGTTGCGGCGGGCGCTTCAACGGGTGTATTTGCAGGGCATGTCGGGGCGTAGCGCAGCCTGGTAGCGCATCTGCTTTGGGAGCAGAGGGTCGGGAGTTCGAATCTCTCCGCCCCGACCATTCAATCTCGAGATCGAGCCCGAAAACGAAACAGGCGACCCCGGACGGGATCGCCTGCGGGTGCATGTCCTCTTGCCGTCCGTGTCAGGCCGCTTCAGGCATGGCGAGGCCGATGTCGTTCTTGTGGAGCCACCAGGCGCGCGCGGCGAGGCGTTCCACGGCGGAAGCCGGCCAGACGGGAGCGCCATGGCGGTGCACAGGCCCGGTCAGATCCAGGACGCATTCGATGTCGAGATGATTGAACCCCTTGGCAGCAAGCAGGGAGATGGCGGTGTCGCGGTCGAGATAACGGGGCGGAATGCTCATGGGGGTACTCCTTCGTCGCAGAAGAACTGCGGTACTCATTTGCCGAAGTCGCCGTACCGAGGCGATGACCTTGTTATCGCTTGCAAATTCGTCGCTTTTGGGGCGATAAGAATAATGTTTCGCGACGGCCCCGGCAGGCGGGGCGAGAGTTTCAAGGGATTCGAATTGGCACGCGCACGCATCTACAAACCCGCCAAGACCGCGATGCAGTCGGGACGGGCAAAGACCCGGAAATGGGTGCTCGATTTTGAACCGGGCAGCGCGCGCAAGGTCGAACCCCTGATGGGCTGGACCAGTTCGGGCGACACCAATGCGCAGGTAACGCTTCGCTTCGACACGAAGGAAGAGGCGGTTGCCTATGCCGTGAAGCACGGTATCGAGTACCAGCTTTCCGAACCCAGAACGCAGCGCCGCTCGATCAAGGCCTATGCCGACAATTTCAAATTCGGCCGCCAGAGCCTCTGGACGCATTGAGGCCGGTTCCCGGTCCCGTAGCTCAACCGGATAGAGCAACAGATTTCTAATCTGTCGGTTGCAGGTTCGAGTCCTGCCGGGATCGCCATCGCGGGGCGCCGTCTTCCCTCGACCGGTTTGCTTCGTCGCGAGCGACAACCTCCGCACCGCCTAGGTGCCGCCTTATTTTTCCATATTGTTGGCGATACGGGAATCTGACCAAGCTGTAACTTGAGGCTGGCCGGGCGCTCCCGGATCATCGGCGAGAACGAGAGTGCGCCAACGGCCGGAGACTGCCCGACAGCGCGGAGGGAGGAAAGCTATGGACTACAATGCAAAGCGGACGGCGGCCGTCCGGAGCGGAAATGCGCGGTTGCGGCCGGGTATGATCGCTTGGTTCGCCATTCTGGCCGGCCTTGTCTTTTTCGCGGGAGTGGGCGCTTCCGGCGCCGAGGGGCTCGCCGATCCGAGCAAGCCCGATCCGGCGATCGAAGGCGCGCCGAACGAGGCGTCGGGAGAGGATCTCTACCAGCGCGGCTTCTATCCCGAGGCGATGGCCGAATGGGGCCGCGCCGTGGACGAGAAACAGGACGCCGGTGCGGCCTTCCAGCTCGCCGAAGCTTATTTCGATGCCGCTGTCGTCGAACGGAACATGGAAGAGGCCGTCAAGTACTACACAATCGGCGCTGAGTGGGGCGATGCACGTGCGCAGGCCGATCTCGGCACCCTGTTCGACAAGGGTTGGGGCGTTCCGCAGGATCTCGCCGGAGCGGCCAAATGGTACGAGGCAGCGGCGCGGCAGGGACATCCGAGCGCGCAGTACAATATTGCCGTCATGTACGAAGAGGGCGCGGGTGTCGAGGCCGACAAGGTGAAGGCCTATATGTATTATCAGCTCGCGATCGAGGGCGGGTTTCCGAAATTCGCGACCGAGGCTCTCGAAAATCTCTCGGCCACGATGACGCCGGGCGAGATCAAGGAGGCGACCGGGATGGCGCGCGCCTTCAAGCCGCTGACCCGCGAGGAGAGCGCCGCTGAGGTGAGCGTGACGGCCAAGGCGCTGACCGGCGAGAGCAGCGCAGAATAATCCGCAAAACACTGTGCGGACGCGAAAAAGCCCCGGCCATCGCAGGCTGTGTGGAAACTGAACGGAGGCTCCGGTTTAACCGGGGCCTCTTTTGGTTTCAGGCGGCTGCGGTTCGGATGTTGATGGCCCGGAGGATGTT